>NZ_RAWI01000181.1 GCF_003612125.1 Corallococcus praedator
TGGTATAATCCGCTCCGGCGCCACTCCGCGCTCGACTACGAGTCACCCGCTGGTTACGAGAAGAAGCACCGCGCTGCCGCTTGAGGGCGAAAGCGCGGAAACGCTCCACGAAACCGGGGCAACTTCACTGGAGCACCTGGGGTTGCCCACGCGAGTGCGCACCTGCCCCCTGGAAAACGGCGTGACGCAGGAGGAGCTCGTCGCGCTCATGGCCCACCTGGCCTTCTACGCCGGCTGGCCGAACGCGATGTCCGCCATCAGCCGAGCCAAGGAACTTTTCGGCGAGACGGCCACCTGACGGCGGACCGCGCGGTCCAGCTCGACGCGTGGCGACTTCCGGCACCTAAACCCAGCTCTCGCAGGTCCTCACATGACGATCGAGTTCTTGGGCTGCATCAGGAGGGGAACGGGCGCCTCTTGAAACATCTCTTTGAGGTCGATCTCGATGTTTCTCGCGATTGAGGAGATCGGCGTGTCATCCGAGCCTCCCTGGAAAGGATTCTCGGAGTGAGCCCCGATCTTCTCGATCGAGTGGAAGACCCAGCTGATGAGCATGCTCACTGGAATCGAGAGCCACACCGTCGCTCCCCCGTCTCGGCGAGCTCGTGGAGCCGTCCGAGGGTGCCAACGAGCTGAGAGAGGCGAATGCTGTCGAGCCATCCCCGGTCGAAGGCAGCCTTCAGGTCCTCGGACTGGAGGGAGATGATCTGCGCGGCTGGGTTCCTCGTGACCTTCAGACGCTCCCACTGGGCCTCCTGCGCATAGGGCCGCATCTCCGCGTCCAGGTCCCCGTCCCATTCGGGCACCTCATAGACCCCGAGGTACTCCCTGTTGACGGTCTGGTCCATGCGCTCCCAGCGCCTCCTCTGTCTCAGTTGGAAGCGCAGTGCTGTCAGCCATGCGAAGTGCCGGCGGACGAGCGTGCGCGTGAACTGCTGGGCCTCGGGGGGCCCGGCAGAGACCAGGTCTCGGACCTGGATTGCCCAGGTGCGACTCAGATTGACGATCGCACCCCAGATGATCCTGGCTTTCCAGAGACGGTCGTAGGTGGAGTTGTTGCGGAACGCGAGCAGGAACGCCGCAGCCGTTCCGACGGTGGCGATGGGCGCCCAGGGCAGCGTGAGCCACTTCCAGCCGAGCAGCTGGTAAAGCAACGTGGGGACGGTGGCATTGAGAGCGAGCACGTAGAGCTCTTGCCTCGTCCATCTGAGAAAATCGCGAAGGCTGTAGTGATCTCCAATGTGCATGTCGACGTAGGGCCCTGCTGGCTCACAGCCCGAAGGTGACGGAAACGTCGCCCGAGCCCAGTGCCGCGGCCAGGCCGATGGGGTCGTCCACCTCGGCAATTCGCGTGTACCGATAAGACGTGGAGAACGACTCGTAGAAGAGAACCAGGGTGTTGGATCCGTACAACATCACGTCGCCGGCCTGGATCTTCCCGGGGTTCGCGTCCTTCGCAGGTAGGCTGTCCGGGAAACGGTGATATTTCTCGTTCGAGTTCAGGTCCTTCATGTTCAACGTGAGCGGCAGCATCTTTTTGAAGGTCCGCGCCGTCTCGTTGTCGTGAAGGGTGGCGGTGAAGACCGCTGTTCCGACCGTGATCTTCATCTGAGCCGACGCCTCGCCTGGAGGGGCGTGACTGCCCCCGCCGTCCGTGGAAGGAGCCGTCGGCGAGGCGGGTCCGCCATGCCTCGGGTCCGAGTTGTTCGCGCAAGCACAGCCCGCGAGAAGAAGAGAGAGCGAAAGGCCCAGGGCCAGCGGCCGTGTCCTGTGAAGCGTCATGAGTAGCGCACCCGATACCGCGTGATGCGCAGCGCAGGCGTGCTGGGATGCGGCTGTGCGAGCGCAACGCCGACCACCGGCAACCCGACGAGTGCAACACCGATGAATCGTTTCATGTCCGTCCTCCTGATTTGAAAGCACTGCATGTCGCTCTGCCCGCTCATCGCGCCGCCCCCGCGGAGCTGGAGCTTCTTGCCTGCGTGGGGACGCCCGGCGCGCTGGCGCTCCGCCACCAGGGCCCGGTGCGAGCGACCTCGCCGAGGACCAGGGGCGCTCCCAGCATCGGCGTCACGATGCTCACGCCGCGCTGATCTCCGAGGCGCACGAGGTGCTCGATGGGCTCGTCCCACGGGTGCGCCGCCAAGTTGAAAGTGGACCAGTGGATGGGCAGCAGCAGCCCGCCCCCCAGCATCCGGTGCGCCTCTAGCGCGTTGTCCGGACCCAGGTGGATGTCTCCCCAGGCGGGGTGGAAGGCGCCAATCTCGAGAGCCACCAGGTCGAAGGGACCGAAGCGGCGTCCAATTTCCTCGAACTGAGGCGTCGGCCCGCTGTCGCCGCTGAAGAAGACTCGGTGTCGCGCGCTCCGGACGACCCAGGACGCCCACAGCGTGGTGTTGCGCGTCCCTGTCGTCCTGCCGGAGTAGTGCCGCGACGGGGTCGCCACCAGGGACACGTCCGGCGTGACGCGGGCCTCGCTCCACCAGTCGAACTCGACCAGCTGCGCCCGCGGCACGCCCCACGCCTTCAGGTGGTCAGCGACACCCAGTGGGACGAAGAAGCGCACGCCCGTCTTCGCCAGCGCCTGGACCGTGTCCATGTCCAGGTGGTCGTAGTGGTCGTGCGAGATGACGACGGCGTCCAGCTTCGGCAACGCACTGAGCGGCACGACAGGCGGGTGGAAGCGCACGGGGCCGACGAGCGAGGACGGCGAGGCGCGCTCGGACCAGATGGGGTCGGTGAGCACGCGCGCGCCGTCCACCTCGATGAGGAGCGTGGAGTGGCCAAGCCACGTCACGCGGCCGCCTTCGCCCACGGACATCCAGTCCTCCCGTGCGGCGATGGGTGGCGGCGCCGGAGGCCGTCGGCGCTCGCCGCCGAAGAAGACCTGCATGAGCGTCGGGCGCTCCCCCGTGTACGGAGGCGAAGGTGCTTCGAGGTTGGCAAAGCGCCCGTCCTGGAAACGCGACTGCCTGGCCAAGCGGGTGAGCCTTGCCGGCTCCGGCGTGTCGCCAAGGGTCTGGAGGCCTTGGGTAGACAGAAGGACCGCGCCTGTCACGAGTATCAGGACGGCGAGGAAGCCGAGCCCCAAGCGCAGCGCCAGTCGACGAAAGCGAGTCCGTGTCGGCTGGGTACGCATGCGCATGTGCACCTAGCCCTGGGCGTCCTTCAGGCTCGCCACGTCGATGACGAAGCGGTAGCGGACGTCCTTGTTCACGATGCGATCGTATGCCCGGTTGACGTCCTGGGCGCGCACGACCTCCACGTCCGCCTTGATGCCGCGCGCGGCGCAGTAGTCGAGCATCTCCTGCGTCTCGGCGATGCCGCCGATGAGCGAACCGGCCACGCTCTTGCGACCGATCACCATCGACAAGCCGTCGAGGCTGCCGAGCGCCCCGAGCGTGCCCAAGTTGACGAGCGTGCCGTCGAGCTTCAGCACGTCCATGAACGGGCGCATGTCGAAGGTCCTGGGCACCGTGGCGATGAGCAGGTCGCAGGTACCCGCGTGCTCCTTCATCGCGGCCGCGTCCGTGGAGAGGACGGCGTGCCGGGCGCCCAGACGCCGTGAGTCCGCGACCTTGCCCGGCGACGTGGTGAAGACGGTGACGTCCGCGCGGCGTGCCACGGCGAGCTTCACCGCGATGTGCCCCAGCCCTCCAAGGCCGACGACGCCCACGCGCTGGCCCGCCGAGACCTCCCAGTGCTGAAGGGGCGAAAAGGTGGTGACGCCGGCGCACAGCAGCGGTGCCGTCGCCGCGAGGTCCGCTCCCGGAGGGATCCGCAGCACGAAGCGCTCCGGGACGACCATCGTCTCGGAGTAGCCACCGAAGGTGTAGCCGCCCGCCGCGGGATCTGGCGCGCCATAGGTGAAAACGGTGCCCTTCAGGCAGTTCTGCTCGCGGTCCGCGAGGCAGTTCGTGCACTCCCCGCACGAGCCCACCATGCAACCCACGCCGCCCACGTCCCCTACCTTGAAGCGGGTGACCGCGCTGCCCACCGCCTGCACGCGGCCAACCACCTCGTGGCCCGGCACACAGGGAAAGCGCGCCCTGTCGCTGCGGGCGACGTGGATGTCCGAGTGGCAGATGCCGCAATAGAGGACATCCAAGAGGACGTCGTTGGGCCCCATGGCGCGACGCTGGATGGTGAGGGCCTTCAGGGGGCCTTTGGCCTCCGCGGCGCCAAGCGCCCGGGTCGTCCGCGGACCCTGAGTGGCTCGTCCCGCCTTGGGCACGGCTGGCTGCGCGGAGGCGGTCGTACCCGCAAGGGCGCTCGCAGATGCGAGCCCCAGGCCCGCCTTGAGAATGGTCCTGCGGGCGGGGGGGGCCGCGTGATGAACATGGCGCGGGTCATCGCACTGGGTACACATGGGTCGGGGGCCCTTTCGCCCTGAAGGAGCCCCCGTGGTCGCGCTCCCGGGAAGGGAGTCGATGTGGAGGGCGACAACAGGAGTACCCGTCGGGCGCCCCATGCACTAGCCCGAGGGAGCGAACGGGCCGTTAAGCGGGCGTTGATGATGATGAGTCCTTTGGACTGTCAGGCCAGGCAATACATCACTGCACCGTCTGGCCGCCATCGACGACGAGCGCATGCCCGATCATGAAGGCCGCCGCGTCGGAGCACATCCAGAGGACCGTCGCGGCGATCTCTTCGGGCCGACCCATTCGCCCGACGGGCTCCTCCGAGACCACCTTGGCTCGGCCCTCGGGGGTGCCGCCCGTGAAGCGGTCCATCATCGGCGTGTCGATGTACCCAGGGCAGACGGCATTGATGCGAACATTCTGCGCCGCATAGTCGAGGGCCGCCGCCCGGGTGAGGCCGATCACGCCGTGCTTTGCGGCGGTGTATGCGGGGCTGCCCTTGATTCCGATCACCCCGGCCCCCGAGGACGTGTTCACGATGGCGCCGCCCTGTTTGAGGATCAGCGGGATCTCGTACTTCATGCACAGGAAGACGCCACGAAGGTCGATGTTGAGGATCCGGTCCCACTCCTCCACCTCGTACTCCGCCGTAGGAGCTGGCTTTCTCGGTTCGATACCCGCGTTGTTGAAGGCGAAGTCCAGCCGTCCGAAGGTCTCAACGGTCTTGTCCAGGGCCGCCTTCACGTCCTCGGCCCGTGTTACGTCGCACCGGACCGCGAGCGCCTTTCCGCCTTGTTCCTCGATCATGCGTGCCGTTTCCCGGTTGCCCTGTTCGGACACGTCGGCGAGCACGACGCTGGCCCCCTCTCGGGTAAAGGCGAGCGCCGTGGCGCGCCCGATGCCGTTGGCGGCCCCCGTTACGAACGCGACCTTCCCTGCGAATCTGCCGTTCTCGTTTGTGGTTCCCATCGAGTCCTCTGTCAGGCGTTCATGTCGACGACGAAGCGGTATCGAGCCCTCTTGGCCACCACCTTCGACCAGGCTTCATCGATGCCCGTCAGGGCGATCTTCGTGACCTCTGGCTTGATCTTCTGGAGAGCGCAGAAATTCACCAGCTCCTGCGTTTCCCGGATGCCGCCCGTAACCGACCCCGCGAGCGAGTTTCTCGCCAGCACCAGGTGCATCTGGCCGACCTCGTTGGGAGTCGTGAGCTTTCCAACGCCGACGCGACAGTAGGTCGCATCCCGCTTGAGGAGAGGGATGAGGCGATCCAGCTCGTGAGCATACGGGACGGTGTCGAGGATGAAGTCGAAGGTCTTCTTCTGCTTCGAGAAATCCGCTCCCTCCTTGTTGACGAGCACCTCTTTCGCTCCGAATCGTCGAGCGTCTTTGGCCTTGTCGGGCGAGGTCGTGATGACCGTCACTGAAGCGCCCAGCGCACTCGCAAGCTGAACCGCGAGGTGCCCAAGGCCGCCCAGCCCGACGATGGCGACGTTCTGTCCCGGGGCCACGCTCCAGTGTCGAAGGGGGGAGTAGACGGTAATACCGGCACACAGCAGTGGGCCTGCCTCGGCGAGATCGATGGAGTCCGGGATGCTCAGGACGAAATCCTCGTCTACAACGACGAGCCTCGAATAGCCGCCCTGCGTAATGGAGTCGTCCCGATCCTTCGACCCGTATGCCTGTGTGTTTCCATTTTCACAGTATTGCTCAAAGCCAGCCTGGCACTCCCGACACTGCCGGCAGGAATTCACCATCGTCCCGACTCCGACGCGCGAGCCCACCTTGAACTTGCTCACGCTCGACCCGACGCCCACGACTTCACCCGCAAGCTCGTGACCGGTGATCAGCGGATACGGATACTTTCCCCAGTCGCCTCGGACGGTGTGGATATCCGAATGGCAGACGCCGCAGTAGTGAATCCGGATCGCCACGTCCTTCGGGCGGAGGGCTCGACGCTGGAACTTGAGGAGCTTGTGGGGGCCATTCGGGGAGTAGGCGGCCATGCCCTCCGTCGGAAACGGACCGGTCCCCTGTTCCACTGGACCTCTTGCCTCTGCGCCGACGGCGGTCAGAGGACCTAGGACGGTTGCCGCTCCCGCGCTGGCCATGGCGAAAGCGGTGCCGCGCACGAACTCGCGTCGGCTGTGCCCACGCTGATGCACTTCGGGTTCCTCACTGCTCACGGAGCTGGAGGTCTCTTGCGCGTGTTGCATCGGCTCAGCATGGAAATGGCTCCGCGACGAGGGAACCTGGCTGTTAGGACCATCGAGCGTCGGCAAGCCAACAGCATAAGCAGCCCCGGTGCGCCTTCCTGGAGGGCTTCTCCTGCATGCCAACACGCTCCCTGAAGCAGGGGCGGAGCCGGGGCTGGAGGAGGAGAGCCCCGCCTTTGCCGCGACGGTGGAGGAGCCGAGGAAGGAGCGCATACCCCGTTTGGATTGGGCCGGGCTGCTGAAAAGGACGTTCGCCCTGGATGTGTTCGCGTGCGTGAGGCCCTCTGTGTCAGGGAAGTTGTCGCCTCGGCTGAGCGGCCGGGATGACCACGCCTTGGAGGCGAGAGCAGGCAGGACGCAGTGCCGTACACGGATGGATTCAAATCAGAGATGGTGAAGCGGATGGTAGGCCCGGGCGCGGTGAGCGCCGCAGCGTTGGCCCGCCAGGTGGGAGTGTCGCAGCCGACATTGTCGCAGTGGTTGCGGGAGGCGAATAAGTTGGCGGCGATGACGCCCCCGCCCGAGGAGAAGAAGCCCGCGGTGTCCGCTGGGCCGAAGAAGTGGACGCCCGAGGAGAAGCTGCGCGTGCTGGTCGCAGCCCAGGGGCTCACCGGCGAGGCGATGGGGGCGCTGCTGCGAGGAGAGGGGCTGCACGAGGAGAAGCTGAAGGAGTGGCAGCAGGCCGCAGCTGGAGCCCTCTCGGGTGCCTCCGCCGAGCCACTGCCGGCCAAGGAGCGCAGGCGACTGGCGGTGGCCGAGAAGCGGGTGAAGGAGTTGGAGCGCGAACTGCACCGCAAGGAGAAGGCGCTGGCGGAGACGGCGGCGCTGCTGGTGCTCGAATAAGTTCAGGCGACGGGTTGGGACGAGCGGCACCTGGACGACGAGGACGCCGCAGCGGACGAGAGGCGCGAGAAATGACGCTCGCGCACGTCGAAGAAGCCCTCCAGCAGGGCGTGCGGCTGGAGGCCGTCTGGCGAGCGGCTGGGGGGTGGCCCCTCGCACCATTCAGCGCTGGAGGAAGCCGGCCACCGCGTAGGACGGGCGGTGCGGTCCGCGCACCCGGCCCGCCAACCGCCTCTCCGAAGTGGAGAAGCGCCGCATGCTGGCAGTGGCCAACAGCGAGGAATTCCGCGACGTCTCGCCCAAGCAACTGGTGCCCAGGCTGGCGGACCGGGGCGAGTACGTGGCCAGTGAGGCGAGTTTCTACCGGGTCCTGCGCGCAGCGGGACAGCTGTGGCCCACCGAGGCCCCGCGAAGCCGCCCACACCGCGCCCGAAGGCCGAACACACCGCCCCCCGGCCCTGCCAGGTGTGGATCTGGGACATCACCTACCTGAAGGGCCCGGTGAAGGGCTGCTTCCTCTACCTCTACCTCGTGGTGGACGTCTTCAGCCGCCGCATCATGGGCTGGCGCGTCCACGAGGAGGAGTCGTCCGCGCATGCCGCAGCCCTCATCCGCGACAGCTGGCAGGCCGCCGGCTGCCCCGAGGGCCTGGTGCTGCACGCGGACAACGGCGGCCCCATGAAGGGCGCAACGATGCTGGCCACGCTGCAATGGTTGGGCGTGGCGCCCTCCTTCAGCCAGCCCCGCGTCTCGGACGACAACGCGTTTTCCGAGGCCCTCTTCCGCACGCTGAAGTACCGCCCTTCCTTCCCCCAGCGAGCCTTCGCCTCGACTCAGGACGCGCACGCATGGGTGGCGCGTTTCGTGGGCTGGTACAACACCGAGCACCGGCACTCCGCCATCCGCTTCGTCACGCCGGAAGCCAGGCACTTCGGCAGCGAAACGGCACTGCTCGCCCAGCGCCACCAGGTGTACCAGCGCGCTCGTGCCCGTCGCCCCGAGCGATGGAGCCGCGACACGCGCGACTGGACGCCCGCGGGCCCCGTGCGCCTCAACCCCTCACCGGAAGTGCAGGAGCTGAAACGCATCGGCTGAACCCTTTCACGCGACAACTACCTTGACGCTCACCGATGGCCTCTATCCCGCCGATACGCCAGGTTGTTGCGCGCAGTGCGCAGTGGCGAAAGGGGATCGCGGCGATCATGTCTGGTTGCTGCGCGTCCTCGCGCAGCCGGGCGGGATGATCGATTCGATGGTGTCGAGTTTCTGCGCGCCGATACCCACCGGGGAAGGGGCATTGCGTCGATGGCTCGGGCTGCTGCGCGCTGCGCGCGCTTTTCGTAGAGTCCCACGCCATGGGCCTCCTCACCTTCGGTCTCAACGTGACTTTGGACGGGTGCATCGATCACACCCAGGGGATCGTGGACGACGAACTGCACGACTATTGGACGCAGCTCATGGAGCAGAGCGGGGCGATGCTCTTCGGGCGCAACACCTACGAGCTGATGGAGGGAGCCTGGCCCGCGGTGGCACGCGACGAAAAGGCGCCGCGCGCGATGCGCGAGTGGGCACAGAGGCTCGAGGCGAAGGCGAAGTACGTCGTGTCGGGCTCGCGGAGCGACTTTCCGTGGCAGAACACGATCAAGGTGGAGGGTGACCTTGGCGAGGCGATCTCGGCGCTGAAAGCGAAGACCGAGCGGGGTGTCCTCGTCGGAGCGCCCAAGCTCGCGGCTGCGCTCGAGGAGTTGGGGCTCATCGACGAGTACCGCATCGTCGTTCATCCCATCATCAGTGGCCGCGGGCCGACGTTGTTTCATGGCCTGTCGAGTGCGCGGCATCTCGAACTCCTATCGACGCAGCGGCTCAAGTCCGGCGTGCAGGCGCTCCACTTCCGTCGCAAAGCGGAATGAGCGTGGAAGGACCCGAGCGCTTCACCGGCGGCTGCCTGTGCGGCAGCGTCCGCATCGTCGCGTCGGGACGGCCGTACCGCGTCGCATGGCCTCTATCCCGCCTATACGCTTCCACTTGCCGATCCACGTCTTGCTCATGTCGTTTCCGTCTCCGGTTTGGTCCTTGAAATGCAGGTGCAGCCCCGTTCTCAGAGGGTGGCGCCTTGGAAGCGGCGGCAATTGAACCCGCCGCCGGAGGCCTCAAGATGAAGTCACCCCGCGAGTTCCGTACTGCTAACTCTCAACCTTGAGCTGTCCGATTTGACGGGGGCAACTCCACGCATCAGGCAGCGCGTCCCGAAGGAGGTGCGGTCCATGTGTACTCGTGCCCTAGACTCCTCACGAAGTTCCGCGCTTGAACGCATGATTCGAATCCGTGAGGTGGGGATGATGCAGCGTTTCGTACTTCTGCTCTGGCTGGCCACCGCTGGCTGCGCTTCGAGCCAGCGGCCGGCTGACGCCGATCGCTGGCTCCTGACGGCCGCGCGGCTCTATGTGGCGCCGGATGAGCCTCCGATGGACAACGCCTGGGTGCTCGTGAGCGGCGGAAAGATCGAAGCCATCGGCTCCGGGTCGGTCGCTCCGCCGGCCGGGGTCCGGCGGGCGGACGCCTGCAGCGGCGGGGTGATTACGGCTGGGTTCCAGAACAGCCACGTTCACTTCACGGACCCTGCGTTCGCCGGGGCCGCCGGCCGCCCGTCCGACGCGCTCCAGCAACCCCTGAGCCGGATGACCACGCGCTTCGGCTTCACGACGGTCGTTGATACCGGGTCCGACCCCGCGAACACCGAGGCCCTTCGCCAGCGCATCGCGCGCGGCGAACTGCAGGGGCCGGCGATCCTCACCGTCGGAGCCTCGCTGTATCCGGAAAACGGCATTCCCATCTACCTGCGCGACCTGCCGCCCGAGTTGCTGCGACAGCTACCGCAACCCGCGACGGCGGATGAGGCCCGCGCCATCGTGCGCGGGAACTTCGAGCACGGCGCGCAGGGGACCAAGCTGTTCATCGCCACGCCCCAGGGACATGGTGAGATCCGCCGCATGTCCGCGGACATCGCGCGCGCCGCGGTGGACGAAACCCGCCGGCAGGGTGGCCTGTCCATGATGCACCCCACCGATCCCGAGGGGGTGAGCGCCGCCGTGCAGGCCGGCGTGGACATCCTCGTGCACACGACGATCGATCCGCCGAAGTCTACGTGGAGCGCCGAACTCATCCGTCAGATGGTCGCGAGCCACGTTTCCGTGGTCCCGACGCTGCAACTCTGGGGGTACGAGCTCGCCAAGGCAGACGTGCCCCCTCACATCCGCGAGGCCATCGTGGCGGATGCCGAACGGCAGCTCGCGGCGTTCTCGAGCGCCGGTGGTCAGGTGTTGTTCGGCACCGATGTCGGGTACATGGCGGACCTGGATCCGACGCAGGAATACGTCCTCATGGCCCACGCGGGGCTGACGCCGATGCAGATCCTCGCGTCGCTGACCACCGCCCCTGCGGCACGCTGGCACGCTGGCGAGCGCCGTGGCCGCGTCAACCCAGGGCTCGACGCCGACCTCGTGGTCCTCGGCGGCGATCCCACCACGGACGTTCGGAGGTTCACCGACGTCAAGTGCACGATCCGAGCGGGCAGAGAGCTTTTTGTCCGCTCGGCGGAGAGCGACGATTCGTCGGGTCGCTGAAAACCCTCACCCCCGCTGCGTCCTTCCCGCAGGGTGGACCTGAAGGAAGAAGCCTGGCCACCCGGATGGGATTGCCAGGCTTCTCACGTGACGCCCTTCAGCGCGTGGCGCGTTGCAGGTGGATCATCGCCTCATCCAGCAATGCCGCCACGCCCCGCTTCACCACGTGCACCACCTTGTGGTGATGCGCGGGCGGCCCGTGCGTGTAATGGCCAGACACCTTGTGGTGCAATTCCGTGGCGCCCCAGACCAGCACCAGGTCCGCCCACTCCAAATCACTCCGCGCCCGGTCCGACGTGCGCCGCTCCGTGCCGTCCACCATGCGCAGGTCGATGTGGCCGCCCAGCTTCGACTCCAATTCCTCGCGCACCGCGGGCGAGCCGCCCACCACCACCACGCGGTTCACGTTGCGGGCGTGGCACACCTCCAGGAACGCCACCTCCGCGCGCCGGTTGGCGGAACCGCCGCACCGCGCGCAGTGACTGCGGGGCTCTACACGGAGAGGCTCCCGGCCGCTCGCCGTCGCCACCTGGAGGCAGGCGGGATCCGCGCACACCTGGAAGAAGCGCTCGGTCAGCACCTCGGCCGCTCGCATCAGCTTGGGTTCACTCATGCGCGCCTTGCCCGGCCGCGTGAGCCCCACCTCCTCCAGCACGCCCCGCGCCCGCACGCGCGCGTCCATCAGCGTGACGCCCCGCTCCGCCAACCAGCCGTCGATGTCCCGGTCCGCGCTCATCGCTTCGCCACCTGATCAGGAGTAGCGGCGAACAGCTCCGACTGCATCGGGACGGGCCCGGAGGGCTGCTCCAGGCCGAGCGCCTCGCGCACCGGTCCAAAGCTCCGTCGGTGGATGGGCAGCACCCCCTTCGCCTGGATCGCCGCCACGTGCTGCGCGGTGGGGTAGCCCTTGTGCGCCGCCAGCCCGTAGCCCGGGTAGCGCGCATCCAGCTCGGCCATGTGCCGGTCGCGCGTCGTCTTCGCCAGCACCGACGCCGCCGCGATGCTCAACGACAGCGAGTCACCCTTGATGATGCCCCGCTGAGGCGCCGCGCATTGAGGAATCGTGCGCGCGTCCACCAGCACATAGTCCGGCGTCATCCCCAGCCCCTCCACCGCGCGCCGCATGGCCAGCAGGCCCGCGTGGTAGATGTTGAGCCGGTCGATCTCCTCCACCTCCGCCTGGCCCACCGCCCACGCCACCACGTCGCGCTTGAGGGCCTCCGCCAGCGCCTCGCGCTTGTCCGGGTCCAGTATCTTCTTCGAGTCGTCCAGCCCCCGGAGCCGGTAGCCCCTGGGCAGGATGGCCGCGGCGGCGACGACGGGGCCCGCGAGCGGCGCCATGCCCGCCTCGTCCACTCCGGCCACCTTCAGCAGGCCCTGCTCCCACAGCTCCGTCTCGAACTTCAGCAGGTGACGCAGCCGCTGGCCTTCCGCGCGGTTCTTCTCCTGGCGCGAACGCAGCTTGCGCGCGAGCCCCTGCGCGCCCTGTCGGGGATCTGCTTCCAGCGCCTCCAGCAGTCCCTGCGGGACGGACTGGGCCTGGGTGATGAACCGCCCCGTCAGCTCGGTGACCGAGCACTGGAGCAGCACTTCCACACTGTCTGCGGGCATGGGGGACCTTCAGGGGATGCCACGGATATGCCTACCCGGCGGGTAGCGCGGTTGCACGGCTTACTGGAGCGAAGGGACACCAGTGCCGCGACAACACATCCATGACCCCGCCTTCAGGCACACCGAGCGGGCGGCCTGGATGAAGGGGAGCCTGTCCGACGCGAGCGCGCGCATGCGGGTTTGACGCATGGCGTAAGCCGTACCGCACGCGGGCAGGTCAACACAACCGCCCCACGGCCCAGGACGGTGGATTTCCACCCGGCCCGGACCTCTCTGGCGGGTCTTCGACGTCAGTCCCGCATTTCCAGGGTCAGCTCAGCGGGAACAGGCGTGCAGTGACACGCGTCGCACGTCCACTCCACGCGCTCGGCGGGCGTCACGTGCGAGCCCGCAGTGGCCACCACCCGGATGGGGCTGGGCGCCAGGTGCTCGTTGATGGCGGTGGTGAGGCCGCGGTCATCCGTCACGCCGGTGATGCTGACATTGCTCTCCAGGTTGGTGGCCGTCACGGTCGCGCCCTGGATGAACGCACCGTCCGACGACACCACGTGCACGCGCAGCGACAGTGGCTCCGCGCACGGGTCCTCCTGGCGATTGGCGCTCGGGGCTTCATCACAGCCCGTCACCCACACGCTCGCGAGGAGCCCCAACCATCCATACGTCCGAAACCGCTTCCCCATCCCCACGCCCCCGACCCGTCCCATGCAGGCAATCTGGTACCGGAGGACGGGTGCCGCAACGCGAAGACTACGCAGCGGACGTCACCCGCCCCTGGGCAAAACGGGCGGCATCCGTGTCCGGATATCGGTGCAGGATGTACCGGTAGATTTCCTCCGCGCGCACCGTGTTTCCCATCTTCTCCCCCTGCACGCGCGCCAGCAGCACCAGCGCGCGGGGCGCGGTGGGCTCCTCGGGCGCCGCGTCCGCCGCCGCTTCCAGCGCCGCGACCGACAGTGGGAAATCTCGTTCCACCGCCGCGGCCTGTCCAACGAACAGATGGTGCGTGGGCGAAAGCTTCAGGCGGGGCAGAACACGCAGGGCCGCGTACAGGCCGAGCGCCCGCGCCACGTCGCGTGTCTCCACCGCCTGCGTGAACGCCGCCACCTGAGAGGCCACCTCCTCGGGGGAGGAGGGTGCCTCGGGTTCGGGGACTTCGGGCGCGGCGCCCCGCAGAGGCAGGGGGACGCGCTCCGGCGCGGTGGTGCCCAGCACGGGCTCCAGGAAGTCGCTCGCGGGCAGGTAGCCCAGCGCATCGCCGTACACGTACAGCACGAGCCCCAGCACGTTCGCGGCGGCGAAGGGCACAAGCAACGTGAGCGCCTCCGCGATCCACCGGGACAGGAAGAAGATGTGGAACGCCAGCACCTGGTCCGCCTGCCAGTGCATCCCCGCGTGGGCGACGGCCAGCAGCGCGAACACGCCCATCACCTTGAGCGCGTCGCGCCCCAGGGCCCGGATGCACGCGAGCGCGCGGAGGGGATGGAGCGCGCCGACCATCGACTGTCCCATGGCCGCGACCAGCCACGCCCACGGCAGCCACAGGAAGCCCAGCAGCACGAGTCCCCAGGTGAGCGGGTCCGCCAACGCGTCCGGAGGCATCACGGCCTCCAGGGGGGCGCCCAGCAGCAGGTTCAGCAGGTGCTCCCGCGGCGACGGCGCCAGGGACACGGCGCGCGCGAACGCGGGCAGGAAAACGCCGACGGTGACGATCAGGCCGCGCAGGCCGGGGATCAGGTTGTCGCGGATGACATCGGTGAAGACGGGGGCCTCCGGATCCGGATTGCCCCGGGCCGCGCCTTTCACGAGCGCGAAGAAGGTGGCCCAGAAGATGCCCAGCGCCAGCGTCAGCGGCAGCACCTGGATCAACCGGATGCCGCCCCCGAGCGAGCGCAGGACGGCCAGCATCAGGCTGACGGCCAACAGCGTCTGCAGGCCCGGCCCGGTGAGGGGAAAGCGCAGGGCGCCCGTCAGGCGCTGCTGGAAGTCGAAGTCCGAGCGGTGGCGCAGGAGCACGTTCGCCGTGCCACCGCAGCGGCCGCAGGTGAAGTACTCCACCGGGCCCATGCGCCGGGTCTCCACGCAGGAGGGGCACAGGGGCGACTCGCATTGCTCGCAGCGCCAGCCTGCGACGGCGGCCGGATGGGAGCGGCACGTAAGGGAGGCAGGGGCGGCCTTCATGCCGCGAAAGCCTACTACGCCGGGCCGGGCGTCTCGTCCCAGGGCGCGCCGAGCCAGGCCTGGAACGCGGCCTTCTGCGCGTCGGTGGGGCGCTCCACGCGCTGGAGCCACACGGCATCCGCGGGCTTCTGGCCCAGCACCACCGGCACCTCCAGCAGCCGGTCGCGGCGGAACAGCGTCACCTTCACCGTGTCGCCCGGGCGCTTGTCCTCGCAGCGGGCGATGAGCCCCGCGCCGTCCACGCGCCAGCCGTCCAGCGCCACCACGTCGTCCTCCGGGTAGAGGCCGGCCTCCAGCGCGGGCGTGCCTTCCGGCACGGTGGACAGCGTCGCGGCGCCGCGCAGGGTGACGCCCAGCCAGCCCTTCGGCTTGGGCTCCTGCTTGAGGCGCGGCGGCGTGCCGCCCTTGTCGTTGGGGGCCTCGCGCACGCGGAAGGACACCTCCAGCCCCACATGCGCGAAGACGCTGTAGTCCAGGTCCTCCGTGGAGCGCACCGCCCGGTCGAAGAAGGGCGTCAGGTCCACGCCCGCCACCGCGCTCGCCGCCTTCTCCACGCCGTCCTCCGGCACGCCGGAGCCGTCGCCGTGGTGGCGCCACAGCCAGCGCAGCACATCATCCAGCGACTTCGCGTCCCGCGTGGCGCGGCGCACCTCCAGGTCCAGCAGCGCGCAGACGACCTCGCCCTTCAGGTAGTAGGAGACGGCGCTGTTGGGGGAGTGCTCGTCGGGGCGGTAGTGCTTCACCCAGCTGACGAGCGACGCCTCGGTGAGCGTCTGCACGCGGCGGCCCGGGGTGGAGTGCAGCAGGCTGAAGGTCTCTCCCAGCCGGGCCAGGTAGCGCGACGCGGACATCAGCCCGGCGCGGCGCACGAAGAGGTTGTCGTAGTAGGCGGTGCCGCCCTCGAAGGCCCACAAGAGCGTGGTGTAGTTCTCCTGCGAGTAGTCGAACGGCACCAGCGCGCGCGGCTTCACGCGCTTGATGTTCCACAGGTGGAAGTACTCGTGCGCCACCAGGGTGAGGAAGTCCTCCCAGCCCCGGTTCGACGACAGGCCCGTGCGCGGGAAGAGCAGCGCGGTGGAGGCCTGGTGCTCCAGCCCGCCCCGGCCCTTGTCGGTGAGGTAGACGAGGAACAGGTAGCGCTTCAGCGGAAGGCCGTCGTACATGCGCGCCTGCGCCTCGCAGATGCGCTGCATGTCGGAGCACATCCGCTCCGCGTCCGGCACGCTGTCGCCCCAGACCACCACCTCATGCGGCACGCCCGCGGCGGTGAAGGTGAGCGGCGTGTGCGGGCCGACCTCGAAGGGGCTGTCCACCAGCGTGTCGTAGTCGGGCGCGTGGAACGTGCCGCCTTCGGAGTCCAGCGCGCAGAAGGTGCGCCAGCCCGGGGGCGCGTCCACGGTGACGCGGTGGGGCAGCTCGCGCGTGCCTTCCGTGTAGAGGAACACGGTGGCGCCGTTGAAGTAGCCGTGGCTGCCGTCCAGGTGGCTGGTGCGCACGCTGAGCTCGTTCGCGTAGACGCGGTAGCGCAGGGTGACGGCGTGCCCCCGCGCCTCCACGCGCCAGGTGCGCTTGTCCACCCGGCGCACCGGCAGCGGCTGGCCGCCTTCGTCCACGGCGCTGACGTCCTGCACCTGGCGCGCGTATTCGCGCACCAGGTAGCTGCCCGGCGTCCACACCGGCATCACCGCGTCGAGCGCGTCGGGCCCGGCGGGGAAGGTGGCCTCCACCTCGAACAGGTGCGCATGCGGACGGGGCATGGCGACGCGGTAGTGGACGGCTGACGACATGGCCGGAGTTGCCTTTCTCGCGGGGGGACCGCGGGCGGGATTACTTCGCGCGGACGAGCACGGCGCCGAAGAAGCCGTCGGTGCCGTGGGTGTGCGGGGCGAGGCGCATGAAGGGGCCGGGGCCCACCTTCTTGCCCAGCTCCGCGCCCAGGATTTCGGCCACGGGGCGCACGGTGAACTCGGGGTGCCGGGACAGGAAGTCCTCCACCACGTTCTCGTTCTCCTCGCGCAGCACGCTGCAGGTGCCGTAGATGATCCGGCCGCCGGGCTTCACCAGGGTGGAGAAGCGCTCCAGGAGGGCCTTCTGCCGGGCCACGTGCATCTCCAGGGACTCGGGCGTGAGGCGGTAGCGGGCGTCCGGCTTGCGGCGGAAGGTGCCGGTGCCGCTGCACGGCGCGTCCACCAGCACGCGGTCCGCCAGACCCTTGAGGGGCTCGAGCGCGGCCTCCGCCTCCGGGCCTTCGGGCGGGATGATCTGCGTGCGCACGTTGTGCACGCCGGCGCGGCGCGCGCGCTTGCGCAGGTCCTCCATGCGGCCTTCGTCCACGTCGAGTGCGTGCAGGTCGCCGCGGTTCTTCATCTGCGCGGCCAGCTGGAGCGTCTTGCCACCGGCGCCCGCGCACGCGTCCACGACGCGGGTGGGCGGCGCGTCCACGAGCATGCCGAGCAGCTGGCTGCCCTCGTCCTGGATTTCGAGCCAGCCGTCCTTGAAGTTCTGGAGCGAGAAGATGTTGAGGCGCGTCTCCAGCGTGATGCCCAGGGGGGACAGGGGCGTGGGCTTCGTGGACTCCACGTCCTCGGCGGCCAGGCGCTCCTGGAGGATGTCGCGGTCGCCCTTGAGGGCGTTGACGCGGGCGTTGAGCGGGGCGCGCTCGTTCATCGCCTCGGCGGCGCGGCTGGCGTCCTTGCCGAAGACGGCGCGGAACTTCTCCGCGAGGAAGTCCGGCAGCGACGCGGCGATGGGGAAGCGCTTCGCTTCGGGCAGGCCGTCGAGTTCGGCGGCGGCGTCCGGGAGACGGTCGAGCACGGTGAGGTCCGTGCCGGACAGGCCGCTGGTGCGCGAGACGTAGTTGGGGTCCTCGCCATGGAGGATGCGGGACGCGGCCAGCCGCATGACGTCCTGGCGGGTGCCGTCCAGGGTCTCGAAGTTGTGCTGGGAGTGCTCCAGCAGGAAGTCCACGGTGCGCTGGCGGCGCAGCAGCGCGTAGACGCGCTCGGCCACGGCGCGGCGCTCCGTGGAGTAGAGGAGCGTCTTCCTGCGCAGGACGAACTCCAGCGCGCGGTCGGACAGGCGGCCCTCGCGGCGCACGCCGCCGTAGGCCTCCAGACAGGCCTGGAGGACCAGGTCCTCGCGCAGGGGGCGGTTCGGGTTGGGACGGGCGCGCTCGTGCTGGGCGCGGCTCATCTTGGGTTTGTCGGGGCGTCCGCCGGCTTCCTTGCGCTTCGGGCCGCCGGTGCGGGGCGGGTGGAGCCCGCCGCCGCCGCGCTTCGCCTTCGGGGCGGCACTGCGGGAAGGTTCCGAGCCGTCGGGGCGGGATGAGCGGGGCCCGCCGGATTTCGGGGCTGAACCGCGGGAAGGTCCCGGGCCGCCGGGGCGGGACGAGCGGGGCCCGCCGGACTTCGAGGCGGCACCGCGGGAAGGTCCAGGCTTGCGAGTCGTGGCCATGTGGCATGGGCCTTCGC
>NZ_RAWI01000182.1 GCF_003612125.1 Corallococcus praedator
AGGCAGGGGGGCACGCGCTCTCACTCCGGACCGGGGGCGGGGCCTGTCGCGCGCAGCACCCGCCGGGTGTGCAGGGCGATCATCGCCTCTTCATCCGTGGGAATCACCCAGGCGGAGACGCGGCTGCCGGACCGGGTGATGCAGGGGCCTCCGCGAGCATTGGCCTCCTCATCCAGCTCCAGCCCCAGCCAGCGCGCGTCGCGACAGACCCGCTCGCGAATGGGCGCGGAGTGCTCGCCAATGCCGCCCGTGAAGACCACGGCGTCCAGGCCGTGCAGGGCCGCCGCGAGCGAGCCCAGCTCGCGATGGATGCGATAGACGAACAACTCCAGCGCCTCGGCGGCGGCGGCACTGGAGCCACCGAGCAGCTCGCGCATGTCGCTGGATTCGCCGGAGACGCCCAGCAGGCCGGATTGCTGGTAGAGCAGCCGCTCCAGCGCGCGCGCGTCCATGCCGTGCCGGTCCATCAGGTAGAGCAGGACGCCGGGATCCAGGGCACCGCAGCGGGTGCCCATCATGAGCCCATCCAGGGCGGTGAGGCCCATGGTCGTCGCCACACTTCGTCCCTGGAGCAGGGCGCACATGCTCGCGCCGTTGCCCAGGTGCGCTACCACCGTGCGTCCTTCGGCGGCCCCGGGCGCCGTGCCTGGCAGCGTGGAGGCGATGTATTCGTAGGAAAGGCCATGGAAGCCGTAGCGGCGGACACCCTCCTCGGCATAGCGGCGGGGCAGGGCGAAGGCCTGGGCCACGGGGGGCTGGGTGCGGTGGAACGCGGTGTCGAAGCAGGCGACCTGCGGCACCGCGGGCGCCGTCCGCGTGACGGCGCGAATCGCTTCCACGCAATGGGGCTGGTGCAACGGCGCCAGCGGGATGAGCGCTTCCAGCTCCGCCAGGGTCGCCGCGTCAACGAGGGCGGGCCCGGAGAAGCGCATGCCGCCATGGACCACCCGGTGGCCGGTGGCCGCGATCCGGTGCCCGCCGAGTACGCCCTCCCGACCCCAGGCGAACAGGAATTCGGTGGCGCCCGTGTACCCGAGCTGCGTTCCGGGGGCCCAATCCCTCTCAGCGATGACGGCACCGTCCGCGTGCGCGACGAACCGCGGACGGGTCGACAGCTCCTCGAACTCCCCCCGCAGGAGGAGGCGGAGGGGCTCCTCATCGAGGAAGACGGAGAACTTCAGGCTCGAAGAACCCGCGTTGAGCACGAGCAGCGCGTCCGGCACGCCTCCCGTTTCGGACGTCCGCCGTGCCATGCGTGAGCCCCTCTCAGTCCGGCCAGGTCCAGTCGGTGATTTCAGGACGATCCTTGCCGTGCTCGTGCGCGTAGGCCAGGTTGTCGAGGATGGCGTTCTTCATCTCTTCCTTCAGGTGCCCTGCCTTCGCCTGCATCCCCGCCACGCGATCGATGACGTCGATGACCAGGTGGAAGCGGGACGTCTCGTTCAGGATCGCCAGTTCGAAGGGCGTGTTGATGTTGCCTTTCTCCCGGTAGCCATGCACGTGCAGGTCTTCGTGGTCGATGAAGCGATAGGCAAGCTTGTGGATGAGCGAGGAATAGCCGTGGAAGCTGAAGATGATGGGCTTGCCGGGCGGGAACAGGCTTTCAATCTCCCGTTGGGTGGACCCGTGCGGATGGTCCGCCGACGACTGGAGCTTGAACAGGTCGACGATGTTGACGAAGCGCAGCTTCAGGTTCGGCGCGCGCGCGCGCAGGATGGAGGCGGCGGCCAGGGCCTCCTGCGTCGCGACGTCGCCGCAACTGGCCATGATGACATCCGGCTCCGCGTCCTGGTCCGTGCTGGCCCGCTTCCAGATGCCAATCCCCTTGGCGCAGTGGGCAATGGCCTCGTCGATGCTGGTGAATTGGAGGTGTTTCTGCTTGTCCGCGACGACGACGTTGACGCAGTCGGTGCTGCGCAGGCACTGGTCCGCCACCACCAGCAGCGTGTTGGCGTCCGGAGGCAGGTAGATGCGCGTGACCGTGCCGGACTTGTTGGTCACCAGGTCGATGAACCCCGGGTCCTGATGTGAGAACCCGTTGTGGTCCTGACGCCACACCGTCGAGGAGAGCAGGATGTTCTCCGAGGCGACGGGCGCGCGCCAGCTCACGTGGTTCTTGCTGATGTCCAACCACTTGGCGTGCTGGTTGAACATGGAGTCGATGACGTGGGCGAACGCCTCATACGTGTGGAAGAGGCCGTGGCGCCCCGTGAGCAGATACCCCTCGAGCCAGCCGAGCAGCGTGTGCTCCGACAGCATCTCCATGACGCGGCCGTCCCGCGCGAGCTCGCCCCCGTCGGCGTCGTCCGGCGTCAGGTTCGCCATCCAGGTCTTCTTGCTCACCTGGTAGATGGCCTGGAGCCGGTTCGAGGCGGTCTCGTCCGGGCCGAAGACGCGGAAGTTCGTCGGGTTGTCGCGCATGATGTCGCGCAGGAACTCGCCGAGCGGCTTGGTATTCTCATGCAGCGTGGTGCCGCGCGGGCCGACCTTGACCGCATAGTCGCGGAAGTCGGGCAGCTTGAGCGTCTTGCGAAGCAGGCCGCCGTTGGCGTGCGGGTTCGCGCTCATCCGCCGCGGCCCCTTGGGCGCGAGCGACCTGATCTCCGGATTCAGCCTTCCCTCCGCGTCGAACAGCTCCTCGGGCCGGTAGCTGCGCATCCAGTCCTCGAGCGCCTTCAGGTGCGCCGGGTTGCCTCGCACGTCGGCGAAGGGGACCTGGTGTGAGCGCCAGGTGCCCTCCAGCTTGTGCCCATCCAGCTCCTTCGGACCCGTCCAGCCCTTGGGCGAGCGCAGGATGATCATGGGCCAGCGCGGACGCGTCGGGGAGTCCGTCTGCCGTGCGGTCTTCTGCAGGGTCCGGATCTCCTCGACGGCGCGCTCCAGGGTCTCCGCCATCTTCTGGTGCATCTGGGCCGGGTCGCTGCCCTCGACGAAGTAGGGCTTGTAGCCGTAGCCGACGAACAGGGACTCCAACTCCTCCGGGCTGATGCGAGCGAGGATGGTCGGGTTGGCGATCTTGTACCCGTTGAGGTTCAGGATGGGCAGCACGGCGCCGTCCCGCGCGGGGTTGAGGAACTTGTTCGAGTGCCAGGCCGTCGCGAGCGGACCGGTCTCTGCTTCGCCGTCACCCACGACGCAGGCGACGATGAGGTCGGGATTGTCGAAGGCCATGCCGTACGCGTGGGAGAGGCTGTAGCCGAGCTCGCCGCCTTCATGGATGGAGCCCGGGGTCTCCGGGGTGACGTGGCTGCCGATGTGACCGGGGAAGGAGAATTGCTTGAAGAACTTCCGCATCCCCTCCGCGTCCGGGCTCTTGTCCGGATAGACCTCCGAATAGGTGCCCTCGAGATACGCCGGCCCGAGCACGCCCGGGGCGCCGTGGCCCGGCCCGGCCACGAAGATGACGTCGAGGTTCTGCTCGACGATGAGCCGGTTCAGATGGACCCAGACGAACGAGAGCGCCGGGCTCGCGCCCCAGTGGCCGAGCAGCCGATGCTTCACGTCCGCCGGCACCAGGGGCCTGTGCAGCAGCGGGTTGTCCTGGAGGTAGATCATCCCCACCGCCAGGTAGTTGCACGCGCGCCAGTACGCGTTCATCAACTCCACTTCCCGGGTGGTGAGCGGTCCACCCCCCTGGGTCCCCTTCCTGGCCGGCGTGGAGGGCCCCTGGCCGTGCTCCCTGGCGGACAATGACGGCCCAGACTCTTCGGATGCTCCCGTCCCTATCGGGTGTGCCATGACATGCCTCCCATCAGTGTTGCGTGTGGAGTGTTGAGTCGGGTGCTGCCTGGGCGAAGCCTGCTTCGCCCTCCATGTCGCCGCTGTATCTGCCCAGGGCCGCCGCGCTGTCGCACCCGGCCCGGTGGTGGAACATCCGCTGGGCGGCGGGCACGAGTTCGCGCCGGCCCCGCCAGACCTCCATCGCCTCGTCCTGGAGCGCGCGTCCGTAGGAGAAGCTCAGCTTCCAGGGCTTCGGGGCGTCCAATGCGTTGATGGCGTTGAGGTGCTCGGTGGCCAGGACCGTGTCTTGTCCGCCGGACAGGAAGACGACCCCGGGGACCGCGGGCGGCACATGGCGCGTCAGGGCGCGCAACGTCGCCTCCGCCACCTCCTCCACCGAGGCCTGCCTCGCGCAATCGTGGCCGGCGGTGACCATGTTCGGCTTGAGCAACATCCCTTCCAGGGACACCCGTGCGTCGAAGAGTTCGTTGAAGACCGCTTGCAGCACGCGCCCCGTCACGTCCTCGCACTGTTCGAGCGCGTGCGCTCCCTCCATCAGGACTTCAGGCTCCACGATGGGCACCAGGCCCTGCTCCTGGCAGAGGGCGGCGTAGCGCGCGAGCGCGTGTGCATTCGCGTGGATGCACTTCGCGGTCGGCAGCCCGTCGCGGATGATGAACACCGCGCGCCACTTGGCGAAGCGCGCACCGAGCTCGCGGTACTCCTCGAGCCGATCGCGGAGCCCGTCGAGCCCTTCGGCGACGAACTCTCCCGGTGCGCCGGCCAGGGGGTGGACGCCGGTGTCCACCTTGATGCCGGGGATGATGCCGCGGCCCACCAGCAGCTCCAGCAGCGGGATGCCTGTCGAGCTTTCCTGCCGGATCGTCTCGTCCTGCAGGATGACACCGCCGATGAACTTGGCGATGTCGGGCGTACTGAAGAGCATCTCGCGGTAGTCGCGGCGGCTGTCCGGGGTCGACTCGATCGCGCGCGCGGTCAGGCGCTTCGTGATCGTGGAGACCGTCTCGTCCGCCGCCAGGATGCCCTTTGCGTCCGCAACGATGGCTCGCGCGGTTTCGTCGAGCCCTGGCATCTTCGGCATGTGTTCCTCCCATCCGTCGGAAGTGAACTTGAAGGCGCCCTGCTGCGCCGACAACTGGCGGGGCGGCGCTCGGCAATGAGGCTGCCTTTGAGCGCCGGGCAGGATGGTGCCGCCCCGTCGCGATGCCATCTTGACCCCTGAACCCAGCCGTCACCGGCAACGCCCGGCGTGCGGTTGCTGGAGACAGCCATGGCCATCAAGTTGCTCATCGCGGACATCGACGGGACCCTGGTGACACGGGATAAGGCCGTCACCGCGCGAACCCGCGAGGCCGTCGCCCGGCTGCGCGCCAGCGGCATCCTGTTCACCGTCACGAGCGGGCGACCGCCGCGCGGCATGGCAGGGCTGGTGGCCGAGCTGAAGCTCACCGACCCCGTGGCTGCCTTCAACGGCGGCGTGTATGTCAAATCCGATCTCACGACGGTGCTGGAGCAGCGGACCCTTCCGCCCGCCATCGCCAGGCAGGCCGTCGACTTCATGCTCCAGGCGGGCCTGGATGTCTGGGTCTACCAGGGGGCGGATTGGTTCCTCCGCGACCCCGAGGCATTCCGCGTGGCCAGGGAGAGGAGCAACGTCGGGTTCGACCCGGTCGTCATCGCGGACCTGCACGGCGTGCTCGACGCCCCCATCAAGCTTGTCGGGGTGAGCGAGGACACCGCGCGGGTCGCGCGCTGCGAGGCCGAGCTCTCCCTGCGACTGGGCGCCGAGGCCTCGGCGGCACGTTCGACGGCCTACTATCTCGACGTCACGCATCCCGAAGCGAACAAGGGAATGGTCGTGCGTGAGGCCGCGCGGCTGCTCGCGCTTCCCCTGGAGCAGATCGCGGCCATTGGAGACATGGCCAACGATCTGCCCATGCTGACCACCGCCGGCCTTGGCATCGCCATGGGCAACGCCAACGCGGAGGTCCAACGCCTCGCACGCCACGTCACGCGCACCAACGACGAGGACGGGTTTGCCTACGCGGTCGACTCCTTCATCCTGGGCCAGCCGCCCTTCGCCCGGACGAAGCTGGGGCTTCCGCCCCGCACACGCGCCTGCCTCTTCGGGCTCGATGGCGTCCTCGCGCAGACCTCCAGCCTCCACGCCAGGGCCTGGAAGCAACTGTGCGACCACTACCTGCGACGGCGTGCGCGAGCCTCGGGGCAGCCCTTCATCCCCTTCGACCTGGTGCGCGACTCCAGCCACTACTTCGACGGCAAGCCGCCCCTGGAAGGCCTCCACGCGTTCCTGGACGCCCGCGGCATCGAGCTGCCGGAGAGCACGGTTCACGCGCTGAACGACCGCAAGGCGGAGCTCCTGGTCGAGCTGCTCCGGCAGGAGCAGGTGGAGACGTATGAGGGAACGGTCCGCTACGTCCAGGCGGCGCGCGCCGAGGGACTTCGGACCGCGGTCGTCTCCGCGAGCAGACACTGCGCGGAGCTGCTCCAGTCCGCCGGAATCCCGGACCTCTTCGACGCGCGGCTCGGCGCCACGCCGCCCCCCGAGCTCTACCTCGCGGCCGCCCGGGCCCTCGGTGTCGAGCCCGGGGATGCGGTTGTCTTCGAGGACACGCCTGCCGGCGTCGCGGCCGCACGGGCGGCCCACTTCGCCTATGTCGTCGGCGTCGACCGGCTGGGTCGGCCCGCCGAGCTGCATCGCCATGGCGCGGACCTCGTGGTGACGGATCCCGCCGTCCTCCTCGAACAGGACGGCACCCCGCATTGAGCGGCGGACGACATCCACCTCGCCCTGGGGTCGGTGTCAGGCCTGCGGGAATGGACATCACAGACAGACCCGAGGGGCATTCAGACAGCTCGTACTTCCGCGCGCTCGGCGAAGTGAGAATCATCCGAGTCGATCGAGGTGTCTTGAATGCTGGGGACGGACAGCACCAGGCAGGGGATGAACCCGGGGCGTGCACCCTTCATTGGCACATGGCCGCTGCTCGGGGTCCTGACGGCGCTCTCCGGGTGCACGGTAGGTCCCAACTTCACGAAGCCCGAGGTTGAGGTGGCCAAGGAGTGGCGCACCCAGGGTGACCCACGACTTTTGAAGCAGGCAGCGGTCGACAGCCAATGGTGGAAGTCGTTTGGCGATCCGGTACTCGATCGCCTCGTCGAGGTCGCCAACCGGCAGAACCTGCCGCTGCAGATCGCGGGTCTGAGGATCGTGGAGGCGCGCGCCCAGTTGGGCATCCTCACCGGCCAGCAGTTTCCGCAGGTCCAGGTGGCCACCGGCAGCGCCGCCGCGGTGGGACGCAGTGAGAACTCAGCCGCGGCCAACCTGGCGGATCTGGCCAATGTCGGCTCCCTTGACCGCCACTACCTGGAATACCAGCTGGGCTTCGACGCGCTGTGGGAGGTGGATTTCTGGGGCAAGTACCGGCGGGGCGTCGAGTCGGGAACCGCTGGCCTGCTCGCGTCGGTGGCGGACTACCAATCCGCGCTCGTCGCGCTCACCGCGGAGGTGGCGCGGACCTATGTCGTGGTCCGGACGTTCGAGATGCTCATCGAGCAGGCTCGGGAGAACGTCAGGATCCAGGAGGAGGGCTTCCGGATCGCCGAGTCGCGCTTCAGCAACGGTGCGACCTCGGAGTTGGATGTGGCGCAGGCCGCGACCCTGCTGGAGAGCACCCGGGCCACCATCCCCCAACTGGAAGGCGGGCTGGAGCAGTCCCGCAACGCGCTGAGCACGCTCCTGGGTCAGCCCACGGGCGCCGTGGAGAGCTTGCTGGCGGGCCCCAAGCAGATTCCGCTGGCGCCCGCGACGGTGGCCGTCGGCATGCCGGCCGAGATCCTGCGGCGGCGTCCGGATGTCCGCAGCGCGGAGCTGTTCGCCGCCGCGCAGTGTGCCCGGATCGGCATCGCGGAGGCGGACCTCTATCCGAGCTTCTCCCTCTTCGGGACGATCGGGCTGGAGGCGAGCACCAGCGGCGCGTCCTCCGGCAATCTCTTCTCGCTCGGCAGCCTGGTGTATTCCATTGGCCCCCGGATCGTCTTTCCCTTCCTGAACTACGGCCGCCTGAAGAATGGCGTGCGTGTCGAAGACGCGCGGTTCCAGCAATTGCTCGTCAACTACCGCAACACGGTGCTCAAGGCGGGCCAGGAGGTGGCGGATGCCCTGACGGGCTTCGTCAACGCCCAGAAGGCCATGGTGTTCCAGCAGGCCGCCGTGAAGGCCGCGCAGCGGTCGGTGGAGCTCGCCCTGGTGCAGTACCGGGAAGGCGCCGTGGACTACCAGCGCGTGCTGGACGCGCAACGCTCACTCTTGCAGCAGCAGAACAACCTGGTCCAGACGAGTTCCTCCATC
The DNA here is from genome assembly GCF_003612125.1 of Corallococcus praedator. Classification (GTDB taxonomy): domain Bacteria; phylum Myxococcota; class Myxococcia; order Myxococcales; family Myxococcaceae; genus Corallococcus; species Corallococcus praedator. Next base: position 8,114 of record NZ_RAWI01000182.1, read on the forward strand.
GCCACGAACCTGGTCGCCCTCTACAAGGCGCTGGGCGGGGGCTGGGAGGTCCGCCGGGATCAGCCCGTCGTGCCGGAACCCATGCAAAGCGAGATGGAGAAACGGACCGACTGGGGCGACATGTTGTCGAAGCCGCGGACGCAGGAAGTCAAGCACAGCTCGCAGCCAGGAAAGCAATAGAGAGTCCGCCATGCCCAAGTACCCGAAAGGGAAGATCAAGTGGGTCATTGGGTTGATCGCCATCGCGATCGCCGTGTTCATTGGCTTCAAGTACTGGAAGGGGAAGAAATCCGCGCTGCCGGAGGGGATTGTCTCAGGCAACGGCCGCATCGAGGCGAAGCTGGCCGATGTCGCCGCCAAGGAACCCCTGCGGGTGAAGCAAATCCTTGTCAACGAGGGCGACCTCGTCAGGCCGGGTCAGGTGCTGGTGCGGTTGGACACCACCACGCTGGAGTCCAGCCTGGCGGAAGCCAACGCGAACCTCGCGGCCACGCAGGAGAAGCTGGCGGTGGCCCAGGCGGGGATCGTCAAGCAGAAGAGTGAGATAGAGCTTGCCGCCATCGAAGCCGATCGCGCCCGAAAGCTGGTGGCGCAGGGGGCCGGTTCGCAGCGGGATCTGGACGTTCGAGCGAGCCAGGTGGAGACCACCCGGGCCGCCCTGGCGGAGGCGGAAGCCACGCTGAAGACCTCCAGGGAGGAGATCGAGGTCGCGCGAGCCAATGCGGAGACGATCCAGACGCGCATCGCCGACGCGACGCTCAGGTCGCCCGTGACGGGACGGGTCCTCTATCGCCTCGCCGAACCCGGTGAGGTGCTCGCGCCCGGCGGGCCGGCGCTGACGCTCGTGAACCTGGAAGATGTCTACATGGAGATATTCCTCCCGGCCAGCGAGGCCGCCCGCGTGAAGCTTGGCTCCGAAGCGCGCCTCACCGCCGACTTCGAGCCCGACCGTTCCATCCCCGGGTATGTCTCCTTCGTGTCCCCGGAAGCGCAGTTCACGCCCAAGCAGGTGGAGACCAAGAGCGAGCGGGAGAAGCTGGTGTTCCGGCTGAAGCTCCAGGTCCCCCGGGAGCTGGCCAGCCGCTACGTCGAGCGCATCAAGACAGGCATTCGCGGGGTCGGCTACGTCAAGGTGGACCCCGCCGCCACCTGGCCTACCAAATTGCAGAACGTCATCACGGCTGAATCCGAATCCCACTAGCCCGGTGACCCGGGAGGGCTCAGCCATGGTCTCATCCGCGTCTCCAGAATCGCCGGGCGGCTCCTCCAGCAGGTTGGTGGTCTCCATCCAGGACGTGACCCACCGCTACGGCAAGGTCGTCGCGCTCGACGGCATCTCGCTCGACGTTCCCAGCGGCATCATGGTGGGCATCGTGGGGCCAGACGGCGTCGGCAAATCGACGCTGATGGCCCTGGTCGCCGGCTCCAAGAAGATGCAGCAGGGAAGGGTGACGGTCCTGGACGGGGACATCGCGGATGCCCGGCACCGGCGCGCGGTGGGGCCGCGGATCGCGTACATGCCTCAAGGGCTGGGGAAGAACCTCTATCTGGAGCTCAGCGTCTACGACAACGTCGACTTCATGGCCCGGCTCTTCGGGCTGTCGCCCGAGGAGCGCAAGGTGCGCGTCCCGGAGCTGCTCGCGGCCACGGGTCTGGGGAAGTTCGCGGAGCGCCCCGCCGGCAAGCTCTCCGGCGGCATGAAGCAGAAGGTGGGGCTGTGCGGCGCGCTGGTGCACGACCCGGACCTGCTCATCCTCGACGAGCCCACCACCGGCGTGGACCCGCTCTCCCGGCGGCAGTTCTGGAGCCTCATCGACGAGATTCGCGCCGGGCGCCCCGGCATGAGCGTCATCATCTCCACGGCCTACATGGACGAAGCGCAGCAGTGGGACTGGATCGTGGCCATGGACGCGGGGCGCGTGCTGGCGACGGGGACGCCCGCGGAGCTGATGGCGCGCACGGGGACCCAGGACCTGGAGCGGTGCTTCATCGCGCTGCTGCCCGAGGAGAAGCGCAGGGGCCACAAGGAGATCACCATCCCGCCCCGTCCAGCGGGCAAGGCGGAGCTGGCCATCGAGGCCGACGGGCTGACGTGCCGCTTCGGCACCTTCACCGCCGTGGACCACGTCACCTTGTCCATTGAGCGCGGTGAGATCTTCGGCTTCCTGGGCTCCAACGGCTGCGGCAAGTCCACGACCATGAAGATGCTGACGGGCCTGCTGCCCCCCACGGAAGGGACGGCGAAGCTCTTCGGCAGCTCCGTCGATGCCGGGAGCATGGAGGTGCGCAAGAACCTGGGCTACATGACGCAGGCGTTCTCGCTCTACGGCGAGCTGAGCGTCCAGCAGAACCTGGTCCTGCATGCCCGGCTCTACCATCTGCCGCCAGACAAGGCGAAGGCGCGCATCGAGGAGTTGGTCGAGCGGTTCGGACTGCGCGCGCACCTGGACGCGTTGGCCGGGGACCTGCCCATGGGCCTGCGCCAGCGGCTCTCGCTGGCCGTCGCCGTGCTGCACGGGCCGCAGATCCTCATCCTGGACGAGCCCACGTCGGGGGTTGATCCGGTCGCCCGGGACAGCTTCTGGGAGCTGCTGATCGATCTATCGCGCAAGCAGGGCGTCACCATCTTCGTGACGACGCACTTCATGAACGAGGGGATGCGCTGCGACCGCATCTCCCTCATGAACGCGGGAAGGGTGCTGGCGGCGGATTCCCCCCAGAAGCTCATCGAGGCACGAAAGGCAGACAGCCTGGAGACCGCCTTCATCGGCTACATGGAAGATGCCATCGCCGAAAAGGCACGCGCCGAGAGCAAGGACGCGGCGCCCAAGGACGCGGCTCCCGCCCGCGCGCCCGAAGCCCCGCCACCCCAGCAGCCCCCGGCCGCGCGACGTGCGGACCGGGCCGGCCTCCAGCTGCGTCTTGGCCGGATGCTCGCATACGCCCACAATGAGACCATCCAGATCCTCCGCGACAGGGTCCGGCTGGCGTTTGCCTTCGCCGGATCGGCGCTGCTGATGCTCGTCTTCGGCTTCGGCATCACGACCGACGTCGAAAACATCCGCTATGCCTCGCTGGACATGGACCAGACACCGGAGAGTCGCGCGTATCTTGAACAGTTCAGCGCGGCGAAACCCTATTTCGCGCTGACGCCGCCAGCCCAATCCTCGGACGAGGCGCTGCGCCGGCTCCAGTCGGACGATGTCTCGATGGTGCTGGAGATTCCGCCGCGCTTCGGTCTGGATTTCCGCCGGGGTTCCGGGCCGGAGGTGCTGGCGCAGGTGGACGGCGCCATGACCTTCCGTGGCGACACCGTCGAGCAATATGTCCAGGGGGTCCACAACCGGATGCTGCAGGATCCCGCGAGCGGCTTCCATTCGGAGAGCGCGCTGAAGGGCACGGCCAACATCGAAGAGCGCTTCTTGTACAACCCGACGTTCAAGAGCGTCTATTCCATCGTGCCGAGTGTCCCGGCGCTGCTGCTGCTGTTGATACCGGCGATCCTCATGACGGTCAGCATCGTGCGTGAGAAGGAGCTGGGGTCGATCATCAACTTCTATGTCACGCCCACGGGCAGGCTGGAGTACCTGCTTGGAAAGCAGTTGCCCTACGTCGTCATCGGCATGGCCAACTTCTTCATCCTGACCGCGCTGGCGCTGATCGTCTTCGGTGTCCCCATCAAGGGCAGCTTCCTGACGTTGATGCTCTGCACGCTGTTCTACGTCGCGGCGACGACAGGCATCGGGATGGTGACGTCAACCTTCACTGGCAGCCAGGTCGCGGCCGTCTTCGTCACGGCCATCCTGACCATCGTGCCGACCATCCAGTTCTCCGGCTTGTTGCAGCCCGTCTCCACGCTGCAGGGCGGGGCCGGCCTTGTCGGTTCCATCTGGCCGGCCTCCTATTACATGCACGCCAGCCTGGGTGCCTTCACCAAGGGACTGGGGGCGGGCCTCCTCATGCGGGATGTCGCCTTCCTGGCCGTGTGCGTCCCTGTCCTCCTGGCCATCAGTGTCATTGGATTGAGAAAGCAGGAGAAATAGCGGTGAACTCACTGCTGAACATTCTGTGGCTCGGGCTCAAGGAGATTCGCAGCCTGCTGAGCGACGCCGTCCTGGTCGTGTTCGTCGTCTATGCGTTCACCCTGGCAATCTATGTCCAGGCCACGGGGACCTCGAGCGAGGTGAACAACGCATCGATTGCCTTCGCCGACGAGGACGGGTCCGCGCTGTCCAAGGAGTTGCTCAACGCCTTCTATCCACCCCGCTTCAAGCTGCCGGAGCTCATCTCCCCGGATGAGGTGCAGGCAAGCATGGACAGGGGCCGGTTCATGTTCGTCGTCGTGATTCCGCCCCGCTTCGAGCATGACCTTCGCGCGGGGCGCAACCCGGACATCCAGTTGAACATCGACGCGACCGCCATGCAGCAGGCGGGCATCGGCTCCGGTTATATCCGGAGCATCATCAACGACCGGGTTTCATCCTTTCTCAAGCGCACGGAAGAGACGGGGCCGAAGCCCGTCAACCTGGTCGTTCGCAAGCTCTTCAACCCCAACGGGGTCTCGTCCTGGTTCAAGAGCGTGGTGGCCATCATCAACCAGATAACCCTGCTGACCGTCGTCCTGACGGGCGCCGCGGTCATCCGCGAGCGCGAACACGGGACGCTGGAGCACCTGCTGGTGATGCCGCTGACCGCCTTCGAGATCGCGATGGCGAAGGTCTGGGCCAACGGCCTGGTGATCCTCGTCGCGACCGGGGCTTCGCTGCTCCTGGTCGTGCACATGGTGCTGAAGGTGCCGTTCGCCGGCTCGGTGGTGCTGTGGTTCGTCGGCGTCGTGCTCTACCTGTTCTTCGCCACGGCGCTCGGCATCTTCCTGGGGACGATCTCACGTTCGATGGCGCAGTTCGCGCTGCTCATCATCCTCGTGGTCCTGGTGCTGATGCTGCTTTCGGGCGGGAGCACGCCCGTCGAGAGCCAGCCGAAGTGGCTGCAGTACGTCACGTACCTGCTGCCTGCCCGGCACTTCGTCAGCTTCTCGCAGGTCATCATCTACCGAGGCGGTGGGCTGGAGGCCGTCTGGCGTCAGTTCCTGATGGTGAGCGCGGTGGGCGTGGGGTTCTTCGTCTACAGCCTGTCGCTCTTCCGGAAGTCCATCGCGGTGAGCAAGTAGGTAGGGGGCCACCGGGGCGGGCGGGAGCCGGAAGCCCCCGCCCGCCCCGGTCATGCTCAGCGCTCAGCAGTCGATCGGGTACGTCTTGATGTCATCGCCCGGCGTGGTGACCTTGACGGTGTTGGAGCCGTCGAACGACGAGGAGAACGTCCCTTCGCTCGTCTCCACCGTCACCGTCCCCGCCGAGGGGCACTGGTTGTCGCAGCGCTGGTAGCCCGAGACGGTCGAAGTCGCGCTGAAGTTGTTCCGCGTGGACCTCGACTGACTGTTCAAGGTGAAGCACCCGCTGCCCTCCACCCAGGTGACCGTGCTTTCGGAGGATCGCGTGTCGAAGCGTTCCGGCGAGAAGCTGGTGGAGGTGATGGTCACCTTGCGCTGGCCCGCTTCGGGAGGGGCGCCGGCGATCTGCATGGAGAGGTTGTACGGCGCTCCGTTGATGGAGAGGTCGGTGGAGGTGGCCGCGATGGCGAGCTGCCCCTGGTTGTCCGAGAGCACCAACTGAACGTTGCCGGAGAGCTGATCGAGCCCGATCTTCGCGGTGCAGTTGTTGAGGGCGTAGTTCACCATCGCGCCCGACGAAGTGGCGGAGGCGCACCCGGCGGGCGTGAAGATGGATGAGGCGCTCGCCGCGAGCCTGGCGGCCGCCGCGTTCACGTCAACGGGGGCCTGAAGCTGCCCTCTGCCGATGCTCTTGGGCTGCACCGGGAGACTGTAATACCAATCGTCGTAGACCGGATCGACCCAGGCGTAGCTCCACGCCGCGTCGTACGCCCCGTAGTACGGATCGTAGTAGGCCGTGTCGTAGTAGTACGGATCGTAGTAGGTGTCGGCGCAGCCAGCGCTTGCGAGCAGCGACAGGAACCCCAGCGCCCGTTTCGTCTTCTTCATCTCGCCCCCATCAGGTTTGTCTTCTGGACGCGTGCCCACCCCGAAGTGGATGCGCACGGGCGACCGATGCACCGAGTTCTCTCGGGAAGTCGGAAGCGAGAGAAGGTGGAACCCGGGGGTCTGCGGAAGAACTGAACGGAGGAACGGCTTGAGTGCGGGCTGGCGGTCATCCGCGTCACGGTCAGCGCGTCTGGCGGATGACCGACAGCTCGGCGTCGCCGAGCACCTTCTGCTCCCGCCCCAACTGGAGCAGGAGGTTTTCGATCCCCGCTACGTCGCGGGACACCGTGGCCTGGGAGGACGAGGTGCGCAGCAGGTCGCCTCGGAGTACGAGGGGCGCGCTGCTCCGGGCCGAGGCACCCAGCCGTTCAATCTGGATGCCCGTGTAGCCCAGGACGGCATGGGACTCGGCCTTCGTGACGCGCTCACCGCTCGCGAGGGCCCGTTCAATCTGCTCTTCGATGGCGCGAAGCTGCGCGGGGTCCGTCACCAGCACGACCGGGTTGGGACGGCCCGAATACAGCAGGTACGTCACGCGCAGGGCCGGCTGGGACTGCTCGGCCTGGACGTCGGCTGCGGAGGCCGTGGGAACACCCGAGAGGCCCAGACCCAGGCCCAGCGCACCGCAGAGGAAGACCGCATGAATGGAATGACGAGACATGGATTCAGCTCCAGGAAGGGGGACGGGGACTAGTTGATGTTCTCGTGACCGGAGCCATCAACGCTGTCCGACCAGACGCGGAAGTAGCCGCAGAACTGCGTGTAGACGCCCCGGTTCGCGGTTGCGGGATCGGAGATGGTCAGGCCCAGGTTGTCGAGGTTCGTCGCCGCCGTCCCTCCGGGCTTATGGGTCCACAGGTTGTCCGTGCCCCGGCGATACCAGTGGTAGTCGTAGCCCGGCGCGACGACCAGCGCGGCGGCGGACTTGTATCCCGAGCTATCCGGGTAGCCCGACAGCAGCTCCAGTCCATCGTTGAGGGCGGCCTGCACCACGGAGGCGCAATCCATGGTCGAGGCCACGGCCCCCGAGTGCCTGCCCGGCTGCGCGAAGGTGTTGGTGGCCTTGGTGGTGGCGTAATTGTAGCAGTTGTTGACGGACTGCCGGCTGGGGTCGTTCCAGTAGGTGGGGGCGAAGGCCGGCTTCCCCGGCTTGGTGACGTAGGGGAGGTCCGCGTCCGACAGGCCGACGTTGAAGACAATCACCTCGTCGATGCGGTCGCTGAACCGGTAGCCGGAGCCGTCGTTGTTCCCGCCGATGAGGAAGGGCAGGTCGGTGTTCACGATGGAGCCCAGGCGCGGCGACGCCGTGCCCACGGGGATCCCATCCACGAAGAAGGTGGCGATCGCCGGCCACGTGGTGCGCCGGACGCTGACCGCGACGTGGTGCCAGCGATTGGCCACCAGGAGCGGGGACAGGCTGGGATTGGACTGGTGGTGGGTGGAGCCCGCCGAGTCCGAGAGCAGCAGGTCCAGCGTGTTGCCATTGACGACCGCGAAGGTGTAGCCCCGACCGTCGGAGCCCCGGTTGTCGATGATCGTCTTCACGGTCCGGGTGGTGTCCAACATCCGGACCCACGCCGTCAGCGTGAAGTCACCCGTGCCGAAGCTCAGGTACGGCGAGTGGGGCACCTGGACGTATTTATCACCCGCCAGGTTCATGCCCAGGCCCGTCCAGCCATCCGCCTGGGCCAGGCCCCCGACAACCGTTCCCGTCTGGTCGTGGCTGGTGGAGTACACGAGTCCACTCGAATCCGGCACCACCTCCGGCAGGGACTGGGAGGTGACCGTCGTCTTCCACTCGCCCACCAGTCCGGTGGTGATGCGGTGGGGGATGGCTTCGCTCCTCTGGATGGGAGCCACCACCGCCAGCACCGTTGTCGCCAAGCACCACTTGAAACCCTTCACGCCGCCTCCTTGGGTCAGGGGAGAATCGTTCGGGGGTATATCGACCACCCCTGACATCCCTGACCAAGAAGGAAATCGGGTTCGTCCTCACCCGGGTGCGTGGCCGGTCCGAGGGCCCGCTCCAGTTCTTCGTTGCCGGGCGGCAGAAGGCCGTCCGCGACTCACCGGCGCAGGCGGAGGTGGATAGAAGGGATTCAGGTTGTACTGTGCCTCCCTCCGGCTCCAGGTCGCCTGGGGCCTGTCTGCTGCGAGGATGTTCAAGACCCATCGCTTTGACGCGTACAACGCTTATGTCCAGGCTCAGGAGATTGCGAAGGAAGTGAAACAATTGAAAAAGGAGCGAGCCGCTGCGGTGGCGTGTGGATATGGCTTCGTCATTGGGGTGAGCACCGAAGCGCACAAAGAAGCGCTACTCGAAGAGATTCCCGCGCTCGATGTCGTTGTCACGGAGTGCGCACGATGAGCAAGCGTAGCTCCCTCACTCTCATCGTCTACGCGCCTTCGCTCATGGGCGACGACGGCCGTACGCTCGCCATCATCCATGGGATGGAACGTGCGCTCCCCGGATTGCGCCTGGAGTGGGAAGTAGGCGAAGGAGGCCGCCTCATTGCACTGCCTCAGCGCGATGCGTGGTTGGTGGAGAGGATTGAGGACGGGGGATTCCCGCTTGTGTGCAACGGAGACGAGAGTTACCCCGTGACGGTTACGGGGTGGGAAAGCCCGGCACTCCTCAGCCCGGGCGGTCAGTCCCAGTTTGAAGTTCATGCAAAGCTGCCATTGGACGAGTCCGTGCTCGCGACAGCGGCGGCAGTGCTTGAGGTAATGGCGGAGGGCGCGCGCTCGTTCTGGGGGCATGCGTCGCCGAAGGGTTACGGCTCGGAGGTCTCACAGCAGATGCGACGCTCGGCTCATGGACCGGAGCGATCACCCCGTGGGCTACCCATGCTCAACCTTCCTGAGAAGCTCCCTGCCCCCGAGATCCCCTGTTTCCTCGGGTGGCTGAACCATTGGTCCGCCGCTGCCGCCCGGGCCATCGGTTTCCCGGATCCTGCTCGCGACACGGAGCTGCTTGCGCGGTCGCGTCGCACGGCCTCGGACGGGTGGATCGTGCAACTGACGGACGCGCCGCTCGATTACAACAACCCTGTGCACCTGGGAGTGCTCAAGCGCACCTATGAGCGCTTTCCGGAGATCGGCGGGCGCGCGGTACCTTGACCCCGCTTCATGAGGAGCCGGGTGGAAGGGCGGGGCCATCCGCCCCCGATGTTCCCCTCCACCCGCTGGGTCCGCCGGCTAGTACTTGAAGCCCAACTGGAGCGACAGGCCGGGGTACTGATCCACGGCGCCACCGGCGATGTACGGATCGCCCACGTCGGGGTTGAACTTGAAGAAGTAGCGGCGCAGGTCCGCCTTGAGCCGCACGTCCAGGAAGCTGTTGAGCCGGTACGCCACGGACGCGCTGCCGGTGACGGCGCCCATGGACGCGTTGGGGAACCACGTGTCCGAGTTCAGCTCGCCCGCGCTCAGCGGGTGCAGGTAGCCCAGGCGGAAGTTGAAATCGAGCTTCTGCGTCAGCTCCGCGCGCAGGCCCAGCGTCAGGCCCGCGGTCTGGTACTCCACGTTGGGCAGGTCCAACGGACGCTCGTCGTTCACCGGATCGATGCGGAAGGTGTTCATCCCGTACGTGCCGGTGACCTCGAAGCCGTAGCGCTCCGCCTGGCCGAAGGGCATCACGTAGCGCAGGCCCGCCTGGAACTCGCGCGCGACGGTGGGATAGGAAACAGCCCCCGTGCTGCCAGTGGACTTCAAGCCGAACGACTGGTCGATGGCGCCGGTGATGCCCAGCCGCGCCAGCGCGCCCTGCTTGAAGCGCGCGAGCGGATAGACGGTGAGGTCACCGCTCACCTGCGGGGCACCCGGCAGCGCGAAGCCGCCCACGTCCGGGCCCAGCGTGTAGGGCCGCAGCACGCCGAACACGTCGTCCTTGTAGCGCAGCGACCTGCCGAAGAGCCGCAGGCCCAACGCACCCTCCACCAGGGGCGGACGGCGCTCGGTGCCGGCGTAGGTCTGCTTGTCCTCCGGTTCCTTCTCCTTCTCCTTCTCCTCGGGCTTCGGCGTGACGGCCACCGGCTTGCGCACGGGTGCCTTGTCCTCGGTGACGGGCGTCTTCGCGGGCGGCGGAGTCGGCGTCGTGTCCACGATGGGCGTCGCGGGCTTCAGC
>NZ_RAWI01000183.1 GCF_003612125.1 Corallococcus praedator
GCGGCCACCACCCCATAGCCCCCCACCAGCACGACGCGGCCTTCCGCTTCCATGACGACCCCCACGTTCGGGCACGGCCCCTTGCCGTGCCCCACGGGGACAGATATAGGTCAACCGACCTAAATCTTCACGACAATCGACTTCACTCCCGGGAGATGAGGATCAGGTCCTCGTCCTGTTCCAGGCGGTACACGCCGTCAGGCCCACGGCAGCGCTCGGCGTGCACGCGAATCTTCGCGTCGAGTTCACGCACCTGGGTCGCGTCCAGGGCGGCGAGCTGCGCCGCGGTGAAGCAGCCCTCGAGCACGAGGAAGCGGCAGAGCGTGTACATCTCCTCGAAGCTCTGGGCGACGAACCCGCTCATCGTCGCGAACACCTCGTGCGGCAATCGCATCCGCTGGACTTCGGCGATCACCGCCTCGCTGAAGAGCAGCGTCTCCGAGAAGTCCCTGCACAGCTCATAGGTCGGTCCCCGGCCCGCGGCCATGGCGATGAGACACGCGCCCCCGGGGCGCACGAACGAGAGCAGCGTGTCGATGAACGCGCACCATTCAGCGACAGGCACGTGGTACAGGACGTGCGAACACACGACGAGCTCATACCTGTCTTGTGATTCGAAGTGGGCCAGGGACTCATGGCGGACCTTCGCCTTCGCGTGGTGGAACCCGGCGATCTGCTCGGGATTGGGCTCCAGCAGGGTGAGCGAACCGAAGTGCGGTGCCAGCCTTTCGGCCACCTTGCCCGACCCCGCGCCCACATCCAGCAGCGCGGGCTGCGCGGGCAGTCCGGGGAGGAGCCGCTCCTCGACGAGCTTCGCGATGTTCTGGGGATGCCGGGCGCCGACCGTGAGCAGCCGGAACGCCGTGGCGTATTCGTGCGGCGACATCGTGATTCCCATGGGGCCTCGCTCCTGGTGGGACGGCCACGCCCCCAGTGCCCCCGGGGCGTCGCTCGTCCAGGCCCCCTGGACTCTACACGCTCATGCGCGGTGGATGCCCCTCCCCGGCTGCCGCAGGTGATGCATGCGCCTCCAGCGCCGGCAGGTAGAGCGCCTCCACGTAGCGCTGCGCCATCCGCTCCGGCGCGTGGTGGGCCACCACGTACTCGCGCGCGGCGCCCGCCATCCGCTCGCGCCAGCCGGGCGCCGCCAGCAGCCCCGCGACCGCGGAGGCCAGCGTGCCCGCGTCACCGGGTGGCACCACCAGACCGCGTCCGGTGCCCAGCACATGGGGCAGCTCTCCGACACCGGAGGCAATCAACGGACGTCCCGCCGCCATCGCTTCCAGCGCGACCAGTGGCATGCCTTCCCGGAGGGATGGCATCACCACCGCGTCCGCCGCCGCGTACACGCCACGCACGTCCGAGCGGAACCCCAGGAAGTGCACCGGCAGCCCCTGCGCCTGGGCCTCCAGCGACTCGCGCAGGGGGCCATCTCCCACCAGCAGCAACGTCGGCACCGTGGCGCCGGGGGTCCGGGCCAGCATCCGCAGGGCGTCGAAGAGCACCTGGGGCCCCTTCTCCACCGACAGGCGCCCCACCAGCGCGATCACCGACACGCCGGCGGCCAGGCCCAGCGCCTCGCGCGCGCGCAGGCGCTCCTCGTGGGTGCAGGCCGCCGCGAGCGGCAGCGCGTTGGGGATGTAGACCACCGGTGAGCGGTGGACGTACCGGCGCAGGCGCGAGGCCAGTTCCCGCGACACCGCCGCCACCGCGGTGGTGCAGTTGCCCAGCACGCGCGCCAGTCCCTCGTAGGCGACCAGGGCGGGCGTGGCGCCCGTGTCCCCATGGTACGTGGCCACCAGCGGCACGCCCGACAGGGTGCTCGCGGCGGCGGCCAGGGTGAGGGACTTGTAGTCGTGCGCGTGCACCACGCCCACGCCGCGACGGCGAACCTCCGAGGCGAGCGTGGCCACGGCCATCGCGCTGAACCGGCCCGGGACCTCCAGCGTCAGGGCCTCCAATCCCTGCTCACGCGCGGCGCCCGAAAGGACATCCGCCCGCCCCGGAGACACCAGGCTGCACACCTGCGCCCTCCAGGGCGACGGCGTCGCTCCCGCGAGCGACAGCAACGCGCGTTCGGCGCCGTACAGGCCGCACGTGCTGCGCACATGGAGGATGGTGGAGTGCGGCACCCGTGCACCTCCCGCGCTCACGCCTGGGCGTGCGCGGCGGCCCCCCGGTAGAGCTTCGCGTACGCATCCACCATGTTGGCGAGCGAGTAGCGCTGGGACTCGAGCTTCGCGGCCGAGCCCAGGCGCGCACGCAGCTCCGGGTCATGGGTCAGCCGCTTCACCGCGTCCGCGAGCGCCTTGACGTCACCGGTCGGCACCAGGAGCGCCGTCTGCCCATCGCGGTGCACCTCCCGGATGGCCGGGACGGTGTGCGAAACCGTGGGCAGGCCCACCGCCATCGCCTCCAGCAGCGACAGCGAGCGGCCCTCGCGACGGGAGGGTTGCACGTAGACGTCGAAGGCGGGGAGCAGCTTGCTCGCGTCCAGCAGGGCGCCCGTGAAGTGCACCCGTCCGGCGAGCGGCGACGCGGCGGCGCGCTCACGCAGCGAGGCCTCCATCGGGCCGGGGCCAATCATCACCAGGTGCGTGTTCGTCTCCTGCGCGAAGTGGCCCAGGAAGGCGTCCACGAGCAGGTCCGGGCCCTTCTCCTCGGAGAGGCGTCCCAGGTAGCCCACCACGGTGGCGTCCTGCGCAAGGCCCAGGCGCTCGCGCGCGTCGCGGCGGGCCTCGGCGCCCGTGGCCACGGTGAGCGGCACCCCGTTCTCGATGGTGACTACGCGCGAGAGCAGCTTGGGGCTCCAGCGCTCCAGGCTGGCGCGCACCTCGCTGCCGCACGCCACCAGCGACTGGGTGAAGACGGCGGCGGCCATGGCCGCGGGACGCAGCTTGCCCTGCGGCTCCACCGTCTGATGGAAGGTGCCCAGCACGGACGTGCGCGGGCGCAGCGTCCGGGTGGCGACAGCGTTGAGCCAGGGGCCCACGTCGTGGCCGTGCACCACGTCCGCGCCAAAGGCGTCCACCTCCTGCGCCAACCGGCGGATGGCCGTGGGCGTCATGCCCGCCAGCCCCCCCAGCCACACGGTGGGGACGTTGGCGCGCTGGAGCAGCTCGCGCACCGGGCCGTCCGGTCCCAGGGCCAGCACCACGGAGTCGATGCCCCGGGAGCGGCCGTGCTCGGACAGGCGGACGACCAGTTGTTCCAGCCCGCCCATCTCCAGGCCGTACATCACATGTGCCACGCGCGTGGGACGCGCCGCCGCCGCCGGGTGCAGTTCGTTCTTCATAGGACGCGGCCAAGCTAGGCACGCGCCCCGGGCCCACAACCCCCGCGCCGGGCCTTCCGTCCGGGGGATGTCGAACAGTGGAAGCTCCAGCCCGGAGGGGTTCGCGGCGCGCTACGGAAGGGCCGTCCCGATGGATGCATCGGCGTGTGACGGCAAGACACGTCCTGCGTACGAAAGGGCGGCTGGCGCTGCTCGCGCGCGGCCTCCAGCGTCACCCCGGGCTTCAGCCGCGCCACCACGTCGAGGATGCGCATGTCCTGCTTCGCCTCCGACGCCAGCGCCGGCCTCCCCACCAGCGAGGGAAACAGCGAGGCCGTGGCCGACACCCTTCGCAGGCTCGGGGCGTGTCCAGGCCCCGTTGCGCTCCGTCCGCAACGGACAGCACGCCTCCCCAACGGATGGACATGCCGCGCCACCACCATCCTCTGCGCGCACTGAAACACAATCATGTCACCCTGGCGTGAAAGGCTCGACTCCCGAACAGGCGATGTGAGAACCCACCGCCTGTCTTCATCTCAAAGGGAGTCCGACTTGCTTCAACTCGCATCACGCTGGGTCATGACTTGCGCAGTGGGTTTCACGTGGGCGCTCGCGGGCTGTGCGCCCGCGGAGCCCACCCCTCCGGAAACACAAGGCACCACCGAGGCCGTACAGCCGCTGCTGACGGGGGAGCGCGCCCTCTTCGGCGCCTCCGCGCTTCCGGCCGTGGCGGCCGCGAACGACAGCGCCGCGGTGGAGCTGGGCGTGCGCTTCCGCAGCGATGCGCCCGGTCGCATCATGGGCGTGCGCTTCTACAAGGGCGCGGGCAACACGGGCACGCACACCGGCAGCCTGTGGTCCGCTTCTGGAGCGCTGCTGGGCACCGTGACGTTCCAGGCTGAGACGACCTCCGGCTGGCAGGAGGCGCGCTTCGCCACGCCGGTCACCATCGCCGCGGACACGAACTACGTCGTCTCGTACCACGCGCCCGCCGGGCACTACGCGGTGACGGACAACGGCTTCGCGTCCGCGCTGGCGGCGCCGCCCCTGCACGCGGCGGCGGACGTCGCGGGCGCCGGCAACGGCCTGTACCGCTACGGCGCCAGCGGCTTTCCCACTGACACCTTCCAGGCCAGCAACTACTGGGTGGACGTGGCCTTCCAGCCCAACGACACCACGCCCCCGCGCGCGCCCACCAACGTCACGGCGGCGCCCAACTCGCCCACCGCCATCGACCTGAGCTGGTACGCCTCCGTGGACGGCAACGGCGAGATGCAGGGCAATGCGCGCGCGCACCTGGTGTACCGGGGCAGCCAGCTCATCGCGGAGCTGCCCGGCACCACCCTCCGCTACCGCGACGCCGGGCTGACGCCCGCCACCGCGTACCAGTACACCGTGCACGGCCGGGACGCCGCGGGCAACGTGGGCCCGGCCTCCGCGACCGTCAGCGCCACCACGCTGGCGAACACCGCCTGCAACCCGTGCAGCCTGTGGAACGCCACGACGGGCACCCCATGGGCCATCAACGCCGACACCACCCCCACCGAGGTGGGCGTGAAGTTCCAGTCGGACGTGGCGGGCACGGTGACGAAGGTGCGCTACTACAAGAGCAGCATCGACAACGGGCCGCACGTGGGCCATCTGTGGAGCGCTGCCGGGACGCTGCTGGCCACCACCGAGCAGGCGCCCGCGGAGAGCGGCTTCGGCTGGCGTGAGCTGACGTTCACCACGCCGGTGAGCCTCACGGCGAACACGACCTACGTCGTGTCGTACTTCGCGACCGCGGGCAACTACCTCATCACGCCGAACTACTTCACCAACGCGGGCGTGGACATGCCGCCCCTGCACGCGCCGTCCACCGTCGCGTCCGGCGGCAACGGGGTGCGCCACCTCAACGGCAGTGCCTTCCCCACGGAGACGTGGCGTGACACCAACTTCTGGGTGGACGTCACCTTCATCCCCACGGCGTCCGGGACGCAGAACCCGGTGGACCTGTCCGTGAGCCAGTCCTTCCCCGCGGGCACGGGCGCCAACGGCGACATGATGTTCTACGACGTCACCGTGACGAACAACGGCACGCAGGCGGCCACCGGCATCGTGCTCGACGTCCCCATCCCCGCCGGCCTCTCCTACTTCTTCTACAGCGCGACGCCGGCCAGCAACGGCGGCTGCTCGTTCTTCAGCGACCTGCAGTGCACGATTCCCACCCTGGCGGCGGGCGCGAGCGTCACGATTCCGGTGACCGCCTTCCCCATGTCCTCTGGCACCTTCCAGAGCGTGGCCACCGTGTCCGCCGCGCAGACGGACTCCGTGCCGGGCAACAACACCAGCACCCTGGCCATCCCGGTGGGCCCTTCCACCAACCTCATCACCTTCGACACCTTCCCCGGACAGGATGAGGTCATCACCGGATTGCACGGCCCGCTCCACTTCATCCAGAGCGACTGGTACATCGCGTCGCCCTGGGGCGGGTTCACCACGAAGAGCGTCTCCTTCAACGGCGGCGGCCTCACCCAGGGGCGGCTGTCGGTGAACGGCCAGCGCCGCGTCATCGGCATGGACGCCTTCACCTGGGACACGGGCGCGACCCTCACGCTCGCCTGCCTGGACCTGCCGACCCGCACCTTCCCCCTGACGGCGGGCCAGGTGACCCACGTGGTGACGAACTGGACGCAGCCCTGCACCGTGTTCACCCTCTCCACGTCCAACGGCTGGGACACGAACCTCGACAACATCGAGCTGTCGCCGCGCCCCTGAGCGTGACGCAAGGGACGGCGGGTATGCTGGGAGGATGCCCGCCGTCTGCCTCCTGCTGAGCGCCGTGACATCCCTGTTCACCACGACGTGGTTGCTGGCCGCCGCGCCCTTCACCGTCGCCGTGGAGCCCGTCGGGTTCTCCGTCCGCTCCGACGGCGCGCGGGTGTCCATCACCCAGGTGGTCCCCGGTGGCCCGGCGGACCGCGCGGGGCTGGAGGCGGGGATGCGCGTCCAGAGCATCGTGAGCCCCGTGCGAGCGTTCGCCCAGGGTCCCATCGGGAAGCTGGGCAGGAGGGACCTGCACGACGCGCTTCAGCCCACCTGGGACGAGCCGCTCATCCTCACCGTGGGGAAGACGCCCCAGGAGGGACATCTGGTCTCGGTGCAGCGCGATGACGCCCGGCCCGCGGAGGAATTTCCCCCCGGGCCGCTGACCCTGAAGCAGTTGGAGCGACTGACCCTGTCGCAGCAGGCGAGGTATCACCCCGCGCGATTCTCCAGCCCCCAGGGCCGCGCCCCCGAGGACGAGCCCTCCCTCACGCTCCACCACGAAAGCCAGGCCTGGGTGAAGAAGGGGCAGTTGCAGGGCATGACGGGAGGCGGGCACACGGGGCTGTGGATCCATCCCCAGCTCCAACTGGATTCGAACTGTCCCGCACGCATCAAGAAGGTCGAGCTGCGCGGCCCCGGCCCCGGCCTTCCCCGGACGCTGACGCCCGCGCCCGAGGACACGAACCCCTGGCAGCAGTTCGACTTCGACCTGCCGCTCTGGTCCCTCCGGGACGTGACGAAGGCGTGCGCCGCGGGCAAGACATCCCTCACGGCGTCCCTGCGCGCGGCGCTGTCCTGTCAGGGTGAGCCCGTCCTCCAGAAGACCCTCCCCGTGAAGCTGACCCTGACGTGCCACCAGCCGCCTCCGGAAGACGTCACGGACACGCTCGACCTGGTGGCCCTCCGGGGCGAGGAGGAGTTCCTCGTGGGAGCCAAGGCGGTGGTGACGGTGGAGGTGATGCGGCTGGACACGGAGGTCCCCCAGGTCGAAGCGGCGACGGTGGTGGAGGTGGACGACCAGGGCAAGGAGCTGCGCCGCGTCGTCACGCTGCCGGTGCCCGCGGGCACGGAGGAGCTGAAGACAGAGGTGACGCTGGACACGACGACGGCGCGCACCGTGCGGCTGGCCGCGGAGCTGCGCTTCCCCGACGGCAGCACCCGGCGCACCACCGCGCAGCAGGTGCCCATCCTCACCCCGGAGCTGGTGGCGGCGCGGCAGAAGGAAGAGGAGGCCGGCGGCGAACGGTTGCAGGCCTTCACCGCCCGGTTCAGCAAGGAGTGGAAGTCCCCCTGCGCCAACGTCCCCGCCACCGTGGCGTGGCTCCAGAAGCAGCCCGAAATCGCGTCCGCGTCCGGAGACAAGGGAGGCCACCACTTCAGCTACCAGGTGAAGGGGTCGCTCCTCATCCTCTTCGACTGCCATCAGCAATAGCGCGCAAGACGCCCTCCTCCGCCCTTGTCCCTTCCCCGGAGTGCGGGAGCAGTGCGACGGCGGGTATGCTGGGGGGATGCCCGCTGTCTCCCTTCTGCTGAGCGCCGCGACGTCCCTGTTCACCACGACGTGGCTGCTGGCCGCCGCGCCCTTCACCGTCACCGTGGAGCCTGTCGGGCTCTCCGTCCGCTCCGATGGCGACGAGGTGGTCGTCACCCGCGTCGTGCCCGGAAGTCCGGCGGCCCTGGAGGGAATGAAGTCCCGGATGCGCATCGAGCGCATCCACAATCCCATCCGCCTCTTCAGTCAGGGTCCCCTCATGAAGCTGGATGCGGAGGACCTCCAGGCCGCGCTCACGCCCACCTGGGGTGAGCCGCTCGTCCTGACCGTGGGGCCCCAGGGCAAGAAGCCGGGCCAGACCTTCACGCTCAGGCGGACCGACCCGGCGCCCCGAGACGAGTTTCCCGTCCTTCCCCTGCCCGATGCTCAGGTGCGACGGCTGACCGTGAATCAGCAGTCGCGCTACTCCGTACGGCTGTCGCAGTTCATGAGCGGGCAGCCCGCGCCCCCGCGAAAACCCTCGCTCGAACTCCAGCAGGAGGACACGACAGTGTGGGTGACCGGGGGACAGCTCCGGGTGA
This sequence comes from Corallococcus praedator, assembly GCF_003612125.1. GTDB lineage: Bacteria > Myxococcota > Myxococcia > Myxococcales > Myxococcaceae > Corallococcus > Corallococcus praedator. The sequence continues at coordinate 8,156 of NZ_RAWI01000183.1, forward strand.
TGGACGGCGGCGGGTTCACGGGGCAGTGGGTCCATCCCCGGTTCATCCTGAAGTCGGCCTGCCCCCTGGTCCTGGAGAAGCTGGAGGTGAGCGGCCCCGGCCCCGGCGTTCCCCGGACGCTGCGTCTGGAGCCCACCTCGCGGCGCCCGACCCACGAGTTCAGGGTGGACCTGCCGCTCTGGTCCCACCAGGACGTCACGAAGGCCTGCGCGGCGGGGCGCTCGGAGCTCACGGCATCCCTGGCCGCGACGCTGTCCTGTGCCCAGGACCCCATCCTCAAGAAGACCCTGCCGGTGAAGCTGGCCCTGACGTGTGAGCAGCCGCTGCCGCCGGGGCGCTCGGACGCACTGGAGCTGCTGGTCAACCGGAGCGACCGGAGCTACCTGGTGGGCGCGAAAGCCGTGCTGACGCTGGACGTGCTGCTCTCCACGCTCTTCCCTCCGGCCGCCTCCGTCGCGATGGTGCAGGTGGACACCCAGGGACGGGTGATCCGCCGCTTCACCAACAAGCCGGTGCCCGCGGACGCGCGCGCGGTGTCGGCGGAGGTGACGATCGACACGCAGATGGCGCGCACCGTGCGGCTGGCCGCCGAGCTGAAGTTCGCCGACGGCAGCACCCGGCTCACCGCCGCGGAGGAGGTGACCATCCGCACCCCGGAACAACTGGCGCAGCATCGGCAGGACCAGCAGAAGGGCTACGTGGGGCTGATGGAGATCTCCGACCGGCTCCGCAAGGAGCTCAAGAGCGCCTGCGCGGACCCCGACGGCACGGTGGCCTGGCTCCAGCAGCAACCCGAGGTCGCATCCGCGGCGAACCATGAGGGCCACTCCATCAGCTACATGATGAAGGACTCCGGCGAGTCGCTCTCCATCATGTGCCACCGCCGCTAGAAGCCACGTCCGGCCCACGAACCCCGGCCCGAGGGCCAAAGCAGGCCCCGGGGACGGCCGTCCGTCCTCGCTAGGAAGGAAGCGGCCGGGCGCAGGCCTCGGCCCGCGCCAGCAACAGCGCCTGTTCGCGGGCGTTGCGTGTGAGCGAGGCCGCGCGCTCGAACTCCGCGCGGGCCTCCTTCAGGCGCCCCAGCTTCTGGAGCAGGTCGCCGCGCACGCTCGGCAGCAGGTGGTAGTGCTTGAGCGACGGCTCGGCCGTGAGCTGATCCACGAGTTCCAGTCCCACGGCGGGACCGAACGCCATCCCGAGCGCCACCGCGCGATTCAGCTCCACCACGGGCGATGGCACGAGCCGCGCGAGCAGGGCATAGAGTTCCGCGATGCGGGTCCAGTCCGTCGCGTCCGCCGTGCGCGCCCGGGCATGGCAGGCGGCGATGGCGGCCTGCACCGCGTACGGGCCCTGCTCGCCGCCCAGCTTCTGCGCGCGCTCCAGCGCCGTGAGGCCCCGGCGGATGAGCAGCTGATCCCACAGCGCGCGGTTCTGCTCCAGGAGCAGCACGGGTGCACCCAAAGGCCCCACCCGCGCCCGCGACCGCGACGCTTGAATCTCCATCAGCGCCACCAGCCCGTGCACCTCCGGCTCTTGCGGCACCAGCTCCGCGAGGATGCGGCCCAGGCGGAGCGCGTCCGCGCACAGCTCCGGGCGCATCCAGTCATCCCCGGCGGTCGCCGAATAGCCCTCGTTGAAGATGAGGTAGACGACCTCCAGCACGGAGGACAGCCGCGCCGCCAGTTCCTCGCCCCGGGGCACCTCGAAGGGGACCTGCTTCTCCGCCAGGGTCCGCTTGGCGCGCACGATGCGCTGGGCGACCGTCGGCTCCGGCACCAGGAACGCGCGGGCGATCTCCTCCGTCGTCAGGCCTCCCAGGAGCCGCAGCGTGAGCGCCACGCGCGCATCCGGGGACAGCACCGGATGGCACGAGGTGAAGACGAGGCGCAAGAGGTCGTCCCCGACGTCGTCGTCGAGCGCCGCGTCCAGGTCCGGCACTTCGGTCTCTTCCAGCCCGTGCCCCAGCTCCTCGTGCTTGCGCTCCAGCAGCTTGCGCCGGCGCAGCTCGTCGATGGCGCGTCGCTTCGCGGTGGCCATGAGCCAGGCGCCGGGGTTGTCCGGCACGCCCGACACCGGCCACTTCTCCAGCGCGGCCACGAGCGCGTCCTGCGCGAGTTCCTCCGCCTGCCCCACGTCGCGCACCATGCGCGCAAGGCCGGCGATGAGCCGGGCGGACTCGATTCTCCAGACCGCGTGGACCGCGGCCTGTGCATTGGAAGCCATCACGCGGCGGACTCAATCACCTCGGTGGTACTGAAGACAAACAGCCCCGGGACCCATGCTTCGGATCCCGGGGCCGCCGACTTCACCTCACGCCCGCGCTTCGGACACGGACGCCTGGAGCGCTTCGGGCACCGGCTCGTACGCCCCCAGGCGCAGGCTGGCCTGGGCGCGACCCTGGGTGCGGCCCCGCAGCGACGTCACGTAACCGAAGAGGCGCGCCATGGGCACGCGCGCGGACACACTCCGCGCCGTCCCCTTCGCCTCCATGCCCAGCACCCTCCCCCGCCGCGACGACAGGTCGCCCAGCACGTCGCCCAGGAACGCCTCCGGCGTGGTGACCTCCACCTCCATCACGGGCTCCAGCCCCACGAGCCCCGCGCGCCGCGCGGCCTCCTGGAGCGCCAGCGAACCCGCGATGGCGAACGCCTGCGGCGTGGAGTCCTTCACGTGCGTGTCGCCGTCCACCAGCCGCACCTCCACGTCCACCAGCGGCACGCCGTCGCGCAGGCCTCGCGCCATGGCGCCCGCCACGCCCTTTTCAATCGCGGGAATCAGCTCCCGAGGAATGGTGCCGCCCTTCGTGGCGTCCACGAAGACGAGCCCCGCCCCTCGCGGCGCCGGACCCACGTCCAGCACCACGCGTGCGTACTGTCCGGGCCCGCCGGACTGGCGGACGTGGCGGTACTCCTGGCGCACCGCGCGCCGGAGCGTGTCGCGGTAGGCCACCTTGGGCTGTCCCACGCGCGCCTCCACGCCGAACTCCGTCTTCAACCGTTCCACGATGACCTCCAGGTGCAGCTCACCCATGCCGGACAGCAGCACCTGGCCGCTCTCCGGATCCACGCCCACGCGCAGCGACGGATCCTCCGCCGCCAGCCTCTGCAGTCCCTCCTCCAGCTTCGGCAACTCCCCGGGTGAGCGCGCCTCCACGGCGAGCTGCACCACGGGCTCCATCACCCCCAACGCCTCCAGCACCACCGGCGCGTCCGGGTCGCACAGCGTGTCGCCCGTGCGCACGCCCTTGAGCCCGAGCGCCGCGCAGAGGTCGCCCGCATGCACCTCCGCCACCTCCTCGCGGCGGTTGGCGTGCATGAACATCAGGCGGCCCACCCGCTCCTTGCGCCCGGTGGCGGGATTGAGCAGGACGGTGCCGGCCCTCAACGTGCCGGAGTACACGCGCAGGAACACGATGCCGCCCACGGACTTGTCGCTCATCAGCTTGAACGCCAGGGCGGCGGGGGGCGCCGCGTCCGACACGGGACGGGACACCTTCTCATCGGTGCCCGGCACACAGCCCTCCACGGAAGCGAGGTCCGACGGCGCGGGCAGGTAGTTGACGACAGCGTCCAGCAGCATCTGCACTCCCTTCTTCTTGAAGGCCGACCCGCACAGCACCGGCACCAGGGTTCGCGCGAGGGTGCCCGAGCGCAGCGCGCGCTCCAGGTCCTCCGCGGTGATGTCCTCCAACCGCCCCTCCACGAACTTCTCCAGCACGACCGCGTCCACATCCGCGCACGCCTCGATGAGGCGCAGGCGCAAGGGAATCACCTCTTCCAGCAGCGCCCCCGTCACGGGAGCGTCGTCCTGGAACTGACCCTCCTCACCGTCGAAGCGGACAGCGCGCATGCGCACCAGGTCCACGAGGCCGTGGAAGTCCGCGCCGTCACCCAGGGGCCACTGCACGGCCACCGGGTTTGTCCCCAGCTTCTCCGCCAGGGACTTCACGCTCCTGGCGAAGTCCGCGCCCACCTTGTCCATCTTGTTGATGAACGCGATGCGCGGAACGCCGTAGCGGTCCGCCTGCCGCCACACCGCCTCCGACTGGGGCTCCACGCCCTGGCTCGCGTCGAACACCGCCACCGCGCCGTCGAGCACGCGCAACGAGCGCTCCACCTCGATGGTGAAGTCCACGTGGCCCGGCGTGTCGATGATGTTGATGCGGTGGAGCGCGCCCGCCGCGCGCCCGTGCCGGGGCTCCCAGAACGCGGTGGTGGCCGCGGAGGTGATGGTGATGCCGCGCTTCTTCTCCTCCGGCATCCAGTCCATCTCCGTGGAGCCGGAGTGCACCTCACCCATGGAATGGATGCGGCCGGTGAAGAACAGGACGCGCTCGGTGAGCGTCGTCTTGCCCGCGTCGATGTGGGCCATGATGCCGATGTTGCGATACCGCTCGATGCGCGTGGTGCGGGACATGAAGGACTCCTGAGCCCGTCGGGCAGCGAGGCCCGCGGGTCGGTGTTGAGAAGCGCTGGTGGGATGAGGGGAATGGAGCGACGCGGGCCTTCAGGCGCACGCACGCGCGGACTTCCGGAGGGGCACGGCAGGCCCGCTCAGGAACGCGTGAGGACACACGAAGGCACCACGGCGGTCATCGGGCGGAGACGGGACTCACGGCACACGGGAACCAGCCACCCCGCGCACCGGAATACACCGGTCCGCCTGCTCAAATATCGAGCAGAACCTCGTGACGGGGGGCGAGGCGCACGTCCGCCGCCGGCGCGATGGCGCTCAGGGTCGGCAGGGCATGAATGGTGACGGGCCTCATGATGCTTCATAGGTAACCGTCCAACCCGACCTTGTCAATCCTGTCACCAATAAGGAAAACCTGTTTTCCTCGGCACCCTCAACCCTTGAATCACCAAAGGATGGGTATGCCCAGGCTCCACAAGACCTTGCTGACGGCTTCCATGACGCTCATCGGCTTGAACGGGTGCGGCGGTGATGCGCTGGACCCGGCGACGGGCGACACCTCCCCGGACGTGACGGAGGCCCGGGCATCCGCGCTCCAGCGCGCCGTCGTGTGCGCGCCGGGCGCGCTGGACACCGACGGCGATGGCATCTGCGACGCCGCGGAGGCCGACTACGGCACCAACCCCAACAGCTCCGACACGGATGGCGACCGGCTCAGCGACTTCGCGGAGCTGTTCGGCTCCGGCGGCGTGGACCTGCCCGCGCTGGGGGCGAACCCGCGCAGGAAGGACGTCTTCATCGAAGCGGACTACTACGCGAACCGCATTCCTACACAGGGCGCGCTGAACCGGGTGATTGCGGCCTTCGCCAACGCACCGGTGACGAATCCGGACGGCTCCACGGGCATCACGCTGCACCTGGCGTTGGACCAGCAGATCGCCGCGGCGGACGCGGACACGGACCTGAACCCCGTGTGGACGGACTTCGACAAGATCAAGACGAAGTACTTCGCCGCGAACCGCGCGCCGTTCTTCCACTACATGGTGTTCGCGAACACCTACAGCGGCGGCACCTCCAGCGGCGTCTCGCGCGGCATCCCCGCGCATGACTTCATCGTGACGCTGGGCGGCTGGCCCACGCCGGGAGGCACGGAGCTGCAGCAGGCCGGCACCATCATGCACGAGCTGGGGCACAACATCGGCCTGCGCCACGGCGGCAACGATGACGGCAACTACAAGCCCAACTACCTGAGCATCATGAACTACGAGTACCAGGTGTATGGCTTCCGCATCGGCGGCGTGAACAACGTGCTCGACTACTCGCGCGTGCGCGTCGCGTCCTTCAGCGAGGCGGCCGTCAACGAGGTCTCCGCCTTCGCGCCCGTCGCCCCCACCACCGAAGCGGATCTCGCCCTCATCAGCGGGCTTCGCTTCAACAGCGTCCAGGTCACCGGCACCGCGAGCGCCAACCTGGACTTCAACGCCAACGGGAGCATCCAGACCGCCGCCTACGCCCGGGACTTCAACCGCAGCGGCACCACCACCAACGTGTTCCCCGCGTCGCAGCATGACTGGCTGGCCCTGAGGTACGACGGCGGAGGGCTGATTGGCGACGCCGCGCTGGGCACCTCCCGGACGCTGGACCGCGAGGAGGCGTTCCTCGTCGTCCCGGAGAAGGTGGAGCCCTGCCTCACCTCGGAGCAGTTCCTCGCCCGGTAGTTCACACCTCCCCTGCCGAAAGTCGCACCCCGCCGCCGGGCCCGCCTCAAGTCTCGAGGAGGACCCGGCGGTTCCGGGTCCTCCGGCAATCAATGCCTGACCAAATCAAGGCACCCGGAAAAAATAGAGCCGGAAATCACCGCCAGTGACAAGGATGGTGGCGATTGGCGCAATGCCAATCCTTTGCAGACAAAGGAATTCCATGTCCACGTTTAAAAAGACGTTGCTGACCGCTTCCGTCGCGCTCCTGGGGTTGAACGGGTGTGGGGGGGCGGAGCTTCCGGAGCCGGAGCTGGCCAGCACCCAGCAGGGCATGGAGTTGGCCATCCCGCTGCCGATTCCCGCCTGCGCGGGCGCGCTGGACTCGGATGGCGACGGCGTCTGCAACCTCGTGGAGACGCTGCTGGGCACCAACCCCAACAACCCCGACACGGACGGGGACCGGCTCAACGACTACGCGGAGTCGTTCGGCTTCGGCGGCGGCCTGGACCTGACGGCGCTCGGCGCGAACGCGCGCAGGAAGGACATCTTCATCGAGGCGGACTACTACCCGGGGCAGCAGCCGACCCAGGCGATGCTGAACCGCGTCATCACGGCCTTCGCCAACGCGCCGGTGTCGAACCCGGATGGCTCCACGGGCATCACGCTGCACGTGGTGGTGGACCAGCAGATCACCGCGGCGGACGCGGACCTGGACCTGAACCCCGTCTGGACGGACTTCGACGTCATCAAGGGCAAGTACTTCGCCGCGAACCGCGCGCCCTACTTCCACTACATGCTGTTCGCGCACCGGTACGCCGGCGGCAACTCCAGCGGCATCTCTCGCGGCATCCCCGCGCATGACTTCATCGTGACGCTGGGCTTCGCCGCCGGCATCACGGAGCTGCAGCTGGCCGGCACCCTGATGCACGAGCTGGGGCACAACATCGGCCTGCGCCACGGCGGCACCGACGACGCCAACTACAAGCCCAACTACCTGAGCATCATGAACTACGAGTACCAGTTCTATGGCTTCGGCATTGGCGGCCTGAACAACGTGCTCGACTACTCGCGCGTGCAGGTGGCCTCCTTCAGCGAGCTGAGCGTCAACGAGGTCGCCGCGTTCACGCCCGTCGCCCCGACCACCGAGGCGGACCTCGCGAAGATCAGCGGGCTTCGCTTCAACGACGTCCAGGTCACCGGCAACGCCAGCGCCAACCTGGACTTCAATGGCAATGGGAGCATCCAGGCCGCCACCTACACCCGGGACTTCAACCGCTCCGGCTCCGTCGGCAACATCTTCCCCGCGTCGCAGAACGACTGGCTGGCGCTCGCGTATGACGGCGGCGGGCAGATTGGCTTCGCCGCGCCGGGCCTCACCCAGGACCTGGGCCGCGCGGAGCTGTTCGTCGTCGCCCCCGAGAAGATGGAGCCCTGCCTCACCGTGCCCGAGCGCGACGCCCGCTAATCCCTGTCGCCCCGGCTGAACCGTCGCGGTCCGCCGCCGGGTCCACCTTCATGGGGGACCCGGCGGTCGTATCTCCCGGCCCGGACGCGACACCGTGACTCAATACCGACGCTTGCGGCGGCCAGGGCCCTTGCGCTTGCCGTGCGACGCACCGGACTCCTCCGGCCAGACCCGCCGCCCGGGCGTGGGCCGCACCCGCGTCGCCTCGGTCAGCTCATCCGGCATCCATGGCCGGTCGAGCATCTCCTGCAGCTCCAGGAGCGACTCCGCGCGGACCATCCCGCGACGCCCTCGCGCCACACAGAAGCGGGCGGGACGGTCGAGCACGGGCAGCTCCTCCACCACCAGCGTGCGCGCGAGCTTCTCCGGCAGGTGCAGCCACACCGCGCCTCGCGGTGTCCCTTCCGCGTCCGTCTCCACGTCGTACTCCAGCGGGACGTCCTGTTCGCGCACGGACACCCCGTCCGGCAGCGCCAGGAGCTGCTCGCGCAACGGCGCGGAAGCGAACCGGTCCAGGTTGAAGAACAGCATGCGCTCGCGGAAGTCCTCCATCGAATCCACGCCGTCCAGCTGCTCTTCGTAGTGCGCGGTGAGCTCCGGCAGCCCCAGCCTCGGCGTCCGTCCCCCCGAGCGGCGCCAGAGCTCGCGGGCCTGGGCGATGGCGAAGCGGTGGCTGTCCACCGCCGGGTGCGCCGCCTCCCCCCGGGCCAGCGCCTCCGCGAGCGCGTGACGGGCCGCCACGGACAGCTCCGGGCCCCAGGCGCGCAGCACCTGCTCCTCGTGCTCCAGCTCGAAGCCGAAGTAGTCCAGCTGCTGTTCGAACACGAGCGCGCGGGCGCGCGGGTCATACACGGGCGTCGCCGCGTTTCGCTGGGCGTAGCGGCGCAAGAGCGACAGGGGAAGCTGGGTGCCGTCGATGCCCGCCTGCGAATTGCCGGAGCGGTCGGCGAAGTAGCGCAGCACGCCCGCCACCGCGCCCTGGTCGCCGCACACGCTCGACTTGGACACCCGCGCGGAGTCGCCCCAGGCGGTGCGCTCGTCGATGACCAGGTCGAAGGGCATGTAGCGCGCGAGCAGGTCGCAGAAGCGCTGGTGGATGCGCGCGTTCGCGAAGGGCATCTGTCCGGGCAGCGGCAGGCCCACGCTGCGGTACACGCTCGACAGCGCGAGCGCCGCGTCCTCCACCGCCTTCACCAGGACGCCGCGCGAGTCCGCCCACGCCAGCAGCCGCTCCGGGTCGAAGACGTGGCGCGGCAGCCCGTGCGCCTCCCCCATCGCGCCCGCCGCGCGGTAGGCCTCCGCGTACAGGTTGTAGGCGGTCAGGTGGTCGCTTCCGGCGACGAGCACTCCCTCCAGGTTGCGCTCCTCGCGCGTCATGCGGTGCAGCGAATCAATGCTGCTGCACACCGCGAGGAAGGGAATCAGCCCGTCCTCCGCGTTGACGATGAGCTCCGCCCACGGCCGGTCCACCGGCAGCGCCTCCACCGCGCGGCCGTAGTCCGTCAGCCGCCCCTGGGCGTCCACGATGTGGCGCGCCTGCAACCGCGTCAGCGCGCGGCGGTAGGCCACGCGGTCCAGCTCCACCGGCAGGTCCAGCTCATCCGCCCACACCCCCAGCGCGGCGGCGGTGAGCGCCACCCGCTCCGGTTCGCCCGCCAGTTGGAACTCGGGCTCCGTGGGCCGCAGCGAGGCGAAGTGGACGGGCCGGTCGCTCAGGATGAAGACGCGGCCGCCCTCCACCCGTCCGTGCACGCGCCCCGCCATCTGCAGCAGCTCGTTGTTCCCCAGGTGCACGCGCACGAGCACGTTGCGGCCGCCCTCCACCCGGGTGGTGAAGCGCACGTCCTCGATGACCACCGTGTCCAGCCCCGGCACGTTGAGCGCGCTCTGGCCCGCCGCCGTCATCGCGAGCAGGAACGGCCGGGGCGTGGTGCCCTCCAGGAAGGGGCGGATGGCGCGCAGCGGCTCCCCGCCGTGGTAGTGCGCGGCGTGCAGGTCCGGGTAGCGGTCGCGCACGCTGGCCGCGGTCTCCTCCACGGCCGCGCGCGTGGCCAGGAACACGCCCACCCCGCGCGACTGCTTGCGCACGTCCCGGAAGAACGCGTCGTCCAGGAACGCGCGCGACTGCCGGTGCTCCACGATGATCCGGGCCGCCTTCGCGGGGTCGAACGTCGTCACCCGCAGCACGTCCGCGCTGCCCAGGTAGTTCGCGTAGAAGGCCGGATCCACGGTGGCGGAGAGCCACACGAAGCGGCAGCCCACGCGCTTGCCCAGGGCCAGGCACAGCTCCAGCTCCGCGGACGTCTGGTGGATCTCATCCACGATGAGCGTGTCGTCGCGCCGGATGGCGCCGTCCTGGAACCACCGGCGCGCGATGCCGGTGGTGACGATGAGCACGTCACAGAGGGACGTCTGTGCCGTGGCCTCGCGCTCGCGGTTGACCACGGCCACCGTCAGCCCCTGCCGGCCCAGGATCTCCTCCGCGATGGTGCGGATGGCGAGCGTCTTGCCCGTCCCCGTCCCCGCCACGATGC
>NZ_RAWI01000184.1 GCF_003612125.1 Corallococcus praedator
GACCCGACCCCTGCCGCCGCCCCCCTGCCCATCCGCGTGTTCGTCGTGGAGGACCAGACCAAGATCCTGAAGAACCAGCTCCGTCTCTTCGAGGGCCACCCGGACATCGACATCGTGGGCACCGCCCTGTCCGGCGAGGCCGCGATGGAGGAGGTGGAGCGCGCGGCGCCGGACGTGCTGCTGCTGGACCTGGGGCTGCCGCGCATGAGCGGCATCGACGTCACGCGCGAGGTGAAGGCGCGCTTTCCGAAGATGGAGATCCTGATCTTCACCATCTTCGACGAGGAGGACAAAGTCCTGGAGGCCGTGAAGGCGGGCGCGTCCGGCTACCTGCTCAAGGGCGCGACGGTGGACAAGATCGTCGAGGCCATCAAGGAGGTCCGCGCCGGAGGCACCGTCATCCAGCCGAACCTCGCGCGGCGCCTGCTGCGCCACTTCCGCGTGGAGCCGGACTCCAGCCCCGTGCCCACCGAACCGCTGGCGGTGGCGCCCTCCGCCGTCGATCCCGCCCCGGCTCAAGCCCTCCAGGACACCTCCGCGCAGGAACCCCTGCTCAAGCCCCTGTCGGATCGCGAGCGCGAAATCCTCCAGCTCATCGCCAAGGGTGTGTCCAACAGCGAGGCGGCCCGGTTGCTCACCCTGTCCAAGGCCACCATCCGCACGCACCTGGAGCACATCTACCGGAAGCTGGAGGTCACGAACCGCGTGGAGGCCGTCACCGAGGGCATCCGCAAGGGCCTCATCTCCGTGTAGCTGCGGGCACACGTGTATCGAGCGCCCGCACGCGCAGGGTCCGGGCGCGGACGCTCGATGCGTGGAGTCCCCACTTTTCACAGCCGGATCCGCGCGTGGCTTCTACAGTGGGGACGCTTCGTTCCCCATTCCTGGAGCCCCACCATGGACGTCCGCGCCGCCGTCGCCTTCGAGGCCGGCAAGCCCCTGAGCATCGAAACCGTGCACCTGGAGGGCCCCAAGGCGGGCGAGGTGCTCATCGAACTGAAGGCCACCGGCCTGTGCCACACGGACGAGTTCACCCGCTCCGGCGCGGACCCCGAAGGCCTGTTCCCCGCCATCTTCGGCCACGAGGGCGCGGGCATCGTGGTGGACGTGGGCGCGGGCGTCACCAGCGTGAAGAAGGGCGACCACGTCATCCCGCTCTACACGCCGGAGTGCCGCGGCTGTAAGTCGTGCCTGTCCCAGAAGACGAACCTGTGCACGGCCATCCGCGCCACGCAGGGCAAGGGCCTGATGCCGGACGGCACCAGCCGCTTCCGCCTGGGCAAGCAGGCCATCCACCACTACATGGGCTGCTCCACGTTCGCGAACTACACGGTGCTGCCGGAGATCGCCGTGGCGAAGATCCGCGAGGACGCCCCCTTCGACAAGGTCTGCTACATCGGCTGCGGCGTCACCACGGGCGTGGGCGCCGTCGTCTACACCGCGAAGGTGGAGGCCGGCGCGAAGGTCGTCGTCTTCGGCCTGGGCGGCATCGGCCTCAATGTCGTGCAGGCCGCGCGCATGGTGGGCGCCGACATGATCGTCGGCGTGGACCTGAACCCCGCGCGCAAGGAGATCGCTGAGAAGTTCGGCCTCACCCACTTCGTCAACCCGAAGGACGTGGAGGGCGACCTCGTCCCGTACCTGGTCAACCTCACCGGCGGCGGCGCGGACTACAGCTTCGAGTGCATCGGCAACGTGAAGACCATGCGCCAGGCGCTGGAGTGCTGCCACCGCGGCTGGGGCGAGAGCATCATCATCGGCGTTGCCGGCGCGGGGCAGGAGATCAGCACCCGGCCGTTCCAGCTCGTCACCGGGCGCGTGTGGAAGGGCAGCGCCTTCGGCGGCGCGCGCGGCCGCACCGACGTGCCCAAGATCGTCGACTGGTACATGGACGGGAAGATCCAGGTGGACCCGCTCATCACCCACACGCTCAAGCTGGAGGACATCAACCACGGCTTCGAGCTGATGCACAAAGGCGAGTCCATCCGCAGCGTGGTGAAGTACGGATGAGCACCGCCCCCACGCTGGTCAGCGAGCACGCGTGCTTCGGGGGGACGCAGTCCTTCTGGAAGCACCCGTCCGAAGCCTGCGGCGGCGAGATGCGCTTCAGCGTCTTCACCCCGCCCCAGGCGAAACACGGCAAGGTGCCCGTCCTGTACTACCTGGCGGGCCTCACCTGCACCGAGGAGACCTTTCCCGCCAAGGGCGGCGCGCAGCGCGTGGCGGCCGAGCTGGGCTTGATGCTCGTGGCGCCGGACACCAGTCCTCGCGGCGCGGGCATCCCGGGCGAGGACACCGACTGGGACTTCGGCACCGGCGCGGGCTTCTACCTGGACGCCACCCAGGCGCCGTGGAGCGCGCGCTACCGGATGGGCACGTACATCACGAAGGAGCTGCCCGGCCTCATCGGCGCGCACTTCCCCGCGCGCATGGACCGCGAGGGCATCTTCGGCCACTCCATGGGAGGGCACGGCGCGCTCGTCACGGCGCTGCGCGACCCCGGCCGCTACCGCTCCGTGTCCGCGTTCGCCCCCATTGGCGCCCCCATCCGCAGCCCCTGGGGCAAGAAGGCCTTTGGCGGCTACCTGGGCCCGGATGAGCAGACGTGGCGCGAGTACGACGCCACCGAGCTGCTCCGCTCCGGCAAGCGCGTGCCGGCGCTGCTGGTGGACCAGGGCACGAAGGACAAGTTCCTGCCGGATCAGCTCCACCCGTCCCTCCTCAAGGAAGCCTGCGACGCGGTGGGCCAGCCCCTCACGCTGCGGATGCAGGAGGGCTACGACCACGGCTACTACTTCGTCTCCACGTTCATGGAGGACCACCTGCGCCACCACGGCGCGGCCCTGAACGCGGCCTGAAAAGGCACCCCGGCGCGCCCCAGACAGGCCTGGGGCGCGCCTGCTTGTGTGTCAATCCCCTTCCCTCCCCGGCCCGGACGTGGGAGGCGTGGGGGCATGAGTGCCACTTTCAAGTCCCTGGGCCTGTCTCCCGAAACGCTGGGTGCCGTGAAGCGCGCCCGCTTCGGTACCCCCACGCCCATCCAGGCGCAGGCCATTCCTCCCGCGCTGTCCGGCCGTGACGTCATCGGCTGCGCCGCCACCGGCACCGGCAAGACGGCCGCCTACCTGCTCCCCATGATTGAGCGCTTCGCCGGGGAGCGCGGCACGCTGGGCCTCATCCTCGCCCCCACGCGCGAGTTGGTGCAGCAGGTGGCGGAGCAGGCCCGCTTCTTCGGCGAGCCCCGGCGCGTGCTGCCCATCACCATCATCGGCGGCGAGGACATGAACGCCCAGGTGGCGGAGCTGAAGGAGCGCCCCACCCTCATCGTCGCCACCCCGGGCCGGCTGGTGGACCTGCTGGGCATCAAGGCCGTGAACCTGTCGCACATCCGCACGCTGGTGCTGGATGAGGCGGACCGGATGCTGGACATGGGCTTCCTGCCGCAGATCAACCAGATCCTCCAGGCGCTGCCGCGCAAGCACCAGACGCTGCTGTTCTCCGCGACGCTGGGCGCGGACGTGGCCCGCTTCGGTCAGCGCGCGCTCAACAAGCCCGTGCGCGTGGAGGTGACCCCCAGCGGGACGCCCGCGCCGCGCGCGGATCAGCACCTGTACATGGTGAAGCCGGAGGAGAAGTGGCCCCTGCTCCTCACGCTGCTCGCCGAGGATGAGGCGAGCGCGCTCGTGTTCGTGCGCACCCAGGCCCGCGCGGACAAGATGAAGGAGCTGCTCGCCGCCGCGGGCCACAAGTCCGCCGCGCTGCACGCGGGCCGCACGCAGGCCCAGCGCCGTCAGGCGCTGGAGGGCTTCCGCCGGGGCCAGTACCGCTGCCTCGTGGCCACCGACCTCGCCGCGCGCGGCCTGGACGTGGACGACATCGGCCACGTCATCAGCCTGGACATCCCGCATGGGCCGGAGGACTACGTGCACCGCATCGGCCGCACCGCTCGCGCGGAGGCCAGTGGACGGGCGTCACTCTTCGCGCTGGACGTGGAGCGCCGCACCCTGCGCGACATCGAAAGCATCATCCGCCAGGAGCTGCCCCTCGCGGAGGTGCCTCGCAAGAACCCCATCTTCCGCAAGGAGATGGAGGCGTTCCTCGCGAAGCAGCGCGACCCGGGTCCTCCCCAGGCCGACCATGGCCGCTCCACCCGGGCCCCGGATGCGACGCCCGGGCGCCATGCCCGCTCCCACGGTAAGGCCCGACCGAAGGGCCCCGCCGGTCAGTGATCGTGGTCGTCGTCCGAGCCGTGCGCGTGCCCGTGCTCGAGTTCCTCGGGCGTGGCCGCGCGCACTTCCTTGATGGTGACCTCGAAGTGCAGCTCCTTGCCGGCGAAGGGGTGGTTGAAGTCCACCAGCACGGTGTCCTTCTTCACTTCCTTCACCAGGAAGTCGACCTCGTCCCCGTCCGGATCCGTGGCGCTCAGGATGCCGCCGGCCTTGATCTCCAGGTCCTCGGGGAACTCGGTGCGCGGCACCTCCTCCACGCCTTCCGGGTCGTAGTCCCCGTAGCCGTCCGCCGCGGAGACGGTCGCCTTCAGCGTCTCACCGGCCGCCTTGCCCTCCAGGGCCTTCTCCAGGCCGGGGACGATCTCCTCGTAGCCGTGCAGGTAGACGAGCGGATCTCCCGCCTCGCTCTCATCCACCACCACCCCGTCGCCGAGGTGCAGTTTGTAATCAATGGCGACAACGCTGTCCTTGCCGATTTTCATGGGGCCCTCATAGCGCATTCAGCCATGCCTCGGTGGAAGGATGATGCCCACCGTTACCGCGTGCACACCGACGTCCTACCAACGGATGCGCAGCTCGAAGCGGCCCGTGCCGGTGTCGCTTTCCAGCACCACCGTGGGACTCGCCGCCCCGGACTGACGCAGGGCCTCTTCACAGCACCCCGCCGCCGCTTCCGCCGGGAAGGGGTAGCCCTGGAACGTCACCCGCCAGTCCTTCTTGGCCAGCTCCGTGGACTGGATCTCCACCGGCTCCATCACCGAACGGAAGCTCAGCGCCACCCGCTTCATCGCGCGCTCGGGGCCGGCCACCTTCAGGGCCACGTTCACCACCTTGCCCACCAGCGTCTCGAAGAAGCCGCGCACCAGGTCGCGCCCCATCTGCCGCAGGGCCTCCTGGGGCAGCCGGCCCGCGTAGGCGGTCGCGAGCACCAGGTTCTGGCACCGCAGGAACACCGACGCCGGATAGGAGGCGCGGGGCCGGTCCGGATCGTACCCGGCCGCCGCCAGCCGCTCCCGCAGCGACGAGTCCAGGCGGACGCAGCGCAGGAGCGACTCGAACAACGTGTTCTGGATGACGACCTCGGCCGGGGACATGTGCGCTCGAAGTGTGAAAACGCGAGGAGACCGGAAAGACGCGCGACACTAGCCGGTCGCTTCGGGGAAAGGATCCCCCTGCCGAAGGCTTCCCAGGGGCCAGTGGTTTCAAGCCCTTGGAAGTCCTGGAGCATCAACCGTCCACGTCCGGAAACGAATTCCGGGAAGGGCCGTCCGTGAGCCAGACGATGGGGAGCGTCACGGACGAAGCGCTCATGGACCTGTTCTGTCAGGGAGATCACTCGGCGTTCGAGGCGCTCTTCGCCCGACACGCCGGACGTGTGCACGGCTTCCTTGCGCGCATGGTGAGGAACGGACCGCTGGCGGAGGACCTCTTGCAGACGACATTCCTGTCGGTCATCCGCGCGCGGGGACGCTACGAGCCGGGCACGCGCTTCACCCCCTGGCTGCTCACCATCGCGGCGAACGCGGCCCGCGATGCCCTGAGGCACCAGCAGCACGTGGATGCCCACGCGCACGCGGCCCCGGAGGGCGCCACGTCGGTGCCGGCGCCCGAGGGCGACCCGGCGCTGCGCCGGCGCATCGAGGACGCGCTCCAGCAGCTCCCCGTGGAGCAGCGGGAGGCGGTGGTGCTGAGCAAGCTGGAGGGCTGGTCCTTCGAGGAGATTGCTCAACTGCGTGGCATCCGCGCGGGCGCGGCCCGGCTGCGGGCGCACCGGGGCTACGAGAAGCTGCGCGAGTTGCTCGGCGGGCTGGAGGACGCCTGATGCCCGGCCCTTCCGACCCGCTGTCCTCGCCCCCGCCCCGGTTGGATCCGCGGGCCCTGGAGCGCGCGCTCGCGGCGTCCCGCGCGGAGCTGTCGCTGCGGCAGCCGGTGCGGCGCTGGCGTTCGCAGGCGGTGGGGTTGTTCGCCGCGGCCGCGGGCATGGCGCTGGCGGTGACGGGCGTGCTCCTGGCGCTGGGACAGGCCTCGGGTCCGGCGCTGCTGGGCCGCGCGCCGATGCTGGCGCTCCTGCTGTCCACGAGCGCGGTGTGTTCGTGGGGGGCGCTCGCGCCGCGTCGGCGTCCGCTGCGGTGGGTGGGCGTGGGGATGGCGGCGGTAAGCGCGGCGCTGCTGGTGCTCACCCGGGCGGCGCCCCTGGGCCCGTCCGCCCTTCCCGCCTGGGTCTGCACCGCGGGGCATGTGGCGATGGCGCTGGTGCCGGTGGTCGTGGCGCTGGGGGTGCTGCGCCAGGCGGCCTTCGATCCGCTGCGCGCGGTGGTGGCGGGACTTGCCGCGGGCACGGTGGGCGCGTTCGTGGGCGAGCTGGCCTGCGAACAGGGCGCTGGACACGTGGCCGCGTATCACCTGGGCGCCTGGGCGCTCCTGGCCCTGATGACCTGGGCCCTGTCGAAACGACTCAAACCCCGGACCTACGCTCCATGAAGCATGACCCTTCGCTCATTCTGACGGAAGACGTGGACGGCGCGCCGGTGCGCATTGGCGCGGCGGTGATGATCGTCCGCACGGAGCCGGACGATCCCATCACGGAGCGGTTCCTGGACCGCGTGGGCGTCGTCGTGGCGCTCGTATTCGACGATCCGCCCCGGCAGTACCCCTCGGATCCGCTCATCCAGGTGCGCGTGCACGGCGTGGGCGAGGACCTGTTCTTCGCCCGCGAGGTCGCCGCCGTGCCCCAGGGTCACTTCATCGCGTTCGGTTCGTCCAGCTCCGCGTAGTGGCGGAAGATGCCCTTCGGGTTGAAGGGCTGGGCGCGCTGGGAGGCCTTGTACGCGGCGATGCGAGGGCGCTCCGCGATGCGCTGACGCAGGGCCATCACGCCGGGCACCTGTGGGGCGATGCTCCGCATTGCATTCGGGAACGCGTAGAGCAGGCCCTCCACGAGCTGGAACAGTGCCAGCTCCGGATAGGTGAAGTCCCCGCCGAGCAGATACCTGCCGCCGCCCCGCGTGTTCGCCTTCAGCACGCGCTCGAAATAGCCCAGGTACTTCGGAATGCGTTCGGCGCGGAAGACCTGGGCGCGGGCCTTCGCGGGCTCCTTCTGTTCTTCATAGGTCTTCATCACCGCGATGGGGTGGTGCGTGTCGTGCGCCTCCAGCACCACGTCCGCGACGGTGAGCTGGAATTGGCGCGCATGCAGCCGGGCGGCTTCGTCCGGGGGCACCAGACCGAAGCGCTCGCCCAGGTAGGAGCAGATGTTGGGAGCCTGGGCGATGACGAGGTCGCCCACCTTGAGCACTGGCGGCGCGTACGCGGGGACGGCCCCCTTGCCCAACATGTCCATGATGGCCCTGGCGCCGCCGCCCTGCGACTCCGGCAGCAGGCCCACGTCCACCCAGTCCGCGCCCGCCTCCTCCAGCACCAGCCGGACGAACTCGCCCCGGCCCGGGAGGCCCGGCCAGTAGAACAGCTCGAACTTCGCGTCGCTCATCGTCGTGTCCTCGCGTGGGGAGCCGGCGCGCATCCTCCGCCCGCAGGGTCCTGGTCACGGAAGGACCGTGTCGAGCGAGGATTCACTCCCCCACAGTCCGGCACGGGTGGGATGTCGGAAACCGCCACTTGTCTCCGCAAACCTGTGCCCGCCATGGGGCATGGTTTCGAATGCCCTTTCGTCACCAGTCCTCAGCCTTCATCCAAGAGGAGGAATCGGCCCCAAGAACACGTGCGCCCTGTGGTGGGCAAGGTAAGCAAGGTGCCTGGGGTCCACCGAGAGCCGCGGAAGTGCCCCCTCGAGTCCGAATACGTCGCGCTCCGCTGCACCAAGCGCCTGCGCCAAGAGGAGTTCTCCTTCGTCAGTGAAGCTGATGTAGCCCTGGTCGAAGAGCGTGTCGAAGTGAACGGCCAAAAGCAGTCCGTTGAAGGGATCCAACCGCTCGCGATCGGTGCTCTTACTCCAGGGTTTGATGTGAGAAGCCCGCAGCAACTCTGGAATTTGAATGCGGGTCAGTGGGCAAGTCCCGGCCCAGTACTCGATCAAGTCAGCCCTGAAACGCCCCTGGCCTACGCGAGCCTTGTGAAGCTGCTGCTTTTCAGTCGTTGGATCCTCAAGAGGAGTTGCCGCCTGAAAAAACCCGTCGTCTGCGGTTATTGCATCAAGAGCATGGACCAACTTGCGCAGCGCCGCGGAATCTACGACGTCGAAATCAAGCCCGTACGGAACGGCCTCTGTCCCGCCTTCGTCACGGCGCGGAAACCGCGACATCGAGGGGTCGTGGTAGAAGCTGAGAATTGGTTCTCTGACGACGCCAGGGATGGCGCAGAGCCTCGAATAGTTCAGCTCAAAATCTGGCTGAATCACGATCCGCTGGTGAGCTGTCAGCCGTTTCACATAGATGACCAGGGCTCGTCGCTGTAGCTCATGAAGGTCCTTGCGCGGAGTGGTCGAAGAGAAGCCAATCCTCTCCAGTTCAGCCACGATCGCATCAGCGCCAAGCTCTCTGAGGCCGTCCTCGTCACCGCTCCGGTTTGAGCGCAGGGACAGATAGTCGGCGTAACACTTGAGCGCGACCCGTATGTCTGCGACTACTTTCCGGTTCAGCTTGTTGGCCACCACATGGTCGCCACCGAGCTGCTCGGCTAGCGTGCGCAGGCTATCGGGACTCGCGCCCTCCACTTGCTGCTGGGTCAGCCGTTCAATGCGGCGCAGACGCGAGGGGTAATCTCCGGATGCTCCGGCACCGAGCGGAGCCCCTGTGGTGGGCGAAACGTACTCAGTGGCCAGATAGATTTTGAAATCTCGGAGCGATGACATGGAGGTATCTTGCGACAGCGCATCGCCGCCCTGCAAAGAAGGTGCAGATCGGGGGCCTGATAGGGCCGTCCCTGTGCCAATCGTCACGCCCAAACAGGCTCACCACCGGGCTGACCGCGCCTGCGTTACTGACACGCGCTAGGATGCCGGTTCATGCCCTGGGGCCCGGCAGGGCGCTCCGGGCAGCCACCACCGGAGAGCCCAGCTGTGAGCGTCAGTCCGTTCAGGCGTTGGGTTGCCATCGTATTTCTGGGGGCCTTCGCGGTGGGCCTGCTCGTCGCCTCCTTCGTGCTGAGCCGGGACGCCTTCGACGTCCAGGCCCACGCCGTGAATGTGTCGGGCGCCATCAGCGGCCACGAAGAAGACCGGTGCAGCGGCAAGGACCGCAACAATCGCAGGTACTATTACCCCTGCTTCAAATACCGCGTGAGCTACGAGGCGGAGGGCGCCACGCGGGAGGCCGTGGTCGAGCAAACGCGCTCGGACCGGCCGGACCGGATGGGTGAGCAGGTGGAATTGCGCCTGGACCCGCGTACACAGACGATGTTCTTCGCCGGCGCGAGCGGCCCGTGGCGGGTCCCCGTCATGGCGGGGCTCTTGGGCCTCCTCTGCCTGGCAGGCGCCTTCCTGCTCTTCAAGCTCACCTCACTCCGGGACGGATGACGCCTACCGGGGCAGCCGTGCCCACGCGCCGAAGACCATCTCCCCAATGTACGTCGCATCCGCCTGCGTCCGCTCCTCGATAAGGCGCGCATCGATCGTGTCGATGCCCAGCTCCTCCTCCGTGGCCACGCCCCGCTCCAGGATGCGGGGAAGCATCGCGCGCAGGATGGCGCCCACGGGATGGTGCATCGCCGGGGTCTGCACGATGGCCTCGGCCCGGACTTGCTCCACCGTGAGGCCCGCCCGCGTGAGCGCGGATGCGAGGCCGAAGCCCATGTGCACATTGCCACCCTCACGTTCGACGGTGCGCCACATCCAGGCACGCACCTTTTCGTGAAGCGGCAGGGGCGTGAGGCTCGTCGGTGCCACCGTCGAATCGTGCTCCTGGAATGCCATCAAGCCACGAGGTCGCAGGACACGGGCGAGGCCGCGGAGGGCCTCGACTGCATCCGGCTGGTACATCAGCACCCGTCTTCCAACTGCGGCGTCGAACAGGCCGTGCTCGGACGAGAGCGAACGGAAGTCGCCCTCCACGAAGGTGATGCGCGCGTCCTGGACCGTCTCCCGCGCCACCGCGAGCGAACGTGAATCGATGTCCACGCCCACCACCTGTCCCCGTGCCCCCACGAGGCGCGCGAGGAGCAACGAGACCAGGCCCCTCCCGCAGCCGACATCGAGCACGCGCATCCCTTCGCGAATGCCCGCGTCGATCAACAAGCGCTCCGTCACCGCTGTCGCCAGATCCGCCATCGTTCCGCTCCTTGCCGTCTTCCCTCTGTAGAAGGGCAACGTGATGATGCGAAGAGCGGCAATCAGGAAGGCATCGGCTGATCTTTCGATCCGGCCCGGCGACAGGCAGGTGCGTCACGGTCCGATATGCGCTCAGGTTCAATCGCTCCTGCGCGCCACCCTCTCGGAACGGTCACCCTGGACCACGAGGGCCGAGGCGACCTCACCCGAGTCCGAACTGGACCAGACGAGCACTTCCGCCCCCTTGGCGTAACCGCGAACGAAGGAACGCGCGGCGGCGGCAATCGCGATGGCCCCACTCGCCGAACCCGTGTCGCCCAGCGATATCGCGGGACACCGGGGAGCAACCGGCAGGTCATGCGTGCCCGACAGGCGCACGAGCGCACTCCCCCACTCCCGCGCGCGGGAGTCCTCCCCGTTCAGGTCTCCATAGGCTTCAGGAACCACCTGGCGGGACGCGAGGGTCCGAGTCAGGACTCCCGCCAACCCCAACCCCGAACCGGATTTTCGACGTTCCCGACTGTCGGGCTCCACGCCAACGTGGACTGCATCGATGAAGGCCTCCATCCGTGCGCCGCGACGACGCGCCTCGACCTCGCCCTCCAGCAGGAGCGCCACCGCGGCCTGCCCTGGCATCAGTCCCACGGGTCGCTCCGGCGTCTTGAGCATCCCCCGTTGTGCCAGCCACATGACGTCGTCACCGCCCACGAGGCTGTCCACGGCCAGGAGGATGACGCGCTTCACCCCACCATCGAAAAGCACCTGCCCGGACGCGTGGATCGCCTCCAGCACCGAAGCGTGGCCGGACATGAAACTGCGTCCCTGCCCGGAAACACCAGGAAGCTCCAGTTCCGCCAGGACCGCCGGAACGAGCCGCTTTCTCAACAGCTCCTCGAAGGGAATCCCCAGGTCCTCCATGCGCGGGCGCGAGAGGCAGTGGAAGACCGCTGTCGAAGCCCAGAACGCCCTGTCCTGTCGGTCCAGCCCTGCATACCGGACGAGGTCACTCAAGGCATGCGCCGCCATGAGGGTGTAGAGGCCAAGACCTTCGAACCCGTTCGTGAGGCCCTGAAGCGGATGCCCCACGACACGCACCACCCCCTCCTCTTCATCCTCCGAGTAGACGTCGAAGCGCAGCGGTGCCGGACGCGCAATGCCGCAACGAAGCGCCGCGCACGAAGAGACGACGTCATCCCCCAAGGTGCTGAGCATTCCCATGCCGGTAAGGGCCAGCCGCATGACCGACTCCAGTTCGTCGCTCAACCCACGGAGGGTGACGGCAACACCTGCGTGAGGTCCCGCAGGATGGACGCGGGGATGAAGTCGCACCGCCCCTGGGCCTTCAGTCCCCGCAGCCGGGCCAGCCTCACGAGCGCCGCACCCTCGATGAACACCTGGGCCTCCGTGTGGTCATGGTAGGGGTCCACCGGACGGGTCTCCCGGTCCTGCTCGATGGCGATACGCCAGTCATCCGTCAGCGTCCGCAGCGAATCCTCGAAGGCCCGCTCATCCGCCCGGAGCACGGCATCGACAGCGCGCAGGCGGGCTGTGCCCTCGGCCTCCAGCAGTGCCGCCAGCTTTCGCGCAGCTCCGGGATCCACCTTCCCGTCGATGAGCGCGGGGAGGAGCTTGAAGAAGAGAAAGGCCTCCTCCTCTTCCACGTCGGACCACCACGTCGCTGGCATCGCGCCGTCAATGTCCCGGGCCAGGTCCCAGGCGCCAAGGCAAAGCGCATCCAGCAGGGGAACGCCCCGGCTTCGCGCCAGGAGGGAGCGAGGGCCTTCCGCGCCTGGCTCCTGCATGCGCAGAAGCATCAGATACGTCTCCGCGCTGCTGAAGAGGTTCTCCGCGAACTCACGCACGTCGTGGTGGGCCAGCAGATGACCGATGCCAATGCGCCGGTAGAGGGTACTGAGTTCGAGCAGCTTCGATGGCTCCGGCTCCGAAAGCTGATCCAGGTGCCGCACCAGCAGGGTGCCCAGATTCCGGAGGGTGAACTCCAGTGATTTGAGGCTCACGTCAGGAACCCTCCCAGCGGCAGCACCGCCAGCCCACTGTCGAGGCCCTGGGCCTTGAGTGCGTCCAACAGGTCGGAGCGGATGAGCTTCACATCCGGGTATTCCGCCAGCCGGAACAGCTTCGCGTCCGCCGGAATCTGGTCCTCCCTCA
This sequence comes from Corallococcus praedator, assembly GCF_003612125.1. GTDB lineage: Bacteria > Myxococcota > Myxococcia > Myxococcales > Myxococcaceae > Corallococcus > Corallococcus praedator. Next base: position 12,619 of record NZ_RAWI01000184.1, read on the forward strand.
CCTGCAACTTCTCGATGCCGCAGATCTCCTTCACCCCGGGCGTGGTCGTTGCCTCTTCAGAAAACAGGGCGTACTCGGAGCGCTCGAAATCGAAACAGGGAAACTTCATCAGGGGATTGATCAGAAGGTATTTCTCGGGCCGGACCTTGCCCTTCTTGTCCTTGAGCACGAACGGAAGGTATTCGGCCTGCTCGCGGGTCACGCCCTCTGCTTGAAAGAGGCCACATACCTGCTCCGAAGCCAGGATGAGTCGGGTCGTCGTGTGGATGAAGTCCGTGAAGCGAGGCCCCGACTTCGCGGAGAGCGTCACCACCGTGGCCGGATGGAAGTCCATGCCAATGGGCACGCCCCAACGGGTTCGGATGGGCTTGGGGAGGTGGCGCCCGGTGAACGGTTCGGTCGCTGCGATTTCCGGGCCTGGGAAGTGCGGCAACGTGAAGTAGGAGAATCGCTTCTGGGTCATCGTGGATCTCATTCCATGACGCGGCATCATCAGACGCCCTACAGGGTCACTTCCCTATTCACAATCTGTCGATACAGGGAAAGCGACCGCAGTTCCAATTGCTCCTTCAGGCGGAGTCCCGCCTTCTTCTCAGCCTCGTGGGCATCCTCCTCGCCCACGGCGAGTTCCTCGTCGATCTGCGCGGCAATCTTCTCGATGGAGGATTCGACCTGCTCGGAGTACGCCTCATGCCCGGTCGAGCCCCAGGGGCAATGCGCCGGGAGCCCGAGGATGTCCGCGATGGTGACGTCATCCGGCAGGAGGATGACGTTCTTGTCGTTGTGGACGTTCCACTTCGACTCCATCAACACGGAGAGGCGCTGCTGGAAGGAAGTCTGTGCGTCCGGCAGGCGAAGCATGCCGTTGCGCAGCGACGTGTCCGGGATGATGTGATGGTGTTCGTGGTCATACGGGTACCACGATCCCAGCCGAGCAAGGTCGTGGTTCGGCGCGAAGCCGACGGGGGCCACCACGCCCAAGACCTGGGCTTTCAAACTCCCCGCCAATCCCAGGTACCTGGCATTGACGAAGCGAGGCTCCAGTGTGTGCCCGACCTCCCAGGCCTTGTCATTCATGGCCAGGCGCTTGAAGGCATCTGAGAACGCGTCGAAGTACCGGCTCAAGAGCTCGCTCGGGTCCAGCTTCCGCAGTGCCTCCACCTGCCTCAGCGTCACGAACCACCGGAAATGGACACGGCCCGGGAGTGTTTCTCCACTGGCCTTGGCCGCCGAACGCTCCTGGGAGAGGTCGCGCAGCCTCTTCTCCGACGCCTCTCGATGGTCCTTGAGCGATTCTTCGTATTGCTTCTTGAGTTCGCCCTGATTGCCGCGGACCTTCTCGACCCGCGCCGCGTCCGGCGTGTACTTCGCGGCACGCGCGCCCTTCGAGATCTTGAAGCTGTTGTTCTGGTAGTGGCAGGGATGCGCCTGCCAGTCGCCCTTCGGGATGTAGTGCTTCCAGATGCAGCCGCTCTCGTTGGGCTTCTTCTCGTGCTCCCGCTTGAGCTCTTTCTGGGTCTGGTAGTGCTTCGCAGCCACGGTTCCCCCCATCCAGGCCTTCTCGGATGGGAGGATATCATTGCCTGATGGGCCTTCGACTGCTGGGGCTTCAGTGCCCCCCGCTGGTCGCCTTCAATCCCACGATGGCCACCAGCAACAACCCCAGGAAGAACAGCCGGGGCACGGTAGCGGGCTCGTGGAAGAGCACCATGCCCATGACGGCCGCGCCGAAGGCCCCGATGCCCACCCAGACCGCGTAGGCCGTGCCGATGGGCAGGCTCTTCGCCGCGTAGGACAGCAGGCCCATGCTGGCGACGATTCCCGCCACGGTGAGGATGCTGGGAAGCGGCCGGGTGAACCCCTGCGTGTATTTCAGGCCAATGGCCCAGGCCACTTCCAGCAGACCGGCGATGACAAGGAGGATCCACGACGACATGACGCACGACTCCCGTGAAGGCGTCGTCTTGTCGTGACCGGGTACGGCGCACCTCGTCCGGGCTCCGAGCCCCCACCCCGGGGACTCGCACGCATCCACCACCCTACCTCCGCGAGGACGCCTTCGCTACCGGTTCTCTTGCGGCGGCGTCAGGCCCTCGACGTGCGTCTTGCCGTCCTTGTCCACGGTCAGCAGCAGGCGCGGCTTCTCCTCCGCGTCACTGACCGCCACCCTGGCGACGTCGTGGTCCACGCTCAGGGAGATGCGGTCCTTGCCCTTCACCATCAGGTAGACGGAGGGCTGCTCCTTGAAGAGCCCCAGGCACAGCGACTCGTAGCCATCCTCGGTGTCGAAGCAGAGCGCACGGGAGTTCGTCTCATCCATCATCCCGATGCCCCCCACCTCCTTCCCCTCCGCGTTCAGGAGCTGGATGCCGACGGCCTTGTACTTGCGCTTCATCCCCTGCGGGTCGGGCAGCGGTGCCCCCAGGCGGATGCGCGTCCGGCCCTGTTCGTCCACGATGTTCAGCACGCGGACGTCCAGTGAGTCGTGCACCCCACCCGGCGGCGTCTGCTGCGCGGCGGCGCAGGCGCAGAGGCCGGCGAGGAACGTCAAGACAATGCAACGCGCGGATTTCGGCATGTGGGAACTCCCTTTGCGTCAAGAGAGCCCCACTCTGCGAAGCCTGGACACCGAAAGGCAAACATGTCTGGGAACGGTCATGGCCTTGTCATGACCGCCCCTTGAAACTCAGAGCGAATGGCCCAACAGCCACGCGTAGACGTCATGCCCCGCCGAGCCATCGAACGTCCGGCCCCAGGAATCGTGCCCGACGCCCGGATAGAGCGTGAGCAGCGCCGCGGGGTTCGCGGCGGGCGAACAGGTGGTGTTCATCTGGTTCACCGGATTGATGGAGCCCCACTGGGAGACCTGGCCATCCGCCGTGCCGTGGAAGGCCCACACGGGCAGCCCTGACGCCGCCGCCGGACAGAGGTTCAGACTGGAGGCATTCCCCGCGATGGGGAGGATGGCGGCCAGCTTGTTGTAGTGCACCGCCGCGTAGGCCCAGGTCTGGATGGCGCCCGCGGAGATGCCCGTCAGGTAGATGCGGCTGGGGTCCACCCGGTAGTGCACCTTCGCGTACTCGATGATTGCGTCGATTTCCCCCACCGAGATGAACGCGTTGAAGCGCTGGGGCGCGATCAGGATGAATGGAAAATCACGTCCGTTGCGGATGAGCCGGGGCGGCGCGTTGAGGTTCATCACCTTCTCCAGCGCCGTCGCACTGCCATTGCCCACTTCGCCCGTCCCATGCAGGAAGACCACCAGCGGGAACGTTTCGGTGGGCGCGTCGTCGTAGCCCAGGGGCAGATACTCCCAGAAGCCCAAGGTCATCCCGGGCACCGTCCCATATGGACGGGCCAGGATTTCTCCCTGTGCCGCGAAGGCACCCTGCGCGGAAAATACGACCAAACCCAAGCACAACATCAGACGGCGCATCGCGGTCATGAGTCCTCCCAGGTGGAGAACCCAGCCTAACAAACCTGCCTGGGTTTTAACTTGAAAAACGAGCAAAACGAGATAGAATCAATGGCAGTGGAAAAGTCCAGAAAGGACTCCCTGCAATGAAGCTCAAGAACGTTGGCATTGCCGCGGGTGTTTCCCTGTTCGCGTTCGGCCTGGTGGCGGAGGCAGCGGAAATCTTCCGCAACACCGGCACGCTCTCCGGCTGGAACTCCATCAACCGGGAGCACAACGGCACGGTGAACGAGGTGACGAACGTTACCTACGAGGGGCCGACGGCCATCAAGGTGACGCAGATCTACGACCCCTCCTACAACGGCCGCTACCACTCAGAGGTCGTGAAGAACAACGTGTACCGGCGCGGCGACACGGGCTTCTACGGCTTCGCGTTCCGGTTGCAGGCGGACTGGCAGTTCCAGCCGCAGTCCTACAACATCGCGCAGTTCATCGCGGACTTCTCCAACACCGGCTGCGACGACTACATGCCGTCCACCATGGTGTGGCTCTCCGGCAACCAGCTCTTCACGCGCGTGAAGCAGGGCTCGGTGTGCAACCAGAAGACGGTCACCTTCGGCAACCTGGCCACGGTGACGGCCGGGGAATGGCACAAGGTCATCATCCAGGCGAAGTGGGCCAGCGACGGCACCGGCTTCTTCAAGCTCTGGTTCGACGGCACCAAGGTGCTGGAGCAGTACAACCTGAGCACCACCGTGTCCGACGACCGCTACTTCCAGTTCCGCGTCGGCCTGTACGCCAATGGCTGGTACGACAGCGGCTCCATGCAGGGCAGCCAGGGCACGCGCAGCATCTGGTTCGACGAGATCGCCGCCGGCACGACCTTCGCCGACGCCGACCCCGCGCAGTGGTAGCCGCGCGCTAGGCCTCCGGAAACGCGACCGCCGGGCCCAGGGAGGGTGGCGCGGCGGTCAGCGGCTGCTTCTCACGCCTCGCGAGCTCCCTCGCTCCCAGGAAGCCCTTGCCGAGCGCCCCGAAGATGAAGATGCGGATGACCAGCCCCGTCAGGGCGGAAATGCCCCCCACCTTCTCCGAGGTCAGCGCCACGTACAGCGTGGAGAGAGTGTCGAACGAATACAGCAGGATGGCCAGCAGCGGCGCCGCGCGCCAGCGCTTGAACATGAAGAAGCCCAGCACCGCCAGCACGCCTCCGAAGAGGAGGTTGGACGCGCTCACCGGGAGCTGCTGCCGCATCTTGCTCGTCATGACGAGCGATACCATCGCGACGCCGACGCTGAAGGCCGCCAGCCCGTAGAGCAGGAACGTGGCGGTGCGCACCTGCTGGACGGGATCCGACGCGGCGTCGGGCAGCGGCGCGCCGTTGCGCAGCACGCGCAGCTCCGGCGTCGGCACGTGAAGCAGCTGCACGTGCAGCACGCTGTCGTCCGGAAGCTTGAACTCCACGCCCTGCTCCAGTTGGAGCTTGTCGGCCACCGCGCCCACCGGCTCATCGTCCAGGGTGATCTCCAGACCCTGCCAGTTCGAGCCCCAGAGCACCGCCAGGCGCATGGGCCCGCCCTCTTCCAATGCCAGCCTCAACGAACCCATCGACGCACTCCCTTCCCCAGCTCAGAGGTGGGTGTACAGCCCCAGGAGGAGGAGAAAGAACATCACCACGTGGAACCAGCCCAGGTTGCGCGCGATCAGCGCCGGGTCGCGTCCCGCCCCGGGCGCCTTGCCGGCCTCGATGGCGTTGAGCTCCTTCTGCCCCAGCACCAGCCCGACGATGCCAGGGACAAAGCCGCAGAAGCCCACAGTGGCGAACACCAGCGACAGCATGGCCCGCCCGGAGGGCTTCCCGCTCCGGCTCAAATCCTGGCAGGAAGGACACAGCCCCTGGTTCACCCCCAACCCCTTGCGACACAGGCCGCACGTGAAGGTGCCACACCGGGTGCAGGTTCCTTCCGCGAGCGTTTCAGGGTGTCTGGGACAAAGGGCGGCGGGTGCTGCGTCCATCCCAGACACATAGCATTCCCGCCCCTGGCTCTTATACACATCTGACGCTGCCGACGAACTCTAGGGTGTAGAGCTCTGTGG
>NZ_RAWI01000185.1 GCF_003612125.1 Corallococcus praedator
GACGGGAGGACGCCAGCGCATGGGGTGAAGCCGGCCGTGGGCTTGCGTACAGCTCCCCCGCGACGATCTCCCCCACCACATGGTCCGGGAGCGCCTCCAGGTCCGCATAGGTCGCGGGTTTCTTTCCCATGGATTGTCCCCTGTCCTCGCCGCCCATCACTCTATCCATGAACGCAAGGGGTAGCACGCGCGTCTGACGTGTCAGGGCGTCACTCCTGTCCCCTACCTCCCACGTCTTTCCGGGAAGCAGTTCCTTTCCGGCACCCGACAACCCCATGCCCAATTCCCTGCCCCCAAACGGGGTCGCGGTTAAGAGCCCGCCGCCCGGCGGCGGACGCCGGCCCACTTCCACGAAAGAGCCCCATGGCCCAGCCACTCAAGGGACGTGAAGTCCACCTGAAGTCCCGCCCGAAGGGCGAACCCACGAAGGACAACTTCGAACTCGTGGAGGCCGCCGTCCCCGAGCCCACCGACGGTCAGGTGCTCGTGCGCAACCACTTCATGTCCGTGGATCCGTACATGCGCGGCCGCATGAACGACGCGAAGTCCTACGTGCCGCCCTTCAAGCTGGGCGAAGTGCTGGACGGTGGCAGCGTGGGGCAGGTCGTCCGCTCGCGCTCCCCCGACCTCAAGGAAGGCGACTTCGTCGTCGGCGGCACCGGCGGCTGGCGCGAATACGCCGTGGCCCCCGCGAAGCACTACCAGAAGGTCGACCCCAGCGTGGGTCCGCTGTCCGCGTACCTGGGCGTGCTCGGGATGCCGGGCATGACGGCCTACGTGGGCCTGTTCGACATCGGAAAGCCCGCCGCTGGTGAGACGGTCTTCGTGTCCGGCGCGGCGGGCGCGGTGGGCGGCGTCGTGGGGGAGCTTGCGCGCATCAAGGGCTGCCGCGTGGTGGGCAGCGCCGGTTCGGACGCGAAGGTGAAGCACCTGCGCGAACAACTGAAGTTCGACGACGCCTTCAACTACAAGTCCGGCCCGGTGGCCGAGTCCCTGGCAAAGGCGTTCCCGGAAGGCATCGACGTCTTCTTCGACAACGTGGGCGGAGAACACCTGGAGGCCGCGCTGGGCCTGATGAAGAACCACGGCCGCATCGTCCTGTGCGGCGCCATCTCCCAGTACAACGCCACCGCCCCCACTCCCGGTCCGCGCAACCTGATGCTGGCGGTGGGCAAGCGCCTCACGCTCCAGGGCTTCATCGTCTCCGACCACGGCAACCGCCGCGCGGACTTCCTGCGCGACATGGGCGGCTGGCTGCGCGAGGGCAAGGTGTCGGACGTGTCCACCGTCGTGGACGGCCTGGACAAGGCCCCTGACGCCTTCATCGGCATGCTGCGCGGGGACAACACCGGGAAGATGCTCGTCCGCCTGGTCAAGGACGCCTGACGCTCGCTGGACAACGTCCGGAACGAACACCACCGGACATCCTCGCCGCGCTCCGTCCTGCACCCCGCAGACGGAGCGCGGGAAACGCGCGGCCTCCGCGACCTCGGGCAGTGTGCACGCCCCCTTGAAGGAGGCAGCACGTTGAGCTCCCAGAAGCAGCCGGACACGGTGCACGTCGACGAGAAGAGCAAGAACACACAGCTCGCGAAGGACCGCTCGGACCCCACGGGCAACTTCCTCACGACGGACCAGGGCATCCGCGTCGAACATACGGACGACTCGCTCAAGATCGGCGCGCGCGGTCCCACCCTGCTGGAGGACTTCCACTTCCGCGAGAAGATGACCCGCTTCGACCACGAGCGGATCCCCGAACGCGTCGTCCACGCGCGTGGCTCGGCGGCGCACGGCTACTTCCAGCCCTATGAGTCCCAGGCGAAGTACACCCGGGCGAAGTTCCTCCAGGACCCCAAGAAGAAGACGCCGGTGTTCGTGCGCTTCTCCACCGTCGCGGGCTCGCGCGGCTCCGCGGACACCGTGCGCGACGTGCGCGGCTTCGCGGTGAAGTTCTACACGGAGGAAGGCAACTTCGACCTCGTGGGCAACAACATCCCCGTCTTCTTCATCCAGGACGGCATCAAGTTCCCGGACATCATCCACGCGGCCAAGCCGGAGCCCCACCACGAGATGCCCCAGGCGCAGACCGCGCATGACTCGTTCTGGGACTTCGTGTCGCTCGTCCCGGAAACCCTCCACATGATCATGTGGACCATGTCCGACCGCGCCATCCCTCGCAGCTACCGGATGATGCAGGGCTTTGGCGTCCACACCTTCCGCCTCGTGGACGACAAGAACGTCGCGCGGTTCGTGAAGTTCCACTGGAAGCCGCTCCTGGGCACGCACTCGCTCGTCTGGGACGAGGCCCAGAAGCTCGCGGGCAAGGACCCGGACTTCCACCGCCGGGACCTGTTCGAGGCCATCGAACAGGGGCACTTCCCCGAGTACGAGCTGGGTTTCCAGATCGTGGAGGAAGCGGACGCGCAGAAGCTGGGCGTGGACCTGCTGGACGCGACGAAGCTCGTCCCGGAGGAGGTCGCCCCGGTGATTCCCGTGGGCAAGCTCACGCTCGACCGCAACCCGACGAACTTCTTCGCGGAGACGGAGCAGGTCGCCTTCTGCGTCGCGAACATCGTGCCGGGCATCGACTTCACGGATGATCCGCTCATGCAGGCGCGGCTCTTCTCGTACCTGGACACGCAGCTGACGCGCCTGGGCGGGCCGAACTTCGCGGAGATCCCCATCAACCGTCCCATCGCGCCGGTGCACAACCACCAGCAGGACGGCTTCGGGCGGCACACGAGCAACGTGGGGCGGGCCAACTACTTCCCGAACTCGCTGGGCGGCGGCTGCCCCTTCCTCGCGTCCCAGCAGCAGGGCGGCTTCGTGCACACGCCGGAGCAGGTGAGCGGGCAGAAGCTGCGCGCGCGTCCCGAGTCCTTCAAGGACCACTACAGCCAGGCGGCGCTGTTCTTCCGCAGCCTCTCCGCGCCGGAGCAGGAGCACCTCATCGACGCCTGCCGCTTCGAACTGGGCAAGGTGGAGTCCAAGGCCATCCAGGAGCGCGTGCTGGAGCACTTCGCGAAGATCGACGCCCTGCTGGTGACGGCCGTGGCCGAAGGGCTGGGCCTGCCCGCCCCCAAGGCCACGCCCGTCAACCCCAAGGGCCCGCCCGCGTCCAAGGCCCTGAGCATGGAGGCCATGAAGCTCACGACGCCTCCGTCCATCCAGAGCCGGAAGATCGCGGTGCTCGTCGCGGATGGCGTGGACGCGGATGAACTGATGGCGGTGCGCAAGGAGCTGGAGGCCCAGGGCGCGCAGCTGAAGATCATCGCCAAGCGGCTGGGCACCGTGAAGGCCGCCAACGGCAAGGACGTGGCGGTGGACAAGAGCGCCATGACCACGGCCTCCGTGGAATACGACGGCGTCTTCATCCCCGGTGGCGCCGCGAGCGTCGCCACCCTGAAGAAGGACGGCGAGGCGCGCCACTTCGTGCAGGAGGCCTATCTGCACTGCAAGACGGTGGGCGTGTCCCAGGACGCCGAGGACGTGCTGAAGGCCTGCGAAATCGCTCCGACCGCGCCCGGCATCGTCTCCGGCGCCAAGGCCGGAGCCGGAGCGGCGCTGGCCTCGGCGTTCGCCGCGGCCCTCGCGAAGCATCGCCACTGGGACCGCAAGGACAACGACCGCGTCCCGGCCTGAGCCAGGAGCGACACGGCGTCACCGCGTCCACTGCACCGCGGTGACGTCGTAGTGCCGCATCTCCTCGATGTCCGGCACATAGGGCCGGATGGCGGCGAGGAACGGCGGGAAGTGGGCGCTCTTGCGGAAGCCCTGCATGTGGCCTTCCGCAGAGTCCCACTGGATGCGCAGGATGTAGTGGTCGGGCGCGTCGTGGCAGCGCGACAGCTCGAAGCCCAGGCAGTGCGGCGAGGCGCGCAGGCTCTCCTGCGCGGTCTGGTAGGCCGCTTCGAAGTCCTGCGCCCGGGTCTCGGGAATCGTGTAGCGGATGTATTCGACGATCATGCCCTCGAGGATAGGACGTCCCGGGGCTCGGTGCGTCAGCGCGCGTGGGCAGCAGGCGCCTGTCGCCGCCAGTCGGGCGGACAGCCCTCGCGCAGCACCCGGGCCACGGCGAGCGCGCAGGCGTAGCTGCTGGTCATCGGGCGCTCGCACCAGGTGCCGGACGCGTACAGCCGCACCGTGGGCGCATGCTCGACATGGTCCACCGTGTCCGTGCGCCCCAGCAACCGGGCCGTCTTCGCGTCCGCCACCGTCACCACCGCGCCCAGCCCCGCGGGCAGGCACGGCACGGGGCCCGCGGCGCACACCACGACCGCGCCCTGCCGCACCGCGCGCCAGAGCAGCTCCGTGAGGGGCGCCTCGAAGGCGCGGTCCACCGTGCCCAGGCTCAGGTTGATGAGGTCCGGGCGCACGTCGTTCGTCAGCCACTCCAGCGCTTCGAGCAGGCACAGCGAGTCCCCGCGCATCCGCTCATCCAGCACGCGCGCGACGTACCACTCCACGTTCGGCGGGCAGGGTCCTGCGTCCATCAGGAGGCTCAGCACCGCGGTGCCGTGGCCGTGCGTGTCCTCCAGGTCGTCCAGGACAGCGGACCCACCGCGCCACGCGTCCAGTTCCTCACGGGAGTGGACGCGGGACTCCAGGCGCCGGGCGGCCCGGTCCAGCGTGAAGCTCGCCGCCCCGGCGAGCGGACCTCCGTGCTGGCGCAGGAAGTCCACCGACACACCGCTGTCCACGACCGCGACCTTCACGGCGACACCTCGTCCGACACCGGATGCCGTCGCGGCGCATCGTCCGTGCAGCCCCAGGCGGGGCGGCGGTGCGAGTCGGGGACGGAGGCAGGGCGACAATCCATGGGAGTCATCCGGGGCGCTCGGGGGACACGCCCCGGACAGGGTGAAGCCCTTCGCTCTAGCAGCTGACGCTGTCCTCGCCCTTCGGCATCTGGAGCTGGGGGTGGTAGGTGCCCTGCCAGTTGGTGCCGTTCCACGTGAAGGCGAAGCCGTTCATGATCGACGAGCCACAGGCGTGGCCGACCAGGTCCTGCGTTCCTTCGACGTCCGCCAGCAGCGCGGACACATCCCTGCTCGTGAACTTCATCGCAATGCCTCCAGGAATCCGAAGAGAGCTTTGGATTCCACGAAACGTTACGGGCCGCCTCTGACAAGCGTCAATCGACGAAGCGGCGCGTGGGACGCAAGGCGGTTAGGGTCTCCCGGTCCAACGCTGTGAGAGGTGTCCCGCGATGAATCCCTGGACCCGCTGGTTTCGCATCCCCTTCTGGCAGCGCGTGCTGGGCGCCTTCGTGCTGGGCGCCCTCGCGGGTTGGGCGCTGGGCGACAAGGCGGGCATCTGGCTCCAGCCGCTGGGCACGCTCTACGTCCAGCTCATCCGGATGATCGCCACCCCGCTGGTCTTCTTCGCCGTCATCCACGCGGTGTCCGCGCTGCGCGGACAGAAGAGCATGGCGAAGCTGGGCGGCCGCACCTTCCTCTGGTTCGCCCTCACCGCCGCGCTGGCCGTGGGCGTGGGCCTGGGCACCGCCGCCCTCACGAAGCCGGGCGTGGGCGTGGGCCAGCTCCAGGTGGCCACCGACTACAAGCCCCGGCAGGTGCCCGGTCCGGTGCAGGTGCTGCTGGACGTGGTGCCCACCAACCCCTTCGCCGCGCTGGCGGAGGGCAAGATGCTCCAGGTCATCTTCTTCGCGGGCCTCGTGGGCTTCGCGCTGGTGAAGCTGGGAGAGCGCACCGCGCGCCTGCGAGAGCTCGTGGGTGAGGCCAGCGACGCGATGATTCAAGTCACCCGCTTCGTGCTGGAGCTGACCCCGCTGGGCACCTTCGGCCTCATCGCCGCGCTGGTGGGCACGTACGGCTTCGAGCGGCTCCTGCCCCTGGGCACCTTCGTCCTCACGCTGTACCTGGCGTGCGCGCTGCACGTCATCTTCGTGTACGGGGGCCTGCTGCTCGCGCACGGGCTCAACCCGCTGCGCTTCTTCCGGGGCGCCGCGCCCGGCATGCAGGTGGCGTTCGTCAGCTCCTCCAGCTTCGCGTCCATGCCGGTGGCCCTGCGCAGCGTCACCCACAACCTGGGCGTCAACCGCGACTACGCGGCGTTCGCGGTGCCCCTGGGCGCCACCATCAAGATGGACGGCTGCGGGGCCATCTACCCGGCGATGACGTCGCTGTTCATCGCGCAGTACTTCGGCCTGTCGCTGTCCGCGCCCCAGCTCTTCATCATCCTGCTGGCGTCGGTGCTGGGAAGCTTCGGCACCGCGGGCGTCCCGGGCACGGCGGTGGTGATGACCACCGTGGTGCTGAGCGCCGCGGGCCTGCCGCTGGAGGGCCTGGGCTACCTGCTCGCCATCGACCGGGTGCTGGACATGATGCGCACCCTCACCAACGTCACCGGGCAGATGCTGGTGCCGGTGCTCGTCGCGCGCGAGGAGGGCCTGCTGGACCTGGACGTCTACAACCGCGCGTCCAGCAACGTGGGGCTGGAGGAGACCCAGCCCCCGTCGCCGACGGCCTGAGCTACTTGCAGCTCTTCGGCGGCAGCGAGTCGATCCAATCCGCGATGAGCTGCGAGCCCTCCGCGTGGTGGATGACGCGGCCGATCTGCGGCATCATCTTGCCGTCTGCCTCCGTGTTCAGCCGGAACCAGAGGATGGACTCCGCGTGGTTGCCGGGGACGATGTCGAACTCACCGCCCACGCCACTGCCCGCGGATCCCGGGCGCTTGCACTCGCCCAGCGTGAACAGGTTCGCGTTGTCGATGTTCAGGAACAACTGGCTGGTGATGCCCGCCGTCCCCTTCGGGTTGTGGCAATGCGCGCAGTTGATGTCCAGGTACGTGCGCGCCCGCGTGGACAGGTCCGCCTCCGCCGGGTTGAACGCGTCCGGCGCCTTCGGCAGCTGCGCTGCCGCCGGCAGCCCGTCCAGCTTGCCCAGCGACGCCAGGTACTCCAGCTGGTCGCGCTCCACGCCGCCATACGTGTTCGTGTGGTGCAGGTAGCGCGCCTTCACGCCGATGGGGTGCATGACCTGATCACCCTTCTCGTCCTGGAGGTGGTGGCACTGCAGGCACTGGTTCTTGGAAGGCACCGAGTACTTGAACGACTGGGTGTTGCCCTGCAGGTCGATGAACGTCACGTCGCGGGAGCGGCCACCGGTCGCCTGCGTGGCCTCCGTCTGCTCCGTGTTCCACACGTAGGGCCACGCCTCCCAGCCGGACGGCTGGCGCACCAGGACGCGCGTCTCGATGTAGCGCACGTCCTGGTCCGGCTTCCGCAGGTCCGCCGGGAAGGCGAACGTCTTGGTGATGAGCGTCCCCACCGGCAGGTCCAGCGCGTCCAGCGGCTGGTAGTGCGCCACCTTGCCGGGGGGGATGTAGAGGGTGCGTGACTTGACCGAGTAGTCGGAGAACAGCGCGGTGGACAACGTGTAGGGCACGTTGCCCTCCACCGGCACCAACCCCCCGGCCGCCGGGCTTCCGGTGAACAACCCGAAGCCCGACAGCGAGGTGGGAATGGCCAGCGGACCGGCGTCGTCAGGTCCCGCGTCCGGAGCGCCCGCGTCGGGCACCCCGGCATCCACCGTCCCCGCATCGGGAGTGCCCGAGTCGGGGACGCCCGCGTCTTCCGTTCCGGCATCCGGAACGGAGGTGCCCGCATCAGGCTGGGGCCCGGGTTTTTCCGGGTCGGATGAACCGCAGGCGGCCAGCGCGAGGGCCAGCAGCACCACGGAGAGACGGGGCTTCACGAACGACGTCCGCATGGGTGTCACGCTCCCTGACCGCGATTACTTGACGAAGTCGCCAATCGTCAGCGCGGGAGAGAAGCCCGCGCAGTCGAACTCGGTGCCCTTCGCGGCGTAGTGCCGCGTCTGGCCCCACGCACCCACCAGGTTGCCGCCGGTCGCGAACTCGGCCGCCGCGGCCAGGTTCATGTTCACGATGGCGTTCCGGGTGCCCGCGGGCAGCACGTTGTCCGTGAAGCAGATGTTGATGGGGTTGATCTCCTTGGGGTCGTGACCCACCGGATCCAGGCCGTCCCACAGCAGGTGCTCCACCCGCAGCTCGCCCTGCGTCTCGCCGTAGGCGTAGAGGGCCGCCAGCAGCGCGCCCAGCGGACGGCGCTGCGCGCTCAGGCTGCCGTTGTCCACCTGGTCACCGCTGCCACCCTTGAAGGTGTTGCCGTGGATGTTGATGTCCGCGCTGTCGAAGTTCAGGCCACCCGCTGCCCACAGCGTGGGGTCCGGCTCGATGGACAGGCCGCTCAGCACCGCCACGTCCAGGGAGTTGTTGTTCTCCCAGGTGTTGCCCTTCAGCTCCACCCGGCGCGACGCCAGGATGAACGTGCCCGTGCCGGCCGGCACCTGGGACACGGTGCTGCTGCTGGCGGCCACCGACGCGAAGTTGTTCCGGTTGTTGTTGATGATGACGTTGTCCAGCACCCGGATGTCGGTGCCCTTGATGGGGTTGCCCGGCAGGTCGAACACCACGAGGCCCGTGGTGTTGTCCTCCGCGAGGTTGCCCGTCACGTAGGCGTACTTCGTGTTCTCGATTTCGATGCCGGCCACGTTCTGCTTCGCCACGTTGTTGCGCACGACGGCGTACTCCGTCTGGCCCACGTAGATGCCCGCGTCCGCGGCGTTGTAGGCCTCGCAGTCCTCGATGACGACGAACTTCGACTTCACCGGGTACAGGCCGTACTTGCCGTTGTTCTCGTCGTTGACCTTGGCCCACTCGGTGCGCACGCGGCGCATGATGACGTCGGTGGAGGACTCGATGCGCACCGCGTCCTTCTTCGCGTTCCACACCGCCAGGTCACGCACCTCGAAGCGCTTGCCCACCACGTCCAGGCCGTTGGAGTTCGCGGCGGCGGTGGTGAACACCAGCACGGTGCTGTTCGCCGTGCCCGTGCCCTCGCCCTTCACGCCCTTGCCCGCGCCCACGATCGTGATGCCATTCTGGCGGATGGTGATGGCGTTCTCGAACGTGAACGTGCCCGCCGCCAGCTGGACGGTGGTGCACTCGGCCAGCGTGTTCACCTGGTCCTGGAGCAGCTCCTCCTGGCCCGGCGTGAACGTCAGCGTCGTCTGCGTCTTGCCCTCGCAGGAGAAGTCCCCCGCGGCGCCGCCGTCCCACGCGATGCCCGTGTCCACCGGAGGGCCGGCGTCCGTGCCGGCGTCGGTGCCCGCGTCCGTCTGGGTGCCCGCGTCCGGCTTCGGGCTCGGCACCTCCTCCTCGTCGGAGCAGGCGGTCAGTGAAAGGGCCCCCAACAGGGCCAGAAGGGCGGCGCTTGAAGCGCGGGTCCACTGCAAACGGGGCATGTCGTTCCTCCGCGAAGCCGCTCCACATGGGGCCCTCAGGGGAAACACCCGGGCCCGCGAAGCAGCGGGAAGGCGGCATGCTCGGAGCAAAGACACACGGGCGACAAGCATTAGTTGCACGTTTGTGTTTTGACGCAGCGCCCCTTTGGTCACGCGGAAAAAGCACGCGTGTGCGGTAAGCCTTTCGCCTCGAATGTGTCCGGAGCGGGCGTGACGCAAGGCTCCGGAGCGGACGGCCGGGCGGGCGTTCCCGGCCCCTTCACGGGGTCCCCGGCCCCCACCCGGGCGGTCATCTTCCAAGGGTGTCGCGGCACCGCCCTCACTCTCCCCGCGACAGAAAAGAGGATTCCCATGCGCGCAAGCACCCTGGCGACCCTGGTGGTGGCGTTCGCGTCCAGCGCGGCCACGACGGCGATGGCGCAGCAGGACGAAGCGCCGGTCGCCCCACAGGGCAATGACTCGCAGGAGCTGGATGCCCAGCAATCACTGACAACCACCCCGGGTGACGACGCCTACTGGGACAATTACTGGTATCAGCCCCCCGCCGGCACCGGGTTCCAGAGGCCCCTCGACGGGACCTATGAACTCCAGCAGCCCCTCAACGGGACCTATCAGCTCCAGCAGCCGCTGAACGGCACCTACCAGCTCCAGCAGCCACTGAACGGGACGTATCAGCTCCAGCAACCGCTCAACGGCACCTACCAGCTCCAGCAGCCACTGAACGGGACGTATCAGCTCCAGCAGCCACTGAACGGGACGTACCAACTCCAGCAGCCGCTCAACGGCACGGGCACCTCACGGCCCCCGCGTGCGCGTTGAGCCGGGCCGCTGTCTCCCGGTGCTTCCGGGGGACGGGCCCTCGGCCGTCTTCAGCGACGCGCGTTGAAGGTGTCGCAGGCCTCCAGCGTGCCCTGCTCCAGGCCCCGCTTGAACCAGGTCATGCGCTGCGCGGCGGAGCCGTGGGTGAAGGACTCGGGGACGACGTGGCCCCGGGCGCGCTTCTGGAGGGTGTCGTCGCCCACGGCGCTGGCCGCGCCCAGGCCCTCCTCGATGTCGCCCGGCTCCAACATGTCGCGCTCCTGCTGCGCGTGGCGGGCCCAGATGCCGGCGAAGCAGTCCGCCTGCAGCTCGGTCAGCACGGAGAGCTGGTTGGCCTGCTCCTCGCTCGTGCGGCGGCGCAGCGACTGCACCCTCTGGGAGGTGCCCAGCAGGTTCTGCACGTGGTGCCCCACCTCGTGCGCGACGACGTACGCGCGGCCGAAGTCACCGGGCGCGCCGAAGCGGCTCTCCAGCTCGTTGAAGAAGGTCAGGTCCAGGTACACGCGCTGGTCGCCCGGACAATAGAAGGGCCCCACCGCGCTCTCCTGCGCGCCGCACGCGGACTGCACCGCGTCCGAGAAGAGCACCAGTTTCGGCTGCACGTAGCGCACGCCCACCGGCTCCAGCAGGCCGGGCCAGGTGTCCTCGGTGTCCGCGAGGACGACGGACACGAAGTCCTTCAGCTCCTCTTGCTGTGGATCCACCGGGCGTCCCGAACCGCCCGTCGCCGGATCCGAATACGGGGAGCGCGAGCCCACCTGCACGTCGGAAGGATCTCCGCCCAGCAGCATCACCAGCAGCGCCACCACCAGCGACGCGGCGCCTCCGCCCACCGCGAGCGGGCGTCCGAAGCCTGAACCCCGGCGGTCCTCGATGTTCGAGCTGCGACGTCCGCCTTGCCACCTCATGCGATACCCCTCCCCTGTCGGGCTGCCCTGCGGACCAAGGTAGGCAGCGGGCCCTGCATGAGCGACGGGGCTTCCCGCGACGGCCGTCCGTCAGGAGGTCCGCAGGGCAGGCGGGCAGCCGAGCGTCAGAAGGCAGGCCGCCATCTCACTCCGGAGCGGAGAAGCCCACCGTCCCGGAGGCCACGCGTGACGCGGCGCCCAGGCGCTCCATCAGGGTCGGACCGAAGTACTGGCGCCGGGACTCGCCCTGTCCGCTGAGCACCTGCTCCGCCGTGTCCAGGTAGCCCACGTAGCCGTTGGCGAGCCCCAGCACGTGCGTCGCGCCCGTGAGCGTCACCAGCGCCCGTCCCGCCGCCGTGGTGGGCTCACCTGGAATCGCCAGCAGCTCCAGCGGCCCCAGCGCCAGCGCATCCACCTCCGTCTCCCGAGGCGAGGACGCGCACAGGAAGTTGTCCCCCGCCGCGCGGGTGAACGCGGGCACCAGCCGGGACGAATCCGGCCGGGGCAGCGCGGCCTGCACCCGCGCGAAGGCCAGCCGCACCGGCCCCTCCACCGCCGCCGGAGCGGCCCCGTCCGCCAGCGCCGACAGCCGGCTCGCGAAGCCCGCGGCCCGCTCCGCGCCCTGCCCTTCGGAGAAGGCCACGGACGCGTTGCCCTCGCTGCCCTGCACGAACAGCGTCACGCCGCTGCCCGCCGCCTCGCGCAGCGCGCTCAACCGGCCCGGGTAGTCCGGATCCACCAGCGCGCGCTTGCGGGGAATCAGCGTGGCGTGCGCGGCGAACACCAGCACCTCCGCCACCGGCGCCTTCGCGCCCTTCAGCACCACGCGCGTGAGCTGGCCGTCCGGGGTCTGCCCACCGCTGCGGGAGCTGACGAGCCCCGCGTCCGCCGCGCTTCCCACCTCCAACGTGACGTCCGTCATCGAAGCGACCGCCTTCTCCAGCGCCTCGCTCGCGCCCGCCACCACCGCATCCACCGCCGCCGGCACGTAGCGCCCCGTCCCGGAAAGCTGCGCCACCCACCGCGCGTCGTAGCCACCAAAGGAGGAGTGCGTGTGCGTGGCCACCACCAGCACCTCCCTCACCCCCGCCCGCGCGGCGCGCTCGCGCACCTGCGCCACGATTTCCGGGGTAACGAAGAGCAGCTCCAGCGACACCACGCCCACGCGCGCGCTTCCGGCCTCCAGCACCACCGCTCGCGCCTGGAGGGGGACTTCGGCCTGGCTCGCCTCGGGCCGGGGTGGCGCGTAGCCGGCCACCACCACCGGGAAGGGCGGCGACAGGGCCACCTTCGCCGCGCCTGCTCGGAGGGCGCCTTCGCCCCGCACCTGGGACAGCACCACGGGCGTGCGCTCCTCCCAGCGCCCGCACCAATTCCAGGAGGCAAGCGCGTAGGCGGCCCCCGCCGTTAACAAGGCGAAGGGCAGCAGGGCACGGAGGATGGAGCGCCGGGAGGAAGACATGCCGAAGGGAGCCTAACCGCTCCGGACTTCGGGACGGCTCCTACCTTTCCGGCCAGTGACACCCTGGCTGGCCTACAAGAGCCGACGTCTTGCGACAGGTGGAATACCTTCGGTGAAGACGTGCGTTCCTGTTCCGCTTCGCGGTCGAAAGGGGTAAGGCAGCGCGCCATGTGCGGCATCTTCGGAATCGTGGGACACGGAGAGGCGTCCAACCTGACGTACCTGGGGTTGCACGCCCTGCAGCACCGCGGACAGGAGTCCGCAGGCATCGTCGCCTCCGACGGCCACACCCTGCGCACGCACCGGCAGATGGGGCTGGTGGCGGACATCTTCACCGCGCCGGTGATTGAGGGACTGCCGGGAGACGCCGCCATCGGCCACGTGCGCTACAGCACGGCGGGCGGCAGCCAGCTGAAGAACGCCCAGCCGCTGTTCGTCGCGTGGGCGGGCGGCCAGTTCTCCATCGCGCACAACGGCAACATCGTGAACGCGGCGGAGCTCAAGGCGGCGCTCGAAGCCGAAGGCGCGCTCTTCCAGTCGGACGCGGACACGGAGGTGGTGATGCACCTCCTCGCCCGCTCCAAGCAGCCCACCTTCGAAGCCAAGCTGGTGGAGTCCCTGCGCAAGGTGGAGGGTGCCTACAGCATCCTGCTCCTCACGGAGGACAAGCTCATCGCGGTGCGCGACCCGCACGGCTTCCGGCCGCTGGTGCTGGGCAAGATGAAGGAAGGCGCGTACGTCGTCGCCAGTGAGACGACCGCGTTGGATCTCATCGAAGCGGAGATCGTGCGCGAGCTGGAGCCCGGCGAACTCATCGTCATCGAGAACGGGGTGCTGCGCGCCAGCATGCCCTTCAAGCCCGCGCCCCGGCTGGGCCGCTGCATCTTCGAGCACGTCTACTTCGCCAAGCCGGACTCGGTGCTCTTCGGCTCCAGCGTCTACGAAGTGCGCAAGCGCCTGGGCATGCAGTTGGCGCGCGAGCAGCCCGCGCCGGACGCGGATCTGGTCATCGCGGTGCCGGACTCCGGCGTGCCCGCGGCCATCGGCTTCTCGCAGACGAGCGGCATCCCCTACGACGTGGGCCTCATCCGCAGCCACTACGTGGGCCGCACCTTCATTGAACCGCAGCAGTCCATCCGCCACTTCGGCGTGAAGCTGAAGCTGTCCGCCGTGCGCAGCGTCCTCAAGGGCAAGCGCGTGGTGGTGGTGGACGACTCCATCGTGCGCGGCACCACCAGCCGGAAGATCGTGAAGATGCTCAAGGCCGCGGGCGCCGTGTCCGTGCACCTGCGCATCTCGTCGCCGCCCACGCAGTGGCCCTGCTACTACGGCATCGACACGCCCAGCCGCACGGAGCTCATCGCCGCCAGCCACAGCACGGAGGAGATCGCGAAGTACGTCACGGCGGACTCCCTGGGCTACCTGTCGCTGGAGGGCCTGGGCGCCGCGGTGGAGGACCCGAAGCGGAGCACCTACTGCACCGCGTGCTTCTCCGGGCAGTACCTCACGGAGAAGCTGTCCCGGGACTCGGACGCCAAGCTGAGCGCCTGAGTCCGGTTTCAGGGTGAAGGGGCCGGGGTCTTCCCGGCGATGAAGTCCACCAGGTCCTGGGGCAGCGGCGAGACGAAGGTGACGGGCTCGCCGGTGCCCGGGTGCGGGAACGTGATGCGCTCCGCGTGGAGCGCATGCCGGGGCAGCCGCAGCCGCACCCACGCCTCGGGCTCCAGGGTGTGCTTGCTGAAGCGGTCGAAGTAGCCCGGGTCCGGCCCATACATCTTGTCCCCCACCAGCGGGAAGCCCACGACGTGGAGGTGGATGCGGATCTGATGCTGCCGTCCCGTCTCCGGAAAGCAGCGCAACAGCGCGAACGGCGCGCCGTCATGCACGAAGCGCTGGAGCACCTGGAAGCGCGTGCGGCTGGGTTTGCCCAGCACCGGGTCGATGCGCACGGCGATGCGGATCAGGTCCGTGCCCTCCGCGATGGGCGCATCCACGACGAAGGTGTCCTCGGAGGGATGGCCCTCGCACAGCGCGAGGTATTCCTTGTGCACGTCGCGCGACAGGAACAGCCCGCCCAGCAGGCGGCACGACTCCGTGGTGCGTCCACACACGACCAGCCCGCTCGTCTCGCGGTCCAGCCGGTGCGCGGGCTCCGCGAAGCGCTCCCCGAAGCGCTCGCGCAACAGCGTGACCAGGGTGCCCTTGTGGTAGCGCGCGGTGGGGTGGATGGGCAGCCCCGCCGGCTTGTCGAGCACCAGCAGCCAGTCATCGGTGAAGACGACGGGCAGCGCGGTGGGCGTCGCGGGCTCCTGGCTCGCGGGGCGGCGGATGCGGAACGTCAGCCCCGGGTACACGGGCGTGGAGGGCTTGAGCCGGTACTCGTCGCACAGGACGCCGCGCAGGATGATGCCGCGCACGCGCTCCAGGTCCATGCGGCGGATCTTCTCGCAGAGGTAGCGGTCCAACCGCCAGCCCGCGTAGTTCGGCTCCACGACGAACGGGATGTCCACGTAGCCGTCAGGCACATCCGTGGCGGCAGCCGGAGCGGTGTCTTCGTCTTCACGCATGACGTTCCGCGCCGCTTAGCACGCTTGGAACGCGAAAACCGCCAGGCCCCCGCGCACGAAGACGCGAGCACCCGGCGGCCTGACTGCTGGAAGCACAGCGCTTCAGCTCACCCGAAGGCGCGCTTCTGCTCCACGCCCAGCACGCGCGCGTACAGGTCCGCGATGCGCTCGCCGGTGCGGCCGTCCCACAGCTCCGGCACGCGGCCCTTCTTCACGTTGCCGGACAGGACGCGGTCCGCCGCCTCGCGGATGCGCACGGGGTCGGTGCCCACCACCTCGTTGGTGCCCACCTCCACGGTGACGGGACGCTCGGTCTCCTCGCGCAGGGTGAGGCACGGCACGCCCAGCGCGGTGGTCTCCTCCTGGAGGCCGCCCGAGTCCGTCATCACGAGCTGCGCCTGGGACGTCAGCGACAGGAACTCCAGGTAGCCCATGGGGTCCACCAGCTTGAGGGCCGGCGTCTTCTCCAGCTCCGGGCCATGGCCCTGCTCGGAGATCATCTTGCGCGTGCGCGGGTGCACCGGGAACACCACGGGGACCTTCTTGGCCACGTGGATGAGCGTGGACAGCAGGCCCGCCAGCAGCTTCGGGTTGTCCACGTTGGACGGCCGGTGCAGCGTCGCCACGACGTAGGCCCGCGGCGTGAGGCCCAGCTGCTTCAGCGTGGGCAGCTGGTCGGCCTTCTCCTTGGACGACAGGAGCGAGTCGATCATCACGTTGCCCACCAGGTGGATGCGCTTCGGGTCGATGCCTTCCTTCAGGAGGTTCGCGTCCGCGTCGCGCGACGGCGTGAGCAGCATGTCGGAGAGCCGGTCGGTGACGACGCGGTTGATCTCCTCCGGCATGTGCCGCTCGAAGCTGCGCAGGCCCGCTTCCACGTGGGACAGCGGGATGGCCAGCTTGGACGTGACGAGCGCGGCGGCGATGGTGCTGTTGACGTCACCCACCACGGACACCAGGTCCGGCTTCTCCTTGAGGAAGATCTTCTCCATCTCCACCATCATCTTGGCGGTCTGCTCGGCGTGGCTGCCGGAGCCGATGCCCAGGTGGATGTCCGGGGCGGCCATGCCCAGGTCGGCGAAGAACACGTCGCTCATCTTCGCGTCGTAGTGCTGGCCGGTGTGCATGACCAACTGCTGCAGGGAGGTACGCGCGGCGATGGCCTTGTGAATCGGGGCCACCTTCATGAAATTCGGACGCGCGCCAACGATGTGGATGACCTTCTTCATGTCGCTGCGCAAGCTAGGCACGCCCCCGTTTCTGACCAGTGGTGGAGGGTCGTCAGCCGCTTTCCCCCGGGGACGGGACGTCTGATAGATGACGCCCCATGCCCGCTTCCCGGACCGTGGCCGTCATCCCCGCCCGCCATGCCAGCACCCGCTTCCCTGGCAAGCCGCTCGCCCCCATCGCCGGCCGCCCCATGGTCGAGCATGTCTGGCGCCGCTGTCAGGAGGCCCACGCCTTCGACGAGGTGTGGGTGGCCACCGACGACGTGCGGATCCGCGACGTGGTGGAGGGCTTCGGCGGT
This sequence comes from Corallococcus praedator, assembly GCF_003612125.1. Taxonomy (GTDB): domain Bacteria; phylum Myxococcota; class Myxococcia; order Myxococcales; family Myxococcaceae; genus Corallococcus; species Corallococcus praedator. The sequence continues at coordinate 16,578 of NZ_RAWI01000185.1, forward strand.
CGGGCGGTGATGACCAGCCCCGCCTGTCCCACCGGCACGGACCGCATCGCGGAGGTGGCCCGTGACCGCCCGGACGTGGACGTCTGGGTGAACGTGCAGGGTGACGAACCGCTGGTGGACCCCGCCGCGCTCAAGGTGCTCGCGGACCTCTTCCGGGACGACACCGTGCACATGGGCACGCTGGTGCGCCCCCTGGAGCCGGACGAACTGGAGAACCCGAACGTGGTGAAGGCCGTGCTCGCGCTCAACGGCGACGCGCTCTACTTCAGCCGCGCCCCGGTGCCCCACGTCCGCGAGCCCGGCCCCCCCGTGCGCCGCCACGCCCACCTGGGCCTCTACGGCTACCGGCGGGACACCCTGCTGAAGCTCGCCACGCTCAGCCCCACCCCATTGGAGGAAGCGGAGAAGCTGGAGCAACTGCGCGCCCTGGAGCACGGCCTGCGCATCCGCTGCGCCCAGGTGTCCTGGCGCACGGTGGCGGTGGACGTGCCGGAGGACGTGGCCCGCGTGGAGGCCCTCCTGCGCGAGCGCGGCTGAAGCTTCCGCGCCCGGCGGTAGGGCCCGCGTCAGATGCTCGGCAGCTCGTCGGGTTCGTCACCCCGGGGGAACGCCGCGTCGATGCGCTTCAGCTCCTCCGCCGTCAGCTTCAGCGACGCCGCGCGCGCGTTGTCTTCCATGTGGGCCTTCGTCGTGGCCTTGGGAATGGCGAACATCGACGCGCCGCGCACGAGGAACTGGAGCGCCACCTGGTACGGCGACACGCCGTGCGCCTGGGCGATGGACGCCAGCACCTTGCCCCCCTTGCTGGAGGGGGCCGGGAACCGACCGTTGCCGAACGGGCTGTAGGCCACCACCGCCACGCCCTCGGCCACGCACCACGGGATGACGGTGTGTTCGATGGCGCGCTCCTCCAGGTGATACAGCACCTGGTTGCACGCGATGCGCCCCGGCCCCGCGATTCGCAGTGCCTCTTCCAGCTCATCCACCGCGAAGTTGCTCACGCCCCAGGAGCGGATCTTCCCGTCCTTCACCAACTGCTCGAAGGCCCTCACCGTGTCTTCCAGCGGGTGGGAGCCGGGCCAGTGCAGCAGGTAGCAGTCCAGCCGGTCCGTGCGAAGCCGCTTCAGGCTGCGCTCGCAGGCCGCCACCGTGCCCTTCAGCGTCGCGTTGGACGGCATCACCTTGGAGACGAGGAACACCTCGTCGCGCCGGCCCTCGATGGCCTTCGACACCAGCTCCTCCTCCACCCGGCCCTGGCCGTACAACTCGGCGGTGTCCAGGTGGGTGAGGCCCAGGTCCAGACCCGCACGCAGCGAGCGGATGGCGTCCTGCGCGTCATCGTTCTCCATCTGCCAGGTGCCCTGCCCCAGGACAGGCACCTTCACCCCGCTGTTGCCAAAGACGCGCTTTTCCATGGCCGCTCCCTCGCGATGGGACCCCGCCCCGGAATAGCACCCCGGCTGCCCCGGCTGCATCTCGGCCCGGCATCCGCCTCCCAGGCTGCGTGCCCGCCGACACTCCAGTAGGCTCTGCCCGTGCCTTCTCCTGAAAC
>NZ_RAWI01000186.1 GCF_003612125.1 Corallococcus praedator
GCCCCGAAGCCCTCCCCTCGTCCAGGGCGCCCCCGGGGCCGGGTAAACGTGGTGCCGCCCTCACGCCCGGGGAAGTCACCCCCGCCTCCGCCAGTGGGTCCAAAGAACACCCGGAGTCCCTCCTCCGGCAGCCAGGGAAGCGGGCGCTGGAGGCCGGAAACGTCAACGGCCTCCGCCCCCGTACTCCGGGACGAAGGCCGCGTGGGACGTCGAACCCCTCACGCACGAGGGGCAGGCAACCAGGGGGTCTCTAGTGGACCGACGCGCTGGTGGCCGTGAACGCCGCGGTCAGGCAGCTCTGGTTGGCCGTCTGGTCAAGGAAGGTCTGGCGGGCCAGCACTTCATTGAAGGTCCGGACGGGGGCGCCATCCGCGCGGTCCGGGACGACCATCGGGCCGCTCAGGAAGGGCGACAGCGCGCCGTTCCAGTTCACGTGGGTGAAGGAGATGCCCAGCTCGTCGCCGTGGCAGCCGTCACAGGTGTTGAGCGAGAACACGTGCCGGGCCTGACGGTTGGGGATGCTCGCGGCGGGCAGGCTCCAGAACGGCGGCGTGGCGAAGGGCGACGGCACGACGGAGCGACCGCCGCGGAACGGCGTGGCACCCACCACGAGCGGAACGGAGTACGTGCCGGCCACGATGCTGGCCGCATTGGCGTTCACGTAGGACGGGAACACGGTGGTCTTCGTGGCGCGGTCCGGCGTCTGGGCCACGGTGTGGCTGTTCAGCAGACCCAGCACGGGGCCGGGGGACGCGAACGAGTTCGGGTTGATCTGCGAATTCCACAGGCGGAACTCACGCAGCTCCCAGGGGTTGAGCAGCCAGTTCTCGTTGGTGCGCACCTGGTTGATGGAGCTGCGGTTGGGCTTGCGCGGAGACAGGTCGCGCTTGGCGAACTGCTCCGTGAGGGCCTCCAGCGCGGCGTTGTACGAAGCGCTGCCCAGCACCAGCCCCGACAGGGCCTGCCACTGCTGCGCGTACGCCTTGATGGAAGCGCAGCCCGTCTTGTCCACCCCGTACTCCAGGATGACCAGGAAGGGCGTCGTGTGGCAGCTGGTGCCCGTGCCCTCGGTGGCGGCGAAGATGAAGCGGCCCTCGCCCGCGCTGCCGGAGCCGTAGGCGGGGTTGCTGCCGGCCAGGTCCAGCCGGTTGACGATGGCGATGAGCTTGAAGGGCGACTTCGCCAGGTTCAGCTCACCGGTGCCCAGCTTCGGCCAGGGGGTGACGAGCTTCGGCACGATGTTGGCGCGCGGCGGGCTGACGAAGGAGTTGATGGTGCGGGGCGCTTCCCACTGCCGGACCCACTCGCGCACGAAGGTGGTGGGGGCCACGCCGGTGAACGGCTGGTTGGCCATCTCCGTCATCAGGTAGTTGAAGGTCCACTTGCCGTTCGGGTTGCCCACGTTGGTGCAGGGGTCCCACGTGCGCGTCGGATCATTGATGACGGCGGGCGCGCGGATGATGAGCGAGCGGGCCGGATCCACCAGCGACGCCAGACCGATGGGCCGGATGGGCACGCGCTGGCCGACCTGGAACACGGTGGACATCGCCGTCACCGGGACGGTGCGCACGAGCGCGCGGTTCTCGAACACCGCCGTCGTCAGCGGCTCCTGCGACTGGGACTGCGCCTGGGCGATGCGCTGCTGCTCCGCCTGGAGCGCCACGAAGTCGAAGGTGCCGGAAGCGGTGAAGAGCAGGTCGCCCGCGACCGCGTCGCCATTCTGACCGTCGTCGCGGAAGAGCAGCTGCTGGGCGCCCTCCACCATCGTCAGTGTCAGCCCGCGGAACTGCTCGTTCTCCACGCGCTTCGCATCCAGCTTCAGCTCGAACACGGACGCCGTGGCATTGCTGGTCGCCGCCTGGGGGATGGCCACCAGGGACTCGACCACGGGGCGCGTCAGCTCCCCTTCCAACTCCTGGGTGACCGACCCCAGCGTCTCCTCCAACACGACGTCCCGGGCAGGGTCGGCCACGGGCGCGGCAGGCTCCGAACCCTCGGGCGCGGGCTGACCACAGCCCACCGCCAGGGACGACGCCAACAGCGCGAACGGCAGGCGCCAGCGCACACTCCGGGAATGCTTCCACAGCGAAGACACGTCAGGCTTCATGGGTGCTCCTTCCACGACGGGGAACCGCGACGGCAGGCATCCGATGGGGGCACCCACACCGCCACGCCCGCCGGGCTCCGGAAGGCCTGAGCCCCGGTCCCGTTTCCCTGTGAAAGCAGCGCGCCCACCCCACCTCCGGCCCTCTGGGGACCGGAGATGAATCAGGCGTTTCCCATATCATGAAACACTGACAATTATCGACTTGCAGACTTTGTAACCTATCCCGTTACAAGTCAGGGTTTGGCGTAACCTGGGAGGCTACAACCCGGTGGTGCCGTACGGCGTCTCGCTGAAGAGGCGGGTGCCGGACTGGAAGTGGGCGGTGTCACCGCAGTTCGCGATGGCGGTCACGTTCGCGCACGTCACCGGGGCCTGGGCGCGCGTCTGGCTGGTGAAGCAGCGGGCGCCGCCCTCGTTCCACTCGGCCTCCATGCTCCAGGATTCGGAGTCGCCCTGGACGCCCACGGCGTCATAGAGATTGACCCACTGGCCATCGGTGGTGTGCGACTCGCCGTCGCCGCAGAAGTCCGCGCGCACCATGCGGGTGCAGGCCTGGTGGTGGCCCGCGAGGCTCTGGCCGTTGGAGGCGGTGGCCCAGGGCTTGTAGCCAAAGTGCATGCACTTCGCGATGGCGGCGCCCTCGCAGGCGAAGGTGAAGGCCGTCGCGTCGAGGATCTTCTCGCCGCCGCCGGCGACACCCTGGCGGTAGTCCCAGCGGTTGGCGACGGCGATGGCGGAGGCCGCCGCGCCGCTTGAGTCCTGGCACACCGCGCGCCAGGCGCCGTCGGTGCCCTGGTAGGAGACGCGGTAGGACCACAGGTCGCTGTCCACGCCGCTGCCCCGGGTGATGCTGTCCACGCGCAGGGGCAGGGTGGAACCGTCGCCCAGCTTCCCGACGAAGCGCGCGCCGGTGAAGCTGGTGCCCGTGACGGGGTTGGCGCCGTCGAGCCCGACGAAGGCCGAGCCCTCCAGCCGCACGTTGGTGAGCGCCTTGCCGCTGGCGGAGATGGCCCCCGTGTAGGCCACGGACACCAGCATGCCGCCCAGCTCCGCGTTGTTGAGGTTGCGGCCGTTCAGGTTGCGGCCATTGAGGTTGCGTCCATTGGGGGACACAAGCTCCGCCATCTGCGTCCGCAGGGTCGGAGCCTCGGGCTCCGACGATTCCGTGCCACAGCCCACCGCCACGACGGCAAGACACGCCGCGACCACTCGCTGCAACGTCCTCATCTGGATGCCCCTTCCCTGCCCCGACCCCGACCCCGCACCGTGCTTCAGGTGACAAGGTCCGTCTGGTGGGAGGGAGCGGCAACCGCGGCAGGCCCCGGCGGGCACTTGCAGCGTTGGGTGGCATCCACTCCGAAGCGACCGGAGGGCGAAGCCCGGGCTTCTTGAGGGGTTCTATCGTCCTGTGGTGCTCAGTGCCCTGCGTCCGCGGACGGAGGCAGGTCCGCGCACACGCGCAGGCCCACCGCGACGTCGCGCATGGAGGCCTCCGGCAGCTCGCGGTTGGTGGAGCGCGCGGACGTCACGGCGAACGAATAGCTGCCGCCGCGGGCCACCGGGCGGCCGGGCTCCAGCCACGAGCGCGTCCACTCCCACACGTTGCCCGCCATGTCGTCCGCGCCGAAGGGGCTGCGGGACGCGGGGTGACTGCCCACGACGTCCGGGCCGAAGCCGCCCGGGTCCTTGCCGTAGGTGGTGTCCACGTTGGCCTCGTCCGGGCCCAGCCGGTTGCCGTGGGGGTACTCGCGGCCGTCCACCCCGCGCGCGGCGCGCTCCCACTCCAGCTCCGAGCACAGCCGCGCCCCGGGCACCCGGCCGGACGTGGCCAGCCAGGCCACGTAGGCCTCCGCGTCGGAGAAGGAGATGCCGCTCACCGGGAACTGGCGCCAGTCCTGCTCCGCGCGCTGCGTGCGCCGGGCGTAGCGCAGGGGCTCACCGCTCCTCGCGGTGTAGAGCACGCCGCCGGGCTGGAAGCGCAGCCTCCAGCCGCCCGCGTCCGGCTCCAGCGCGAGCACCCCGGCATAGCCACCGGTGCCCACGCGGGGCTGGCGCTGGGCGCGCTCCTGGGCGGGCAGGGCCTCCAGGTACGCCAGCCAGTCCGCGAATGTCGTCTCATGGCGGGCGATGAGGAAGCCCGCCACGGGCACGGGGTGCAGGGGGACGGCGTTGAAGAAGTCGCGCACGCTGGCCTCGGCGGCGCTGCCGAAGCGCACCTCGCCCGGGGGCACGTAGGCGAAGCCCGCCGGGAGCACGCCCGCGCGCGGCAGCGGCAGCACGACGCGGCGCGACTCACCGCGCTGGAGGAGCAGCGGCTGCGCCGCGTCCTCGTGGCCCGGCGCGCGCACGGTGAGCCGGTAGGGACCGGGAGGCACGGAGATGTCGGCCCCGGGAGCGGTGCTGGCGTCAGGCACGGGCGCGCCCGCGACCTCCGGGCCGCCGGGCTCGCGCGTCAGGGGGCGCAGCTCCACGGAGGCACCGGGCGTGTCCGTGGCCACGGTCAGTTGCGCGGGCGCGTTCCAGCGCTGCCAGCGGGTGCCGTCGCTGTCGTAGAGGCGCATGCGCTGGAGCAGCGCGGGCAGCACGGGCTCGCGCTCGTTTTCAGCCCACAGGGCGCGCTCGTAGAGGAAGTCCGCCAGCGCGTCGCGAACGTCCGCACGGCCGGGGGCCAGGGCCAGCGCGCGCTCCAGCCGGTCCGCCACGGCGTCGAAGTGGTGGCCCAGCTGGGCCGCGTGTCCGGTGGCCTTCGCCCAGCTCCGGTCGCCGTCCGCCTTGTGGCCGGTGTCGTAGCGCTGGAAGGCCTCGGTGCGCTCGGCCTGGAGCGCGTCGCGCTCGGTGCGCACGGAGCCCAGCTCCGCGGCGGCGGCGCCCAGTTCGGTGCGCACGCGCGCGTCGAGGATGCGCCGCTCGCGCCACTGGAGGCCCGCGTACACCAGGGCCAGCGACACGAGGAAGCCCAGCGCCAGCCCCTGCTTCAGGCGCCGGCTGCGCACGCCGGTGCGGCGCGAGGCGTCGAGGAAGGACTGTTCGCGCCGGGTGAGTTCGGACGGCTCCAGCACCCCGGTCTCCGCCAGCTGCCGGGGCCCCCAGAGCGATTCGCGCGCATGGCCCAGGCGCTCCCACTGCGCGGCGGCGGCCTCCAGCCGGGCCTGCACCTCGCGGCGCTCGCCGGCCTCCACCAGCCAGCGGGCCAGCGTGGTCCACCCGGTGAGGAGCGCCTCGTGGGCCAGCTCGTACGCGGTGCCGCCCTCCCCTTCGCGGGCGACGAGCAGGCGCGCGCGCACCAGGGCCTCCAGCGCGGCGCGGTAGCGGGGGTCGTCGCCCACGAGCTCGCGGTCCGTCTTGCGCGCGCGGGTGCCATCCTGGGTCACCAAACGCAGCATCACCCCGCGCGCCGCCGAGCGCTGGTCCGGCAGCAGGCGGGCCACGGCGGCGTCCGCATGACGCGCGAGCGCGCCGGACACGCCGCCCAGCGAGTCCAGCGCCGCCTGGGTCATCACGCCCCGGGACTCATCGCGCGCGTCCCACAGCTCCGCCAGCGCGAACTGGAGCAGGGGCAGGCCGCCGTCGGAGGCCGCCGTGGAGGCGACGAGCGCGTCCACCACGGCCTCGGACTCGAAGCGCACGCCCTTGACGCGCGCGGGGCCGACGATGGCCTCGCGCGTCTCCTCGGAGGTGAGCGCGCGCAGCAGGTACAAGGCGTGCGGCACCTCCGGCCCCAGTCCGGGCACGCCGGTGAGGCGGGTGAGGAAGTCGCTGCGGCCGGTGGCCAGCAGGCGCAGTCCGCCGGCCGCCTCGGTGAGCGAGCCCAGCGCGGCGCCCGCGAGCGCCGCCTCCTCCGGAGGGGACAGCGTCACCAGCTCCTCCAGCTGGTCCATGTAGAGCAGCAGGCCGCCCTGGGTGCCCAGCTTCGCGCGGAGCCTGCGGCCGAGCGACGTGGGGTCCTGGCGCAGCGTCTCCGCGAGCGGCTCCTCGCCCACCTCCAGCACCGGGGCGAGCGCCACGGCGAGCGCGGAGACGGGCCTGCGCCCGGGCACGAGCCTCGCGGTGCGCCAGCGCCGGCCGTCCTCCAGCGCGCCGTCGCACACGGCGGGGAGGATGCCCGCGAGGCACAGCGACGACTTGCCGACGCCGGAGTCGCCCGTCATCAGCAGGAAGGCCTCCGCCTTGAGCCGCTCCAGCACGGCGCGCTGCTCGCGGCGGCGGCCGAAGAACAGCGAGCGGTGTTCGGCCTCGAAGGCCTGGAGGCCGCGGTAGGGATTGCCCTCCGGGACGACGACGGGCACCTCTTCGCGGGTCAGGGCCTCCAGCGCGTCGAGCAGCTGCGCGGCGGACGCATGGCGCTGCGCCGGGTCGCGCCTCAGGCACTTGTCGATGGCGGCCGCGAAGCCGGGATCCACCAGCGGGGAGACTTCGAGCAGGGGCCGGACGTCGCGGGTGCGCACGGCCTCGGAGAGTTCGCGCCAGGGCACGTCGCGGAAGGGGCCCCGGCCCGCGACCAGCTCGTAGAGCACGACGCCCAGCGAGTACACGTCGCTGCGCGCGGTGAGCTCCTCGCCGGCCCAGGCCTCCGGGGACATGTAGTAGGGCGTGCCCACCAGCGCGCCGCGCGGCAGGGACGGCAGGAAGACGCCATCCAGCGAGCGGGCGCCCAGGGCGGGGCTGGCTTCGGGGTCCCAGTCCGCGGGCAGCTCCGGCGGAGGCATGGGCGCGCGCGGGGCGGTGGGCTCGCTGCTTTCGGCGCGGTCGAGCAGCTTGGCGAGCCCGAAGTCGAGCAGCTTCACCTCGCCGCTCTCGGTGAGGACGGCGTTGCCGGGCTTGATGTCGCGGTGGAGCACGCCCCGGCGGTGGGCGGCCCCCAGGCCCCGGGCCAGGTCCTTCCCGATGCCGAGCGCGCGCTCCCACGACACGGGCCGGGCCAGCCGGTCCAGGCTGACGCCCCGGATGAACTCGGAGATGAGGTACGGCTGGTCCTCCAGCTGCCCCACCCGGTACAGGGTGACGACGTTGGGGTGCTGGATGCGGGCGGCGGCGCGGGCCTCCACCAGGAAGCGCGCCAGCGCGTTGGAGCCCAGCGACGGGATGAACTTCACCGCGACGGGACGCTCCAGGAGCGTGTCGTGCGCCAGGTACACCCGGCCCGTGCGCCCCCGTCCGAGCGGACGCACGATGCGGTACTCGTCGAACTCCTCCGGAGGAGTCCACGCGTCGGATGGAGGGGACGAGGCGGGAGAGCCCACCGGGGTTGCCTACGCATCCCGCGCCCGGGGGTCAACCCGGGGGCCAACGAGAGGGGGGCCTGGAGCAGGAGGCCGGACCCCGGTGTCCGACAGTGGACACTTCGAGGTCGGGCCTCGGGTCACTCCTGACCCGAGCGGGGCTTCGCCTTGCTGGGTTTGAGCATGTTGCGGATCTTGTTCTCCAGGTCCTGGGGCAGACAGGGCTTGGCGACGAACTCGTCCGCGCCCACGGACAGGGCGTGCTCGGCGTTGCCGGCGAGCACGTGGCCGGTGAGGGCCATCACCGGGATGTCGCGGGTGCGGGTGTCCTGCTTGATGCGCCGCGTCGCCTCCCAGCCATCCATGACGGGCAGGGACAGGTCCATGAGGATGATGTCCGGCTCCCCCTCCTGGGCCTTCTCCACGGCCTCCAGGCCATTGCGGGCGGTGTCGACCTCAAACCCGCAGAATTCCAGGTACTCCGCGTACATTTCACGGGCGTCGTCGAAGTCGTCCACGACGAGGACACGCTTCTTGGAGTTCACGGGAGCCGGCCCACCGCTCGCGGTCGGCTCGCCCTCCGGGGTTGTCATGACCGCGTTCTTCATGGAGCAGAGGCCTCGCATGCAGGGGAGGGGCGGGACGAATCTAAACACGTCCTCGGAAAAGTGCCCGTTCTCGCAAGATTTCCCTGGACGGGACGGAAGGGTGGGCCCGGAGTCCGGTGCGAAACAAGGGGACAGTGGACGACAGTGTAGGTGCGCGGAGGGATTGGGTAACTCATCGGTTGCTGCGGTAGACGTGCAACCGCGCCCCGACCGATGGCCAACCGGAAACACCTTCAACCCAGGCCATGAAGGGGTCTCCCTCTGGAGTGATGCCCATCTGGGCCGGGTTGCTGGCAATCAGCCCAGGCGTCGCGTCCAGTACCCCACTGACCGCTTCCCACTGTGTTCCGGTCCATCTCAACACTTGAGCCACCGCGCTCGGTCGAGGCGACGTCGCGCGTTGAGCGTACAGCGCAACCGTGGGTCGGCCCATCGCATCGAATCGCATGGCGTTCACATAGCGAGGCGCGGTCCCCCCGACATCTTCAAACGCACCGCCCAGAGTGATCCATGCACTCCCGTTCCACTTCTTGACGAACGCCCTGAGCTGACCTGAAACAATCTCCAACGCACCCACGTAGGGGGTTCCGGCGGCATCGAAGGCCAGTGTGGTGGGCGCCTCCTTCAGAGTGCCCGAGAGGGATTGCCATACAGCTCCCGTCCAAAGCGCGGCAGCCCGGATGTCCTCGATACCACTCTCCCCACCCTCCAGCCATGTCAAGAATGGATACCCCCGCGCATCGACTTCCATGTGGAGGAAATTGACCGAGGAGCCGATCCGCAAGTTGATGGCACTCCCCACCGCGAGCCATGCACTCCCGTTCCACTGGCGGATGGTGATTTGGTGTTGGGCTCCGTTCGACTCATCGATTGCGATCGTGGCGTACCCTGCGGGCCCCTGAGCAAACTGCCAGCCCCCGAGGCGGGCGTTCTGAAGGACGGGGGTCAACGCAGCTCCCAACTGGACCCACGCTTGTCCATTCCAACGGCGTCCCACCCATTGATGGGCATTGCCCTCCAGGGACTCGTGCCACATCACCGTGGGAACACCGGCGGCATCCACATTGAGCGAGCATTCCATGGCGTTCACCGCCGAGTTTGCCGCCAACGGCGTTCCAATGTATTCCCACGCAGCGCCAGTCCATTGCTTGACGTGGACCTTGAAGGGCGCCCCCCACCCCTCACTCCAAGCAATGATCGGCTGCGCTCCACCCATTCCCAGCGAAATAGCTTCAATATTGGGATTCGCGGGTTCGGAAGTGAGGGGTTCCCCCACGAGGAGGTACGCAGGAACACGCCAAATCCAATCTCGAGATGACACCTCCACGCTATTGCCCGCGAGATCGGTCACGGAATCACTGAGGGAAACCCGGATCGCACTGCTGACAGGCACCGGATTGAGAGGGACCACATTGAATGTCTTTCCATCCTCCGAAAGAAGAACATCCGCGTCTACGAATCCGCCATTGGCCACCAATCGGATGGACTGGGAGTTCACAGTAGTGGGAGCCAGCGGTTCAGAGAGCGTTGCTTGAATGGTCTGTCTCACCGAAACAGCGGACGCTCCCTGGGCAGGGGTCTGGGTGACTATCCGAGGGGGCGTCCTGTCTAGGGTCAGGACGCGACCTGCACTCACAAAGGTCTGTCCCAAGCGCCAGGCGCGCACCGAAAGGGTATGGGTCCCCTCTGAAATCGTCCCAGCATCCCAGAGTGTGGAGTAGGGACTTGCCAGCACGGTTCCGAACTGGCCGTCCACGAGCAATTCGACGAGGTCGGGTGTTCCTCCCGTCAGCGTGACATGGATCGGCACGAGTCCATTGCTCAGGCTCTCGGGTGCTGGGGAGACCCACTCGATTTCAATGGGTGCGTTGTCGTCTTGGATTCCTGCGTCCGTGGCATTGCCTGGTTCCAGATCGGGAATCTGCAGGCAGCCGGCAAGACACAGCACCAGCAAGGGCAAGAAGGCTCGGAGGGGGTGTGACATGGAGCACTTGCATAGCAAGAACGGCTCCAGGGGAAAGCCCAGCCCCTTCTCCTGCGAGACCAGCCCTCGTCCGGGTCTGGAAGATGAGACCAGATGTCTTCGACCACGGACTCCATGCCGTCCACGACGCCGGGGGCCAGCCCGTCACAAAAACAAGTGCCCCTGCGAAGCCTTGGCTTCACAGGGGCACCGGGACCGGCTCAACACATCCAGTTCAGAGCCACACGGCTCGGATCAAGGAGTCGGGGGCGGGGTCTGCGCGGGCTGGATCGCGATGCCAACAGCCGACAGGTCCGTGCTGACGGGCTGTCCCCAGGTGCTCTCGTAGGCCTCGTTGGTGCCCACGGTCGGCAGCTTGCTGAAGGCCACGACGAGTTCCGTCTGGGTCGGGTTGAGCGCGACAGTGCCCCCGTAGGTGAAGGCGTACCGGGTGCTGTAGCCCGACTGCAGGATGCCGAAGACAGGCGTTTCGGCGGGCGTGCGCGTCACGTAGGGGAACGTGGGTTCCGCCAGGACGAGCGGGAACCCCTGACCGCTGTAGTTGTTGAACTCACCGTACGCAGTTGTGCCGATGTACGTGTCGTTGTTGATGTCCGCCTTGAAGAAGACCTGGACCGAGGTGCCCGCCGGAGGCCGGAGGGGAGCGCTGAAGCTCACGTAGACGACTTCGCCGGGGTTGAGCTGCGTCGCCGCCAGCGTGCCCGTCTGGGAGGTCTCCTGGTAGCGGAGCTCGGAGATGGTCACGGCCTTGGGGCTGGCCTGGTCGCCACCGAAGAAGAAGCCCGTCTGGGTGAGGTTGGTGCCGCCCTCGGCGGACACCGCGCGCACGAAGAGGTTGTACTCCTTGCCCTCCTGCACGACGCCCGAACCCGGGTTGATGGTCGCCGAGTAACCGCCGGCGTTCACGTTCGCCGTCACCGCCAGCGACTCCTTCGCGTACTCGTCCGTCAGGCGCACGAGCAACGAGCCCGCCTGCACCGGCTGGTTGAAGTACACGTAGATGGGCTCGCCGGGACGCACCAGGTTGTTGAGCGGATCAATGACCTGGGCCGCCTTGAGGCTGCCCACGTTGCTGCCCTCGACCGCGAGCGGCACGTTCTGCGGCCGCGAGAACGGCAGGTTCACGACGCGCGTGACGCTGGTGCTCACGATGGCCGCACCCGAGTAGCTCGTCACGAAGCCGCCCGTCTCCGGGATGCCGTCGCCGTTGGCGTCCATCGGGGACACCCACAGGTTGTAGCTGCCGTTCAGCCGCGCCAGCTCCGCACCGGAGGGCACGCCGTTGAACGTCAGCACACCCTGGTCGTCCGCCGTCGCCTCGACGTAGACCTTGCTCAGCACGGAGGCCGTGGTGTCGTAGTTGCTCAGCACGAGCGAGCCCGCGCGGTCCACTTCCAGCGTGCCCTTCGCGCCCGCGGCCGGACGGCCCTGCGGCGTCACCACGTTGAACACCAGCTTGCCGTTCAGCTGCGCCAGCGTCACCGGGCCGAAGCTCGCGTTGCCGTTGTTGATGGGCACCGTGCCCGCCGCCGACGGCACCGTCGACGTCGCGCGCAGCGTCGCATAGCCGGACTTGCTGAACGTCAGCAGCACCTGCGCGCCCGCCGGCACGTCCGTCATCACGAAGTTGCCGCTGGCGTCCGTCGTCGCCGACTTGCCCGTCGCCTGGCTGCCGATCGTCATCGCCACCGTGACGCCTTCCAGCGCCTGGAGGTTCGTTCCCAGCACCTGGCCAGAAACAGTCCCCTTCGGAGTCGAAGGCACCACCACCGACACGTTGTTCGGATCACGGATACCGTCCGCGACACCGTCATTGTCCGCGTCAGTCGAGTCGCCGCACCCCCAAGCCAGCAGCGGCAATACGGCCATCACCAAATGCTTCTTCATCGTCCCCACCTTGAATTTTTGACGGAATTTTCACGCCCCAGCTGTCAAGAAAGGGCGGAAATCGGACACTCCCCGAGCCGAGGCCACGGCGTCAAGGTGGGGGGATTTTTACCCAGGCCCCGGGTACGATGACACATGACGTCAGACATCAATCATCCCTGCCTCGGCTGCGCCATCGTGCGGGAGGACACCCGCACTACCGGTGGCATCCTGGCCCGCGCGCCCGGCTTCGTCCTCCATGCCGTGGCCTCGCCCAGCCCCGTTCCCGGCTGGGTGGTGCTGACCAGCGCGCAGCATGTGCGCGGCTGGTACGACCTGGATGAACCGTCCTCGCGCGAGTTGGGGCCGTTCGCCGCCCGGGTGATGCGCGCCCAGAGGGAGGTGCTCGGGGCGGAGCACGTCTATGCCTTCGCCATTGGCGACGTGCTCCTCCACTTCCACCTGCACCTCGTGCCCCGCTTCGCGGACACACCGCCACACCTGCGGGGTCGGGGCGCCTTCGACGCGACCCCCGCCGAACACCGCTCCCCGGAGGAGCTCGAGGCCGCCGCCCGGCGGCTGGCGGCGGCACTCGCCCGCTGACCCATGCTGGCCGTGCACCGGTGCGTGGGGGTGTGCCCCCCGCGAATCCACCCCCTGACGGCCAGTGTCATGGACCTGACATGTCATCGGGGGGAGAATGCAGGGCGTCACCATGCGTGTGTCCTCCCTCGGTCCATGGCTGCTCTCCCTGCTGCTCCTCACCACCGGTCCCGCTTTGGCGGACAACACGGCGGATGAGGCGGACATCGCCTTCGAGCTGGGCAACGACGCCTATTCGCGCGGCAGCTACACCGAGGCGCTGCGCTCGTACTTCACCAGCTACCGGCTGGTCCCCAACCGCAACGTCCTCTTCAACATCGCGCGGTGCTTCGAGGCGCTGGGCAAGTTCAACGAGGCGTACCGCTACTACAACGACCTGCTCGGCGAGGACCTGCCCACCGAGGACGCCTCGGAGGTCACCCGCTCCCTGGAGCGCCTGCGTCCCAAGGTCGCCCTGGTGCGCGTCACCACCAATCCCCGGGGCGCGGACGTCTTCGTCGACCGCACCGACCTGGGCAGTCGGGGCCGCTCGCCCCAGACGCTCGCGCTCGCGCCGGGCCGCCACAAGGTCCTCGTGCGCAAGGACGGCTTCCGCCCCACCGAAGCCACCGTCACCGTCACCAAGGGCCGTGAGACTCCCGTCGACCTGGACCTGGGCCTCATCACCGGCATCGTGGACATCACCGGCACCCCGGAGGGCGCCGAGCTGCGCGACAACCCCACGGGCCCCATCCTCGGCCGCATCCCCGCGAAGCTGCGCCTGTCCCCGGGCCAGCGCGTGCTCCACGTGCGCGCCCCCGGCCATGCGCCCGGCCAGTACGTCATCGACGTGCCCGCCGAAGGCACCCTGCCGCTCGTCGTCACGCTGAGCGCCCAGACGCGCCCCACCGGCCGCGTCGTCGTCACCGCCAACCACGACGGCGCCGCCGTGCGCGTGGACGGCCGGCCCGCGGGCTTCACCCCCACCGTCGTCACCCTCCCCGAGGGCGAACACGTGCTGGAGGTGGAGAGCCGCGACGTGCGCCCCATGCGCCAGAAGGTCACCGTCATCTCCGACAAGGAGGTGAAGGTCCACGCCACCCTGCGCTACGAGCCGCCCCCGGTGCGCGCGGCCTCCAAGAGCCTGCTGTCCGTGGACGAGGCCCCCGCCTCCACCACCGTGCTCACGCCGGAGGAGCTGCGCGCCTTCGGGTGGCGCACCCTGGCGGAGGCCCTGGCCGGCGTGCGCGGCTTCTTCCTCACCGACGACCGGACGTACACGTACCTGGGCGTGCGCGGCTTCTCCCCGCCGGGCGACCTCAACACGCGCATCCTCATCCTCTGGGATGGCCACGCGATGAACGACGTGTGGGCCGGCCAGGGCTACGCCGCGCACGACCTGAGCGTGGACCTGGAGGAGGTGGAGCGCATCGAGGTCGTGCGCGGCCCCGGCAGCGCCCTGTACGGCACGGGCGCCTTCTTCGGCGTCATCAACGTCGTGCCCCGCGAGTCGCTGGGCCTGGACCGGCGCCTGGAGATCACCGGCTCCGTGGGCGCGCTGGGCTCCACGCTCGTGCACGCCACCACGTCGTGGGAGGACCCCGACCGCTCCGTCCTCTTCAGCCTCGCGGGCATGAAGTCCCGGGGCGCGGACACCACCCTGCTCGGAAATCCCGGCCCCATCGTCACCGGGCTGGACGGCGAGAAGGCCGGCACGGGTTCGGTGCGCGCGCGCATTGGCAACCTGTCCCTTGTCGCCCAGTTGCACGGGCGCACCAAGGACGTGCCCACCGCGCCCTATGGCACCCAGGTGGGCGCCCAGGGCACCCGCGTGCAGGACGTGCGCGGCTTCGCGGAAGCGAAGTACGAGCGCGACCTCTCCCAACGCATCGCCCTGTCGCTGCGCGGCGCCGCGGACCTGAGCCGCTACAGGGGCTATTTCAATTACGGCGGCGACGTCGCCCAGACGAACACCGACTCCGGGGCCGCGGACTGGCTCACCGCCGAGGCGCGCCTGCTGGTGGGCCTGTTCGACTCCCACCGCCTCACCTTCGGCGTGGAGGGCCAGCACCAGCTGCGCGTGGATCAGAAGAGCGTGGGGCCGTCCGTGGACGACCCGCTGGGCACGCGGAAGCGCTCCCTGGTGTCCGTGTACGCGCTGGACGAGTGGCGCCTGCACCCGCGCCTGAGCCTGTCGCTGGGCTTCCGCGTGGACAAGTACACCGACCTGGACTCGCTGCCGCTCACGCCCCGGCTGGCCGTTATCGGCCGGCCCTATGACAAGGGCCTCACCAAGCTGGTCATCGGCCGCGCCTTCCGCGCCCCCAACGTCTACGAGCTGTTCTACCAGGACAACCTCCTCACCCAGCGCCCCGCCGAACAGCTGGAGCCGGAGACCATCACCACCTTCGAGGTGGAGCACTCGCACGACCTGACCCAGGAGCTGCGCGTGACGGTCGCCGGCTACCACAACCGCATCTCCCAGCTCATCACGCTCACCACCGAGTCCGCGCCCACGCCCGGCTGCGGCCCCGAGGGCGCGCCCAGCCAGTGCCTCGTGTACGCGAACAGCTCCGGCGAGACGATGGCGTGGGGCGCGGAGGCCGGACTGCACTGGCAGCCGGGCCGCTGGCTGCTGGTGGACCTGAGCTATTCCTACGTGACGCTGCGCAATGCCTCGCAGGACGTCGTGCAGGCCAAGCCCGCGCACCTGGCCTCCGGGCGCTTCCTGCTGCCCGTGGGCAACGGCGACATGCGCATCGCCACCCAGGCCACGTACCAGAGCTCGCGCGTGGACGGCATCTCCGGCGCCGACAGCGGCGAGGCGCTGCTCGTGGGCTTCGGCGTGTCCGGCGACTACGGACGGCTGCGCTACTTCGCCGGCGTGAACAACCTGCTGGACTCGCGCTACGCCTTCATCGTGGGAGAGGACGCGTCCGCCGGGCCCGTGCCCCAGTACGGCCGCACCTTCAACCTCCAGCTCACCGGCAGCTTCTGAACGGACCTTCGCGCGCCATGGCCGACGATACCTCGCTCGACTTCATCCGCCCCGGACACCCGCTGTACGACGGGGAGCTGGAGCTGCGCTTCCGCGTGCTGCGTGAGCCGCTGGGCTTCGCGCGCTCGGACGTGAAGTTCCCCTTCGAGAACGCAAGCCTCCACCTCGTCGCCCACGCGGGCGGCACCGTCACCGGCTGCGTGCTCTTCCACCCGGAGGACGCGCACGGCGGCCGGCTCTTCCAGATGGCGGTGGCGTCCTCGCTGCAGGGGAAGGGACTGGGGGCCCGGCTGGTGCGCGCGCTGGAGGAGGAACTGCGACAGCGCGGCTTCCGCCACGTGCACCTGCACGCCCGCGCGAACGTCGTCCCCTTCTACGAACGCCTGGGCTACGCGGTGTACGGCGAGCCCTACGTCGAGGTGGGCGTGCCCCACCGGAACATGCAGCGCGACCTCTGAGCCTTCCGAACCTTCCGAGCTTGGCGAGCCTGGAGCCTTGCCTCAGGTGACGGGGACCTGGACCGGCACGCGGCGGCTGCTCCAGAGCACCACCCCCAGGGCCGTGAGCGACATCGCGGCGCCCACCGCGCACACGCCGGACCAGCCCGCTCGCGTCCACGCCGCCGTCCCGGCCCACGCGCCCGCCGCGCCGCCCAGGAAGTAGGTCACCATGTAGAGCGTGTTGAGCCGGCTGCGCGCCTCCGGCCGCAACGCGTACACGCGCGCCTGGTTGGTGATCTGATTGGCCTGCACGCCCAGGTCCAGCAGCAACACGCCCAGCGCGAGGCCCCACAGCGTGTGCCCCGCCCACCACAGCACGCCGAAGGAGGCCAGCAGCACGGCGATGGCCAGCGCGTTGAGGCGCCGGTCTCCGCGCTTGTCGGCCAGACGCCCCACCAGCGGCGCGACGCCCGCGCCCGCCACGCCCACCACGCCGAAGAGCCCTGCCACCTGCGCGTCGTAGTGCCCGGGCAGCGACTGGAGGTGGAGCGCCAGCGTGACCCAGAAGGCACTGAAGGCGCCGAAGGTGAGCGCGCCCAGCAGCGCGTGCAACCGCAGCACCGGCTCCGTGCGCGCCAGGTGGATGAGCGAACGCATCAGCGCGGGGTACGGCATCGCGGCCAGCGGCGGCTGCGCGGGCAGCGTGAAGCGCAGCACGAAGCCCAGCGCCACCATCAGGCCCGCGGCCACCCAGAACATGGTGCGCCAACCCAGGTGCGTGCCCACGAAGCCCGCCGCCGTGCGCGACAGCAGGATGCCGATGAGCAACCCGCTCATCACCGTGCCCACCACCCGCCCCCGCTGCGAGGGCTCCGCGAGCTGCGCCGCGAAGGGCACCAGCAGTTGCGGAATCACCGTGGTGACGCCCACCGCGAAGCTCGCCGCCACCAGCACGTGCAGGCCAGGCGCGAGCGCCGTCGCCGACAGCGCCACGGCCACGCAGGCGCACAGCGTGAGGATGACGCGCCGGCGCTCCAGGCTGTCGCCCAGGGGCACCAGCAATAACATGCCCACCGCGTAGCCCACCTGCGTCAGCGTGGGCACCAGCCCCACCGCTCCGTCCGACGCGCCCAGCGTGCGGCCGATGTCTCCCAAGAGGGGCTGGTTGTAATAGAGGTTCGCGGCCGTGACGGCGCTGGCCGCCGCCATCAGCCCGACCAGCGAGGGACGCAGCGAAGCGGGGGCGGGCTCGGAGGGTGTCGTCATGGGGGGCGCAACGGATAAGCCTCGCACCCGGAGGCTTCAAGCAGGACGCGCGGCCCGGCCTCCACCCGCGCCATCCGGGCGGGCAGGCCACGCGTCCCTTCCCCCTTTCCCGGGGCGCGCGTGCCGGGCAGGCTGCGGGCCATGCTTCGATCCCTTCTGCTGTGCACGGTGCTGGCCCTCGCGGGCTGTGGTGATTCCTCCTCGGGTGACCCCGCCAAGGTGTCGTACGCCGACTCGCTGGGCGTGGACCTGGCCGCGATGAACAAGAGCGACTCCGGGCTCTACACGCAGGACCTGACGGTGGGCACCGGCGCGGAGGCCTCCGCCGGGAAGGTCGTCCAGGTGCACTACTCCGGGTGGCTGCCGGACGGGACGCTGTTCGACAGCAGCATTCCCCGCAACCAGCCCTTCGCCTTCAACCTGGGCCAGGGCCGCGTCATCGAGGGCTGGGACGAGGGCGTCGCCGGCATGCGCGTGGGCGGCAAGCGCAAGCTCGTCATCCCGTCCGACCTGGGCTACGGCGGCAGCGGTTCGCCGCCCGTCATCCCCGGCGACTCCGTGCTCGTCTTCGACGTGCAGCTCCTCGCCGTCTACTGACGACGCACGTCCGCGCCCGCGCCCCGCCGGAATCGGGGGACGCCTTCAGACGCCGGGCGTCCCACCGGACACCGGCGGCGCGGGCGGGGCGCGCTTCTTGGGCGGCAGGCGCGATCGGCCCTTGGGCCCCTTCAGCGCCACGCCCAGCAGCATCGTCGCCGGCAGCATCATGCCCAGTCCCTGCGTGAGGTCCTTGGGCGGATGGGTCACCACGCCCAGCACCATGCCCGCGAAGAGCAGACCGCAGACCAGCCGGAGGATGATGGCGTTCACGTGCGTGACTCCCCGGTATCCGGACTCCAAGCCTTGGCGCCTGGGTCCGGTGACGAGAGGCGCGGGAGCATAGCGCGCGGCGCCCCGGCGCGCCGTCCGTTAAGGTGGCCACGTGAGCCCCCTGAAACGCTTCCAGCCCGGTTACGACC
>NZ_RAWI01000187.1 GCF_003612125.1 Corallococcus praedator
CGGACGGCATCCCCCTCCGGCACCCAGCCGCCCCGCGCGCCCACCAGCTCCGGCATGCGCGCCGTGAGCGCCGCGCGCGTGGAGCCCCTGGAGAAGCAGAAGGCGGAAGGCCCGCTGGGCAAGCGCGTCGCCTCCGAGGCCTCCAACGTCGTCCTCAACGGCTTCTCCATCTTCAAGGAGCAGCTGGCGGACTTCCGCGCGAGCGACCGCTTCTTCAAGTACAAGGCCGGCATCGTCGCCGGCTGGGTGATGCTGTCCGTGGCCAGCTTCGCCATCGCCTGTCCGGGCCGCTCCGTGGAGACGGGCGACATGGACGCGCGCCTGGTGCTCAGCGACAAGCTGGACCGGCCCTCCGTCACCATCTGGAACGAGAGCAAGGACGTCTGGCGCGAGGTCACCATCACCGTGAACGAGCAGTACCGGGCAGCGGTGGCGGAGGTGCAGCCCGGGGCGTTCGTCACCATCACGCCGCGCCAGCTCCTGGGCGCGGGCGGCACCACCGCGCCGGCGGACCTGCGCTTCCAGTCCTTGAAGATGCGGAGCGCGGACGACAACGCCGACCTCACCGAGGACCTGAAGATTGAATGGGAGCGCCTGCGCGCGCCGAAGAAGTAGCCGGCCCCGCCTTCCCGCCTGGAAACACGAAGGGCGCCCTCCCAAGCCGGGAAGGCGCCCTTTGTGCTGTCTCAAGCCCGGCCGGGCCTCCCTCTCAGGAGAGACCCGGACACGGGACGGGGCGCTAGCCCTCGGACTTCGTCTCGGCGGGAGCTTCGGTCTCGGCGGCGGCCGGGGCCTTCGCGGGCCGGTCCACCAGCTCGATGAGGGCCATCTCCGCGGCATCGCCCCGGCGGAAGCCCAGGCGGATGATGCGGGTGTAGCCACCCGGACGGGAGGCGTAACGCTCCTTGTACTCGCCGAACACCTTCTGGAGGACCACGCGGTCCTTCACGGTGCGCGCAGCGAGGCGCACGTTGGACAGACCGCCACGCTTGGCGAGCGTGATGATGCGCTCCGCCAGCGGCCGGACTTCCTTCGCCTTGGGAACGGTGGTGCGGATGGCACCGTGCTCCAGCAGCGACGTGACCATGTTGTTGAGCATCGCGAGCCGGTGGCTCGTGGTGCGGTGCAGCTTCCTTTGTCCGACCTTGTGGCGCATGCGCGTGCTCCGGGGCCTCTTCTGGAGAACCCCACCACTCCGGCCGTATCAGGTACCGGGTGGGAAGGACGGCCCCGACACCAGGGACGTCCGTTGAATCGGGCCCTGTGTACCAGGGCCCCCTGCCCCGCGCCACCGTGAAGCCGTGTCGGTGGGATGCGGGACAGGTGCTGCGACGACGGGAAACGACGAAGCCTAGGCCTTGGGCGCCGCGGGAGCCGGCGCGTTCTTCGGCGGCCAGTTCTCCAGCTTCATGCCCAGCGAAAGACCCATCTCCGCGAGGATCTCCTTGATCTCCTTCAAGGACTTGCGGCCGAAGTTCTTCGTCTTGAGCATCTCCGCCTCGGTGCGCTGGACCAGGTCACCGATGGACTTGATGTTCGCCTGCTGCAGGCAGTTGGCAGAACGCACCGACAGCTCCAGCTCGTCCACCGAGCGGAACAGGTTCTCGTTGAGCTTCGCCTCTTCCTTGGGCGCCTCGGCGACGACCGGCTCCTCGGTCTCGTCGAAGTTCACGAACACCGTGAGCTGCTCCTTGATGATCTTCGCCGCGTAGGCCACCGCGTCCTGCGGCACCACGGAGCCGTCCGTCCACACCTCGAGCGACAGCTTGTCGAAGTCCGTGACCTGACCGACGCGCGCGTTGGTGACCTGGTAGTTCACCTTGCGGATGGGCGAGAACAGCGAGTCGATGGGGATGGTCCCGATGGGCGCGCCCGCCACCTTGTTGGTGGACGCGGCGACGTAGCCACGGCCCCGGCGGCACGTCAGCTCCATGCGCACCTTGCCACCCTCGGACACGGTGCAGATGTGGTGACCCGGGTTGAGGATCTCCACGTCCTGGTCCGCGATGAGGTCGCCCGCCTTCACTTCCTTGGGCCCTTCCACCTCGATGCGCAGCGTCTTCGACTCGTTCGTGTGCATCCGGAGGAGGACCTCCTTCAGGTTCAACACGACGTCGGTGACGTCCTCGGCCACCTCGGGGATGGTCGTGAACTCATGGTCCACGCCTTCAATCTTCACGGACGTGATGGCCGCGCCCTGCAGCGACGACAGCAGCACCCGCCGCAGCGAGTTGCCCAGCGTTGTTCCGAAGCCACGCTCCAGCGGCTCCGCCACGAACTTCCCGTACGTGGGGCTCAGCGAGTCCTGGTCCACTTCCATGCGGCGCGGCTTGATGAGGTCACGCCAGTTCTTCGCGACAAACGTATCGGCCATGGGGACTGCTCCTCGGGTCGTGCGCCATCACCAACATCCCCGCCGGAGTGACGGGAGGACGGGCACGCGGGGACTGCGTAACACCTTCACCCGGCGCGCGCAGGACGCGCGCATTCCGGACGATCCAAAGCAACAACGCCCCGGCCTCGTCGGCCAGGGCGTCCACTGCGGGAGGGGCCCGTTGAAGCGGGCCCGACACCCAGACTACTTCGAGTACAACTCGACGATGAGCTGCTCCTGGATGGGCATCGTCAGGTCTTCACGGTTCGGAACCGTCTTCACCGTGCCCTTGAACGCCTTCTTGTCCAGGTCGATCCACTGCGGCGTGCCACGGCGGTCCACCGTCTCCAGCGCCTCGGAGATGCGCAGCACCTTGCGGCTCTTCTCCAGCACTTCCACGGTGCTGCCCGGCTTCACGGAGAACGACGGGATGTTCACCCGGCGGCCGTTGACCTGGAAGTGACCGTGACGCACCAGCTGGCGCGCCTCGTTGCGCGTGTCCGCGAAGCCCATGCGGAACACCACGTTGTCCAGGCGCAGCTCCAGCTGCTGCAACAGGTTCTCACCCGTCTTGCCCTTGGCCGCGGACGCGCGGTGGTAGTACCCGCGGAACTGGTTCTCGAGCAGGCCGTACATGCGCTTGACCTTCTGCTTCTCGCGCAGCTGCACGCCGTAGCCGGAGAACTTCACGCGGCCCTGGCCGTGCTGACCGGGGGGATAGGGGCGGCGCTCGATGGCGCACTTGTCCGTGTAGCAACGGTCGCCCTTCAGGTACATCTTCAGGTTCTCACGCCGGCAGATACGGCAGGCGCTCGCGGTGTAACGGGCCACGGAAATTCTCCTTGCAGATGGTCTGGAGCCGGCTCGCGAGAACGCGAGCCTGGCCCGAAGCGGTGATTAGACGCGGCGGCGCTTGGGCTGACGGCAGCCGTTGTGCGGGATGGGCGTCACGTCGCGGATGAGGCTGATCTTCAGGCCGGCGGCGGCCAGCGCGCGCAGCGCCGACTCACGGCCCGCGCCCGGACCCTTCACGAACACCGTCACGGTCTTGAGGCCGTGCTCCATCGCCTTCGCCGCGGCGTCGCCAGCGGCAACCTGCGCCGCGAACGGCGTGGACTTGCGGCTGCCCTTGAAGCCGCGCGCACCGGCCGACGACCAGGAGATCACGTTCCCGGACACGTCCGTGATCGTGATGATGGTGTTGTTGAACGTGGACTGAATGTGGACCACGCCGTTGAGGATGTTCTTCTTGCCCTTGCGCTTGTTCTTCTTCGCCGCAGGGGCCTCGCCGCCCTCGGCACCGGCCGGCGCGGCGGCGGTATTGATCTCGTCAGCCATGTGAATCGCTGCTCCTGGGAGTAGGTGATCAACGCCCGCGCCTCACGAAAGGAGGCAGCGGGCGCCAGAGGGTTTAGCGGGCCGGAGCGGCCGGCTTCGCGCGAACGATGCCGCGCTTGGGACCCTTGCGGGTGCGCGCGTTGGTGTGGGTGCGCTGGCCACGGACCGGAAGACCCTTGCGGTGACGCAGACCCCGGTAGCATCCCAGGTCCATGAGCCGCTTGATGTTCATGGTCACCTCACGCCGGAGGTCGCCCTCGACCTTGTAGCTGGCTTCGATGATCTCGCGGATCTTTCGAGCCTGCTCTTCGGTGAGGTCCTTGGTCCGTGTGGTGAGATCGATGCCCGCCGCTTCGATGATGTCGTGCGCGGTCTTGTTACCGATCCCGTAGATGTACTGGAGCGAGATCACCGCGCGCTTGTTGGGCGGCAGATCGATGCCGGCGATACGAGCCATCTTCGGTCTTCCTTGTTGTGGAGTTGGTCTGAGGCCAACAGTCCCTGTGGGACTGTTAGCCCTGGCGCTGCTTGTGCCGGGGGTTGGAAGCGCAGATGACGCGCACGATGCCCTTGCGGCGGACAACCTTGCACTTGTCGCAGATCTTCTTGACGGACGCCCGAACCTTCATTGGAGCGAACTTCCTTCCTTCAACGGAGAAAACACAACAGCCGGTCCGCACAAGCGGCCGGCGACAATTACTTGGCCCGGTACGTGATGCGTCCGCGGGTCAGGTCATACGGAGACAACTCGACCTTCACCTTGTCGCCCGGAAGGATGCGGATGAAGTGCATCCGCATCTTGCCCGAGATGTGCGCGAGCACCTTGTGGCCATTGTCCAGCACCACGCGGAACATCGCGTTCGGTAGGGGTTCCATGACGGTCCCCTCGACTTCGATGGAATCATCCTTCGGCAAGCGTCAACCTTCTTCCCGGACCACGAACCTTCTGGAAGCGCGGCGGGATAACACTTTGGTCCGTAAGTAGCAAGCACCGCGCGATTCGAAACTGGGACCTCTATCAACACCCTCTGACATCACCCTATTTCACCCCGGGTCTGGGGGCATGCAGGATCAGCGGGTCAGCACTTCCGGACCCCGCTCTGAAATGAGGATGGTGTGCTCGAAGTGGGCGGACAACTTCCCATCCACCGTGACGGCCGTCCAGTCGTCCTCCAGGACCGCCACGTCGGCCGTTCCCTGGTTCACCATCGGCTCCACAGCCAGGACCATGCCCGGCCGCAGCTTCATTCCCGACCCCGCCTGCCCGTAGTTGGGCACCTGCGGCGGCTCGTGGAGCTTCCGACCGATACCGTGACCCACGAAGTCCCGCACCACCGAAAAACCCCGGGCTTCCACGTGGCTCTGCACCGCGTGCCCGATGTCGCCAATCCGATTGCCTACCTGCATCACCTGGATGGCCTTCTCCAGGGACTGCCGGGTGGCATCCACCAGGGCCTTGGCCTCGGGCGCTACCTTCCCCACCGCCACCGTCCGCGCCGAGTCCCCGAAGAAGCCCCGGTACACCACCCCGAAGTCCAGCTTCAACAGGTCCCCGGCCACCAGCCTGCGCTTCCGGTTGGGGATGCCATGGACCACCTCCTGGTTCACGGAGGCGCAGAGGACGCCCGGAAAGCCGTGGTAGCCCTTGAACGCCGGCTTGGCGCCCTTCTTGGCGATCAGCTGCTCGGCCAGGGCATCAAGCTCCCAGGTGGAGACACCGGGCGCCACGGCCTTCTCCAGTTCGTCCAGGATTTCACGGACGATCCGCCCTGCTTCCCGCATCAGGGCGATTTCGGCAGGGCTCTTGATCTCCATCGGGATCATGCGCCTTCTTCCCTACGGGCGTGCTGCCTACTGGAACCCGTGGGCGCTGGAGCGACAGTCCGGACCTTCCTGGCCCACCGCCCCACTGCCTGGCAGCTGCTCAGGAAGGACGACCTGCCGCCTTCTTGATCTCCTCGTAGATGCCCTCGGGAGACCCGACGCCATCCACGCTCTTGAGCAGGCCCTTCTTCGCGTAGAAGTCCTTCAAGGGAGAGGTCTCCGCGTCGTACTTCCGCAGACGCCGCTCGATGACCTCGGGCGTGTCGTCCTCTCGCTGGACGAGCTCCGAGCTGCACTTGTCACAGAGGCCCGCGCGCTTCGGCGGGTTCTGGGTGACGTGGTACACGGACCCGTCATTGGGGCACACGCGCCGGCCGGAGCCGCGCTCGACGAGCGTGGAGTGAGGAACCTCCAGGGACACGACCGCGTTCAGCTGGCGGCCCAGCCGCTCCAGCATCCGGTCCAGGGCATCCGCCTGCCCTGGGGTGCGCGGGAAGCCGTCGAGCACGAAGCCCTTGGCCACGTCCGGCTCCTTCAGCCGCTCCTCCACGATGCCGATAACGACATCGTCCGGCACGTACTGGCCCGCGGCCATCAGGGGTCCGGCGACCTTGCCCAGCGCCGTACCATCCTTCACGGCCTTGCGCAGGATGTCCCCGGTGGAGATCTGCGGGATGTGGAAGTCCGCATAGAGCTTCTTCGCCTGGGTTCCCTTCCCGGCGTTCGGCGGCCCCAACAGGATGAGGTTCATGTCGCTCCTTTGCACCAGCGTCCATCCTTGAACGACGAGGCGCCCCTCCCCACCACTGGAGAGAGGCGCCTGGAACACAACCGCCAACCGTCAGGCCGCCACGCGAACCCGACCACGGATGCGCGGACCGCGCGGACCCGCGAAGCCTTCGTAGTTACGGCTGATGAGGTGACCCTCGATCTGCTGCACCGTGTCCAGCGCCACACCCACCACGATGAGGAGGGCCGTGCCGCCGAACGTGAACCGCACGCCCAGCACGCTGCTGATGACGGACGGAATCACGCAGATGATGGCCAGGTAGATGGCGCCACCGAACGTAAGCCGGTTGAGCACGCGCTCGATGAATTCCGCCGTCTGGCGTCCCGGGCGGATGCCGGGGATGTAGCCGCCCTGCTTCTTGATGTTGTCCGCCACGTCATCCGGCCGGAAGGTGAGCGCCGTGTAGAAGTAGGAGAAGAACACCACCAGCAGCACGAACAGGCCGTTGTACACCCAGAGGTTGCCTTCGATGCTGCGCTGGAAGCCCTGCAGGAAGGGGAACCACGCACCCAGCGTCGCGGGGAATGACAGCACCGCGCCGGCGAAGATGGGGGGAATCACGCCCGAGGCGTTCACCTTCATGGGGAAGTACGTTGCCTGCCCCGCGAACATCCGCCGACCCGCCATGCGCTTGGCGTACTGGATGGGCACCCGCCGCATGCCCCGCTCCACGTACACCACCACGCCGATGATGAGCAGCATGAAGAACAACAGGCCCAGCACCGCCGCGATGTTGACTACTTCCTGCGTCGTCAGGTCCAACAGCTGCTTCGCGCCGGGCAGCACCCGCGCCACGATGCCGGCGAAGATGATGAGGGAGATGCCGTTGCCGATGCCGCGCTCGGTGATGCGCTCGCCCAGCCACATGATGAAGGCCGTGCCCGCCGTGAGGCTGACGACCGTCATGAAGGTGAACCAGAGGTTGTCGTTGGGCACTACGACCTGGTTGAAGCCACTCTGCCCGGCGTCGGAGCGACCCAGCGAGGCGAGCCACCGCGAGATGCCCACGCCCTGCACGACGGACAGCACGATGCTGCCGTAGCGCGTGTACTGGTTGATCTTCTGCCGACCCGCGGCGCCTTCCTTCTGGAGCCGCTCCAGACTGGGCACGACGACCGCCAGCAGCTGGATGATGATGGAGGCGCTGACGTACGGCATGATGCCCAGACCGAAGATGGACATCTGCTCCAGCGCGCCGCCGGAGAACAGGTTGAACAGCGACACCAGGCCGCCCTGTTGCTTCTGGGCGTCCATGAACGCGTTCATCGCGGAGCGGTCCACGCCCGGCGTGTTGATGAAGATGCCGATGCGATAGACGGACAGCAGCACGAGCGTGTACGCAAGCCGGCTGCGCAGCTCCGCGATGCGGAAGACATTGGCGAAGGCGTTCAGGGCCACGGGAAAGCCATCCTCTTCAAGAGGTTCTGCCAGCAACAACAAACGCCCCTCTCCGGTTCCGGAAAGGGGCGCGGAAGCCTACACAAGGCTGAAGACGCGCACCACATCACAGTGATGCGCGCCCGTCACGCCTACGCCCGGGGCTGGCGAGGGGCCTTGACGCCCTTGCCGGAGTGGGCCTTGGCGGCCGACTCAGGCTTGTGCGCCACCAGCGGCAGCTCTTCAACGGAGCCACCGGCCTTCTCGATGTTCTCGCGAGCCGCCGCGGACACCTTGTTCACGCGCACGGTGAGCTTCTTTGCGAGCTCTCCGTGGGCCAGAACCTTCACGCCATCATAACGGCCCTTGACCAGGCCCGCCTTCTTCAGAGCGGCCTCGTCCACCGTCGTGCCAGCGTCGAACACGTGCTCCAGGTCACCCAGGTTCACCACCGCGTACACGGTGCGATTGGGCGGGTTGAAGCCGAACTTCGGCAGGCGGCGCTGCAGCGGGCTCTGACCGCCTTCGAAGCCTTCGAACCGCATGTTACCGGAGCGGGCCTTCTGGCCCTTGCCACCGCGGCCTGCCGTCTTGCCGAGGCCGCTACCCTGGCCGCGACCGACGCGCTTCTTGCGGTGCCAGGAGCCCTCGGGACGCTTCAGGTTTGTCAGGATGCTCATGATTGGATCCTCGTTCCTCAGGCCTTGGCCTTGGCGGCCAGGCGCTCCAGGGCGCGGTCCCGGGCGACAATCTTCCGGGGCTTGCGGCGCTTGGGCGCCGGGGCCTCCTGGCTGACCGTCTCCAGGGAGACCAGGTGCTTCACCTTGAACACCATGCCGCGCACCGCCGGGGTGTCCTTCAACAGCCGCTCGTCACCGAACTTCTTCAGACCGAGGCCCTTGATGGTGGCCAGCATGTCCTCGGAAGAACCCGAGAAGCTCTTCGTCAGCTTAACCTTGAGCGCCATGACTAGCCCCTCGCCTCGCCCGCGAGCTTCTGGGTTTCGACGTCCTTGCCACGCAGCCGCGCGACCTGCTCCGCGCTGCGCAGCAGCTTCAGGCCCGCCACCGTGGCCTTCAGCACGTTGTGCGGATTCCGCGAACCCTGGCTCTTCGTCAGGATGTTGCGGATGCCCGCCGCCTCGAGGACCGCGCGAACCGCGCCGCCGGCGATGACGCCCGTACCTTCGCTGGCCGGCTTCAGGAGGACCCAGCCGGCACCGAAGTGCCCCAGGATCTCGTGCGGGATGGTGTGACCCATGCGCGGAACGCGGAACAGGTTCTTCTTCGCGTTCTCGCCGCCCTTGCGGATGGCCTCGGGGACTTCGTTGGCCTTGCCCAGGCCCACGCCCACGTGCCCGTTGCCATCGCCCACCACGACGAGCGCGGCGAACGAGAACCGACGGCCACCCTTCACCACCTTGGCCACGCGGTTGATGTTCACCACGCGGTCGGTCAGGTCCAGATCGTTCGGATTGATCGGAGTTGCCACTTGAGGAATTCCTTTCTGGTACCTAGAACTTCAGGCCGGCTTCGCGCGCGGCGTCGGCCACGGCAGCGATGCGCCCATGGTAGGGGAAGCCGTTGCGGTCGAAAACCACCGCGTCGACGTTGGCGGCCTTGCACTTCTCCGCGATGAGGGAGCCCACCCGCTTGGCGTCCGACTTCTTGTCGCCCTCGTCCTTGCCCTTCAGCTCCTTGGACAGGGACGAAGCATACGCCAACGTGCGGCCGGTGGAGTCATCCACCACCTGCGCGTAGATGTGCTTGAGGCTCTTGTACACCGTAAGCCGCGGGCGCTCGGTGGTACCCGAGAGCTTCTTGCGGATGCGGTTCTTCCTCTTGAGACGCTGATCGACCTTGGACATGGCTGCTTCCTTTTCCGTCCGGCGGCGATGCGGCCTTCCGCCGCCGGATGATTCCGCCAGGCCCCAGGGCCCGGCAGGGTTGAACTATTGGCGAAGACGGGACGAGGACTACGTCGTACCGGTCTTGCCCTCCTTGCGACGGATGCGCTCCTCGGCGTACTTGATGCCCTTGCCCTTATAGGGCTCCGGCGGACGCAGCGAGCGGATGTTGACCGCCGTGGCGCCCAAGGCTTCCTTGTCCGCAGAGCGGAGCGTGAGCCCCACCGTGGGAAGGCTGTCCTCGGTACGCGAAGCCTTGTCGACCTCGGCCGTCACGCCTTCCGGGAGGTTGAAGACCACCGGGTGGGAGTAGCCGAGCGAGAAGTGGATCGCCTTGCCCTTCACTTCCGCGCGGAAACCGACGCCGCGGATGTCGAGGCGCTTCTCGAAGCCCGTCGACACACCCTTCGCCGCGTTGGCGAGGATGGTGCGCGTCAGGCCGTGCAGGCTGCGGGCCTCGCGAGAATCGTCCTCGCGCTGCACCGTCACCTGGCCGTCCTTGACCTCCACCTTCACCTTGGCGGGGAGCTTGACGGACAGCTTGCCCTTGGGGCCTTCGAAGTTGACCTGCTGGTTGGCGACATTGACCTTCGTCTTGTCGCCAAGCTTGATCGCCAGTTTTCCAATCCGACTCATGATTGCCTCGTGCTGGGGTCGCCTGGGGCGCGCTCCTCGCGGGGCGCTACGCCCAGACTCCTGGCTAGTAGACCTTGCAGAGCAACTCGCCGCCGACCTTCTGCTTCCGGGCCTCGGTGTCCACCAGGATGCCGCGCGACGTGGAGAGGATGGAAATGCCCATGCCTCCCAGCACCTGCGGGATCTCGCGGACCGTCACGTAGCGGCGCAGACCGGGCTTCGACACGCGGTGGATGCCGGTGATGGCCGGGCTGCGGTCCGGGCCATACTTCAGCTGGACGGAGATCTCGCTCTGCGGCGCGAGCTCGTGGATGGTGAAGTCACCGATGTAGCCCTCGTCCTTGAGGACCTTGATGACTTCGACCTTGAGCTTCGAGTGGGGGATGACGACCTTGTCGTGCCGCGCGCGCGAGGCATTGCGCAGGCGGGTCAGCATGTCGCCAACGGGATCATTGACCGGCATGAAACACCTTCCGAAGCGGCGTCCCCTTCAGGGCGACCCCGCGATCGCAACCACCACGCCTGCCGGGCCCATCCCGGGGGTTCGCGGTGACTGCCACTGCACTTCTTCTTCAGCGGTGCACCACCCTACCCTCTTCAGGGCAGGGTTGGCACCACGAGTCCAACGTCTACCAGGACGACTTGGTGACGCCGGTGATCTCGCCACGCAGCGCACGGTGGCGCAGGCAGATACGGCACATCTTGAACTTGCGCAGGAAAGCGCGAGGACGACCGCAGAGACCGCAGCGGTTGTACTGACGCACGGGGAACTTCAGCTTGCGCTTCGCCTGGGCAATCTTGGAGAGCTTGGCCATGATCGATGGGAGTCCTGAACTCGGTCCTACTGACGGAACGGCATGCCGAAGTGACGCATCAGCGCCAGTCCCTGCTCGTCGTTCGGGGCGGTGGTGACGAAGCTGATGTTGAGCCCCTTCACCTTCTCGATCTGATCGTAGTTGATTTCCGGGAAGATGATCTGCTCGCGCACTCCGAGCGTGTAGTTGCCCTTCCCGTCGAAGGCCTTCGGGGACACGCCCTTGAAGTCACGCACGCGCGGCAGCGCGACGGAGATCAGACGGTCCATGAACTCGAACATGCGGTCGCCGCGCAGCGTGACCGCGGCGCCGATGGCCTGGCCCTGGCGCAGCTTGAAGTTCGCGATGGACTTGCGCGCACGCGTCACGACCGGCTTCTGGCCGGTGATGGCGGCAAGCTGGTCCACCGCCGACTCCAGGATCTTGTTGTTGGCGAGCGCCTCGCCCAGACCCATGTTGACGACGATCTTCTCCAGCCGCGGCACTTCCATGGGGTTGTTGAGCCCCAGTTCCTTCATCAGCGACGGAACGCCTTCCTTGCGGAAGCGGTCCTTCAGACGCGCCGAGCGGGCCTTCAGGCCCTCCTCGATGTTCGCGGCGAAGCCGACCTTCTTGGCTTCTTCCTTGCGTCCGCGCTTCTTTTCCTTCTTGTCCTTCGGTTCGGCCTTCTTCTCGTCAGCCATTTTTCAGTCCTCTGCTTCGGAACGCCGTTCTGAACCCAGCGCGCCCGATCAGTCCTTCTTCTGGAACCTGGAAACACCTGGAGGGCTCAACAATTTCAGCCCTCCAGACGTGCACGCCCGCCTGCCCCACCGGGAGGTGGGGCAAGGGGCGCGCATACATGCCCGAACACGGACCCCTAGTCAATCAGGGCGTCACACTGCTTGCAGAACCGCTTGGAGGCTTCTCCCTCCTTGCGGATGCCGACGCGGGTCGGCTTGTCACACTTGGCGCACACCACCTGGACGTTCGAGAGCGCGATGGTACCCGGCTTCTCGATGATGCCGCCCTCGGGGCTCTGCGGCGTCTTGCGCATGTGGCGCTTGACCAGGCGCAGGCCTTCGACCGTCACGCGGCCCGCCTCCCGGTCGACCTTCAGCACCTTGCCGCGCTTCGTCGCCGGCGTCTTCTCCGAGCGCTCGGACCCGGAGATGACCTGGATCGTGTCACCGACTTTCAGCTTCTGCATGGCTTCCTCACTCTGGCTGTTCGCCGTCCGGCCTGCGTCCTCTTAGAGGACCTCGGGCGCCAGCGAGATGATCTTCATGAACTTACGGGCACGCAGCTCACGGGCGACCGGCCCAAAGATGCGTGTCCCGATGGGCTCCAGGTCCTTGTTGATGAGGACCGCCGAGTTGCCGTCGAACTTGATGTAGCTGCCATCCGCACGACCCACCTCGCGACGGGTGCGGACGATGACGGCCTTGGCCACGTCACCCTTCTTCACCTTGGAGTTGGGCAGCGCCTCGCGGATCGACACGACAATCACGTCGCCGATGGAGGCGTACTTGCGCTTGGAGCCGCCGAGAACCTTGATGCAAAACACCTTCTTGGCGCCCGAGTTGTCGGCCACATCGAGCACACTCTGCATCTGAATCATGTGAAGTCTCCTCTTGCTCGAACCAGGTCGCCCGCTTCATAGCGTGCGAACCCGGTGTGGCCTACCTAGACGTTCTTGCTCTTCTCCAACACCTCGACCACGCGCCAACGCTTGTCCTTCGAAGCGGGCTTGGTCTCGGCGATGCGCACCCGGTCACCCTCGTTGATGGTGATCTTCTTCGGGTAGTCGTGATCCTCGACGTGCGCCTTGTACTTCTCGCGCAGGCTCATGATCTTCCCGTACTTCGGGTGGGGAGCGCGGCGCTGGACGGTGACGACCACCGTCTTCTGCATCTTGTTGGAGGTGACGATGCCCACGCGGGTCTTGGGACGACCCCGGGTGGAGGTCTCGGCAGCGGGCGTTTCGGTCGCTTCAGCCATGTTGGTTCTCACAGTCTGTCATGCACCCGGGCCCTCTGCCCGGATGGCCGCGGGCGTCCGGGTGAGCCCGGACGCCGTCGCGGATGCACTGCTACAACTACCCCGCCTTCGCGGCCCGGGCCTTCTCGCCCAGGACGGTGAGGATGCGGGCCAGATCCCGGCGATGCTGCACGCCCTCTGCAGGGCTGTCCAGCGAGCCGGTCCGGCGCTTCAGTCGATCCTGGACCAGCGTGTCGCGCAGTTCCTTCGCGCGATTCTGCAGGTCGTCCGTCGACAGGTCCTTCAGTTCCTTCGCAGTCGCCATCTTGTCTCCTTGGCGCGGTCGCGGGCGCCCTCCCCTGCTCCGGGGTGGGACGCCCGCCGCGGTGCGTGACTACAGCGAGAGCTCGCTGCGGCGCACGATCTTGGTGAGCACCGGCAGCTTCGCCTGCGCCAGCTTCAGCGCCCCGGTGGCGATCTCCGACGTCATGCCCTCCATCTCATAGAGGACGCGACCCGGCTTCACCACCGCGACGTAGTACTCCACGCCACCCTTACCGGTACCCATTCGGGTCTCGGCGGGCTTCTTCGTGACGGGCTTGTCCGGGAAGATCCGGATCCAGATCTTGCCGCCGCGCTTCACGTGGCGGGTCATCGCGATACGGGCCGCCTCGATCTGCCGCGAGGTGATCCAACCCGGCTGGAGGCTCACCAGGCCGAACTCACCATAGGTGAGGTCGCTGCCCCGGTGGGCCGAGCCGAACATGCGGCCCTTCTGCATCTTTCGGTATTTGGTTCGAGCAGGCTGAAGCATCGTCGCTGTCCTTCGTGCCTCACGGGCAGGGCGGGTCTTTCAACCCACCCCGCTGGGGGCGTCTTACCGGTTGGTGGGCAGGGGGGCCTGGCCGCCCTTGCCCGGGAGGACCTCGCCCTTGCAGATCCAGACCTTGCAGCCAATCTTGCCGTAGGTCGTCTTGGCCTCGGCGAAGCCGAAGTCGATGTCCGCACGAAGGGTGTGCAGGGGCACGCGGCCCTCGCGATACCACTCGTAGCGCGCCATCTCGGCGCCACCCAGGCGACCCGAGCAGGCGATGCGGATGCCCTTGGCCCCGAACTTCATCGCCGTCTGCAACGCCTTCTTCATGGCGCGGCGGAAGGCAATGCGGCGCTCGAGCTGCGTGGCGATGTTCTCCGCCACGAGCTGCGCGTCCGTCTCGGCCTTGCGGACCTCGACGATGTTCAGGAAGACCTCGTTCTTGGTGAACTGCTGCAGGTCCTTCTTGACGGTCTCGATGCCCGCGCCGCGCTTGCCGATGACGATACCCGGCCGAGCGGTGTGGACGTTGACCTTCACCTTGTTGGCGGCGCGCTCAATCTCCACCTTGGAGACGCCCGCGTGATTCAGTGACTTCTTCACGAACTCGCGGATGCGAATGTCCTCGTGGAGCCACTGGGCGTAGTTCTTGTGCTCGAACCACTTGGAGTCCCAGGTCTTGATGACGCCGAGCCGGAACCCGATCGGATGTACTTTCTGTCCCAAACTGATTCTCCTTGGTGCGTCCGGGCAGGGCCCGACGGGTCCTACTTCTTGGCGTCTGCCAACACGACGTGGACGTGGGCGGACTTCTTCTGGATGGGCGTCGCGCGCCCCATGGCGCGCGGCATGAACCGGCGCTGGGTGGCGGCCTGATCCACTGAGATGGTCTTGACGTAGAGGGTATCCACGTCGACCTGCCCCTTGGACAGATCCGTCGCGTTGGCGACGGCGCTCTTGATGAGCTTCTCCACCGGCCGCGCAGCAGCGCGCGGGGTGAACTTCAGGATGTTCAGGGCGGCCTCAACAGGCTTGCCCCGGATGAGCGCCGCGACGAGGGACAGCTTGCGCGGGCTCATGCGCAGGTGACGCAGATGTGCAGTCGACTCCATGGTCATCTCCTCAGGCTCTCAGGCGAACGAACGGGCTACTTGCCCGGGGCCTTGGCGACCTTCTTCTCCGCCGAGTGGCCACCGAAGGTACGCGTCGGGGCGAACTCGCCGAGCTTGTGGCCCACCATGTTCTCCGTGACGAACACCGGAATGAACTTCTTGCCGTTATGCACGGCGAAGGTGTGACCCACGAACTCAGGGAGAATCGTGGAGCGCCGGGACCAGGTCTTGACGACCGCCTTCTTGTTCGCCGCGATCATCCCCTCGATCTTCTTGAGGAGGTGATCATCGACGAACGGACCCTTCTTGATCGAACGAGCCATGTTTCAAATCCTCTTACTGGCTGCGCGCGCCCTGACGGCGGCCGCTCACGATGAATTTGTCGGTGCGCTTGTTGGTGCGCGTGGTGAGGCCCTTGGTCTTCTTGCCCCACGGAGACACCGGGTGCGGATTACCCTGGCCGGACTTGCCTTCGCCACCACCGTGCGGGTGGTCAACGGGGTTCATCGCCAGACCGCGGACGGTGGGACGGATGCCCAGCCAGCGGCTCTTACCCGCCTTGCCGATGCGAATGATTTCGTGCTCGATGTTGCCCACCTGGCCCACGGTGGCGCGGCACTCGATAAGCACCTTGCGCACAGCGCCCGACGGCATGCGGACCTGGGCGTAGCGCTCTTCCTTCGCCATCAGCTGGCCGGAAGTGCCCGCGGAGCGGATGACCTGGGCGCCACGGCCCGGCTTCAGCTCCACGTTGTGGATGACAGTGCCCACCGGGATGTTCTGCAACGGGAGGCTGTTGCCAGGCCGGATGTCGGAAGAGGCGCCGGCGAAGACGGTGTCGCCCACGCTCAGGCCGACGGGGGCCAGGATGTAGCGCTTCTCGCCGTCCGCGTAGTGCAGGAGGGCGATGTTCGCGGTGCGGTTCGGGTCGTACTCGACAGCGACGACCTTGGCCGGCACGCCGTCCTTGTCCCGACGCTTGAAGTCGATGGTGCGGTAACGACGCTTGTGACCGCCACCCTGGTGACGACGGGTGATGTGCCCGTGAACGTTGCGGCCACCCGAGCGCTTCAGCGGCTCGGTGAGGGCCTTCTCGGGCGAGTCCTTGGTGATGTCCGCGAAGTCGGACACCGTCATCAGACGGCGGGCGGCGCTGGTCGGCTTGTACTTCTTGATGCCCATGGTGTGTTCCTCGTCTCAGGCTGATCTGTCGCCAGTGGCGTCAGACCGCCCCCCCTTCGAAGAGTTCGATCTTGTCACCTTCCTTGAGGGTGACGACCGCCTTCTTGAAGTTGGGGCGCTGGCCGATGCTCTTGCCCACCCGCTTGGTCTTGCCGCGCACGATGTTGGTGTTGACACCCTCGACCGTGACCTTGAACAGGGCCTGCACCGCGCGGGACACGTCGTGCTTCGTGGCCTTGCGGTCCACGATGAACGAGTACTGGCGGAACTTCTCGCGGGCCTTGTCCAGCTTCTCCGTGATGAGCGGCCCCTTGATGACGTCGTTCAGATTCATGACAGGGACCCCTCAAGCGCCTTCGCGGCCGCGGAAGTCAGGACGAGGTGCGAGTGCTTGAGAACGGACTCGAGGTTGAGACCCTCGGGCGGCAGCACGTCGAACTTCGCCAGGTTGCGCACGCTGCGGTGCAGGTTGGTGTTGCCGCGCTCGTCGATGACCAGCGCGTTCTGGAGCTTCAGACGGCGGGTGAGGACCTCGAAGGCCTGCTTGGACTTCGGGGCATCCAGCTTGAAACCGTCCAGGATGATGAGCTGCTTCTCCTTGGCGCGCAGCGACAGGACGGCGCGCAGCGCCCCCCGACGAACCTTGCGCGGCGGACGGTAGAAGTAGTCACGCGCCTTGGGGGCCATCGCCTTGCCGCCGCCCACCCAGTGGGAAGCGCGGATAGAACCCTGACGGGCCCGGCCGGTGCCCTTCTGCTTCCAGGGCTTCTTGCCGCC
Organism: Corallococcus praedator; assembly: GCF_003612125.1. Taxonomy (GTDB): domain Bacteria; phylum Myxococcota; class Myxococcia; order Myxococcales; family Myxococcaceae; genus Corallococcus; species Corallococcus praedator. The sequence goes on from NZ_RAWI01000187.1 coordinate 16,905, forward strand.
GCCGCTGACGAGCGAGGTGTTCTTCACCCCGACCGTACCCCGGCGCCGGTTGATCTGCTGCATCTTCGCCACCTCGTAGAACAGGTGGGTGTTCTGCTCGGCACCGAAGATGTCGTCGGAGAGTTCGATCTCCGAAACCTTCTTCAAATCCAGGTCGACTACGTCAAACTTCGCCATGGCACTTTCCTCGGGGGTCAGAGTGAAACCACTCCGACGCCATCCCGCTTCCTAGGACTTGATCTCGACGTCAACGCCGGCAGACAGATCCAGCTTCATCAGCGCATCCAGCGTCTGCTGGGTCGGCTCAAGGATATCGAGCAGGCGCTTGTGCGTGCGGATCTCGAACTGCTCGCGGCTCTTCTTGTCCACGTGCGGCGACCGCAGCACGGTGAACTTGTTGATGCGCGTCGGCAGGGGGATCGGACCGGCCACCTTGGCGCCCGTGCGCTTGGCCGTCTCGACGATCTCCCCAGCACTCTGGTCCAGGAGCTTCGAGTCGTACGCCTTCAACCGGATGCGGATCTTCTGTGTCGCCATTCGAAAGAACCTCTTTGAACGACCTCTGAACCGAGAGGCGGTACGCCCGTCAACGCCTGGATTTCAGAGAACCGTTTCTTCGGAACGAAGGGGCGCGGTGTGTACCACCACACCCCGTGGGTTGCAACTGGATTCCCACCTGCCCTCCGGGAGCGCCCTTTAGGGCCTTCCGGAGAGCCTGGTGGCCTGAGTGCTACGCGATGATTTCCGCCACGACGCCCGCGCCCACCGTGCGGCCGCCCTCACGAACGGCGAACCGCAGCTCCTTCTCCATCGCCACCGGGGTGATGAGCTCCACCTCGATCGCGATGTTGTCGCCCGGCATCACCATCTCGACGTTGTCCGGCAGCTTCACCGTTCCCGTCACGTCCGTCGTGCGGAAGTAGAACTGGGGGCGGTAACCCTTGAAGAACGGGGTGTGGCGCCCACCCTCTTCCTTCGACAGCACGTAGATCTGCGCCTTGAACTTGGTGTGCGGCGTGATGGAGCCCGGCTTCGCCAGCACCTGGCCACGCTCCATGTCCTCGC
>NZ_RAWI01000188.1 GCF_003612125.1 Corallococcus praedator
CTGGATGACCTGCTGAGCGCGAAGCCCCGCGCCGCGCCGCCTCCGCCGCCCAGGCCCGCCGCGTCCAGGCCGCCGCCTCCGCCGCCCCCCGAGGACTCCGACCCGAACAAGCCGCGCGTGCCGGTGGTCGTCTTCGGCGGCGCCGCGCAGGGCGTCCGGCCGTCGATGCCGCTCACGCCCACGCCGGACTTCTCCGAGGAGGACCTGGCGGTGCTGGACGACATCGAGCGCATCTCGCGCGGCGAGGAGGCCAGCCTGGACACGGAGAAGGTGAAGCCCGCGCGCATGGTCGCGAGCCTCATCCGCCTGCTCATCCGCAAGGGCCTCATCCAGGAGTCGGAGTTCCTGGAGGAGCTGGCCCAGAAGTGACCGGGGCCGCGCCGTCGTCGGACCTCCTGGCCCCGCTGCTGGACGTGCGCGGGCTCACCACCCAGCTTTCGCTGGAGCGAGGGCCGGTGCGCGCGGTGGACGGGGTGTCCTTCACCGTGCCTCCCGGCGGCACGCTGGGGGTGGTGGGGGAGAGCGGCTGCGGCAAGAGCCTCACCGCGCTGTCGGTGATGCGGCTCGTCCCCCAGCCGCCCGGCCGGGTGGTGGCCGGCGAGGTGCTCTTCCGGGGACAGGACCTCTTGCGCCTGCCGGAGCCGGAGATGCGGCGCGTGCGCGGACGGCACGTGGCCATGGTCTTCCAGGAGCCGATGACGTCGCTCAACCCCGTCTTCACCGTGGGCGAGCAGATTGGCGAAGGCGTCCGGCTGCACCTGAAGGCGTCCCGGGCGCAGGCGCGTGAGCGCGCGGTGGAGATGCTGCGGCAGGTGGGCATCCCGGCCCCCGGCGAGCGCGTGGACGCGTACCCGCACCAGCTCTCCGGCGGCATGCGCCAGCGCGTGATGATCGCCATGGCGCTCGCGTGCGACCCGGCGCTGCTCATCGCGGACGAGCCCACCACGGCGCTGGACGTCACCATCCAGGCGCAGATCCTGGACCTGCTCAAGCGCCTGCAGACCGAGCGCCACATGGCGGTGATGCTGATCACCCACGACCTGGGCGTGGTGGCGGGAAGCTGCGACGCGGTGGCGGTGATGTACGCGGGCCGCATCGTGGAGCAGGCCCCGGTGCGCGAGCTCTTCGCCCGGCCCGCGCACCCGTACACGGCGGGCCTGTTGCGCTCCATCCCGTCCCTGCACGACGCGGGCGCGGCGGTGGAGGGGGAGAAGCGCCGGCTGAAGGCGATTCCCGGCATGGTGCCGTCCCTGGGAGCGCTGCCCTCCGGGTGCGCGTTCCGCGACCGGTGCGACCGCGCCTCTGAACTGTGTGCCCGCGTCACGCCCGCGCTGGAGCCCAAGCGCGGGGGCCAGTGGGCCGCCTGCCACCACCCGGTGCCCGCGCCATGAGCGAACCGCTGGTCCAGGTGCGCGACCTGAAGGTGCACTTCCCGGTGCGCGGCGGCTGGCTCGGGCGCACGAAGGGCGCGGTGCGCGCGGTGGACGGCGTGTCCTTCGACGTCGCGCGCGGTGAGACGCTGGGGCTCGTGGGGGAGAGTGGCTGCGGCAAGAGCACCCTGGGCCGCGCCGTGCTGCGCCTGCTGGAGCCCACGGCCGGCTCCATCCGCGTGGACGGGCGCGAGCTCACCGGCCTGTCGCAGCGCCAGTTGCGGCCCCTGCGCCGGCGCATGCAGCTCGTCTTCCAGGATCCGTACGCCTCGCTCAACCCGCGCATGACGGTGGGGGACATCCTCGCGGAGCCCTTCGCCATCCATGGCCTTGCGAAGGGCAGGGCGCGCGAGGAGGAGGTGCTGTCGCTCCTGGATGCCATGGGCCTGCCCCGCGAGGCCCGGCACCGCTACCCGCACGAGTTCTCCGGCGGGCAGCGCCAGCGCATCGGCATTGCACGTGCCATCGCGTTGCGCCCGGACCTGGTGGTGGCGGATGAGCCCATCAGCGCGCTGGACGTCTCCATCCAGGCGCAGATCGTCAACCTGCTGGTGGACCTGCAGCGCGAGCGCGGGCTCACCTACGTCTTCATCGCGCACGACCTGAAGATCGTGGAGTACGTGTCCACGCGCGTGGCGGTGATGTACCTGGGCCGCATCGTGGAGGTGGCGCCCTCCCGCGTGCTGTACGCGGGGCCCCGTCATCCGTACACGCAGGCGCTGCTGTCCGCGGTGCCGGTGCCGGATCCAGAGCGTCCCCGCGCGCGCCTGCTCCTGCCGGGAGAGCCGCCCTCGCCGCTGTCGCCTCCGTCCGGGTGTTCGTTCCACCCGCGCTGCCCCTACGTGATGGAGCGCTGCCGGCGCGAGTCGCCGCCGCTCTACCCGCTGGGGGAGGGCCACGCCGCCGCATGCTTCCTGGCCGAAGGGGATGCCCGGAGCGCCGGGCCCGTTCCCCCTGTTTCCGCGTCCGACGGAGGTCCCGGTGTTCTGGCTCAGCCATCATCACGCGGATGAGTACAACCGCACGTACGCGCTGGGCGGGGTGCGCGTCTGCGCGCGCTGTCTGGGCACGTACCCGGTGCTCGCCGCCGTCTTCGTGGGGCTGTTCGTGCTGCGGGCGCCGCTCGCGTGGGCGTGGGACGTGCCGGTGGGCGTGGCGCTCACGCTGCCGGCCCTGGTGGACTGGGCGGTGGGGCGCTTCCGTCCGGCCTCCGGCAACAACGCGGTGCGCACGCTGACCGGGGTGTTGCTGGGGTTGGGACTTGGCCGCTCGCTGTACATCCACGTGCAGCGCCCGCTGCCGGCGGTGCTGCTGGCACAGGCACTCCTGGTGACAGGGGTGGCGGTCCCTGTCATTCTCGCCACTTACCGGCGTCCACGGCCGGAATAGACCTTTCCCGTAGGCCTGTCCGTTACAGGCACAGGGCGGGAAGGGGATGGCACCCGTGGCTTCATGGGCACAGGGGGAGAGTTGGCACCCGAAACCTCAGACGAGCGGCTGATGCTCGCCTTCCAGGCGGGAGACGCGCGCGCGTTCGAAGCGCTGATGCGAAAGCACCGCGCGCCGGTGTTCAACTTCATCCTGCGCTTCGTCGGGCAGCGGGCGCGGGCGGAGGACGTGCTGCAGGAGACGTGGCTCAAGGTGGTTCGCAGCGCCCGGGAATACACGCCGAAGGCCCGGTTCACGACCTGGCTGTACACCATCGCGAGGAACCTCTGCGTGGACAGCACGCGCAAAGAGAGCTACCGCCAGACGACATCCCTGGAAGCCCCCGTGGGTGGCACGGACGGGGACGAGGGACGTCCGCTGGGCGAGGGGCTGCCGGACTCCGGTGCCAGTCCGGAGCGCGGGGCGCACAACGCGCGCCTGCGGCCCCTGCTGGAGCGGGCCCTCGCGGGCCTGCCGGAAGAGCAGCGCGAGGTGTTCGTGCTGCGCGAGTACAGCGGCATCCCGTTCAAGGAGATCGCCGAGGTGACGGGCGTGTCCGAGAACACCGTGAAGAGTCGGATGCGCTACGCGTTGGAGGGACTGCGCCGTCGTCTGGGAGAGCTGGGCGTGGATGGCGACCTGTCGGAGGATGGAAGGACGGTGGCGGGATGAGTGCCCAGAATGCCCACGCGCACGAGGACCGGCTCCTCGACTTCGCCTACGGCGAGCTGCCGGCGTCGGAGGCCCAGTCGCTGGAGCAGCACGTCCAGGGCTGCGCGCGCTGCTCCAAGGCCCTGTCGGACATCCGCGGCGTGCGCTCCACGATGGCGCACCTGTCGGTTGAACCGCCGCCGGACGCCGGCCTGGAGTCGCTCCTGGCGTACGCGCAGCAGTCCGCGCGCCGCGCCGCCGCGGGCCCCGAACCGAAGCCCTCGCGCTGGCGCCGCTGGCTGTTGCCCGCGGTGGGCCTGGCCACGGTGAGCACCTTCGGCGTGTTGACGCTGGAGGTCAGCAAGAACGTCAACCTGGAGCCGGCGCTGTCGCAGAAGGCCGCACCGGCCGCCGTCAGGCAGAACGAAGCGATGGCCAAGGCAGAGGCCTTTGATGACGCCCCGGCCGCGCAGGAGGCTCCCTCGGCCATGAAGGCCGCGCCGGCCCCCTCGTCCGGCGCGCTGCTGGACCGTGCGAGGACGAAGCAGGCCGAAGCCTCCCTTGGCTCCAAGGGTGGGGGCGAAGGTCGGCCCTCGGACTGGATGAACGCTGGCAGCGGGGGCGCCCTGCTGGAGCGGCGTGGCGGGCCGGGCCTGGAGGGAAAGAAGAAGGTGTCCAGCTTCCGCAAGTCGGAGGCGGAAGTGGACGCGCTCCAGGCTCCGTCGGCGGTGATGGACGAGGAGGCGAAGGACTCCGCGCTCGCGCAGGGCATGCTCAACCAGGCACCGGCTGGCGTCAGCTCCGGCCTTGCCGACACGGGAGGCGGCAGCGACAAGTTCCGGAAGGAGGAGGGCAGCGCGTTGCGGTTGGGCGGTGCGTCCTATGGACGGGGACTCGCCCGGGACGACGCTGATCTCGCCGAAGAGGCCGCCCCTCCGCCGCCTTCGCCCGTGGTCGCCGCCGCGCCCGCGCCTTCCACGCCGATGCCCACGGGCTCCGCCGCCCCGCCGCGTGATGAGCCGCCGGCTCCCGGCAAGGCGATGCCCCCCCCCGAGCCGCAAGCCGCCCGCGAGCAGCAGGCCGCCCGCGCGCCCTTGCCCGCGACCGCTTCCAAGCCGAAGTCCGCGCCTGCGGAGAAGGCCGCCCGCGCCGACGCGATGACCGCCCGCGATCTGTCGCGGCAGGCGCAGGAGGCCGCGAGCCGGGGCGACCGCGCCCGGGAGTCCCAGTTGCTGCGTGCCGCGCTCGCGGCCGGTGTCACCGGAAGCGAACGGCTGTCGCTGCTCTCACGCCTATGCGAAGCGGAGTACGCCCAGGGCCGCAGGACGGAGGGCGCGGAGGTCTGCGCGCGCATCGTCATGGAGGCGCCAGAGTCCGAAGCGGCCCAGCGGGCCGGGATGTGGCTGGGGCAGGGTGCGGAGACGACCGTCCCCACGAAGGCTCCGGCCCAGGCCGCTCCCGCGCAGTAGCGGGGCAGGCCCGGGCCGTCCGTGGCGGCCGGTCCAGTCCAGATGACCGATGCATGGGGCCCCCGGAGCCTGGATACTGGGAGGATGAGGCCGGACGTGGATCATCCCCCTGTGAGCACCCCCCGGAAGGCAGCGCCGCGCTCCCTGCGCCGCGCCCGCCGGGGTCAGGCCATGGTCGAGTACTCGGTGCTCAACTGGGTGCTGCTCGTGGCGCTCGTTGTCGGCGCCACCGTGAAGATCCGGTGGTCCGAGGACCGGCAGAGCAACGTCATCGACCTGTTCCTCGAGGCGTACGAGATCTATTACGACTCGTTCTACTTCGTGCTGAACCTGCCGTTCCCCTGACGCCCGGGAGCAGCGCGGATCATCGCCAGGGTGCGTCATCCAACCTGGCAGGCAGGGAGGCGCTGGGGCCCCAGGGTGTCCTGGGATTCCGTTCTATCGTGAGAGGTGGTTTTGACACCTGCTCTGGCGCATGGCTAACATCCCGCCCGTTCGCGCCCTGGCATCGCCCCCACGTCAAAGCTGTCTTGCCGCCACGACGGCGCCCCACCGTTCTGGAGGACCTTGAACCATGTTGAAGGGTAAGACCCCGCTCGTCGTCGCGCTGGTGCTCGGTTTGCTCGCGGGCATCGTGGCCTATTCGGCCATCAAGAAGAAGGAATCGGATGTGCGTCGCGGGTGGAATCTGGTGCCCGTGGTGGTCGCGGGCACGGACATGCCCGAAGGGACGGTCATCACGTACGAGATGATCTCCCAGCGCTCCGTGCCCGAGCAGTTCGTCACCTCGTCGGTGGTGAAGCCGGACTCGGCCAACTACATCGTGAACCAGAAGGTGCTGGTGGCGCTGCAGGCGGGCGACCCCATCCTCTGGAGCCAGTTCGAGACGACGAAGGCCGCCGAGCGCCTGTCGACGAAGGTGCAGAAGAAGGCGCGCGCCATCACCATCGAGGCGAAGCAGACGACGGCGGTGGGCGGTTGGATCCGCCCCAACGACCACGTGGACATCATCGGCACGTTCCGCGATCCGCAGACGGACGAGAGCGTCGCCGTGACGCTGCTGCAGAACATCATCGTGGTCGCCACGGGCAAGATCACCGGCACCACGAACATCAACCTCATCCCGGAGAACCAGCGCGAGTACAGCAACGTGTCGCTGATGGTGCTGCCGGAAGAGGCGGAGATCCTGGTGCTCGCGGCGGAGCTGGGCAACCTGACCCTGTCCTTGCGCAACGAGGACGACGTGGACCTCATCGAGGAGCGCGGTCGCGCCACCATCAGCACGCTGCTGTCCGGCGAGCGCACCCGGGTGCTGGAGCAGAAGCGCCGGGAGATCATCCAGATCATCAAGGGCGGTGGCGGCGAGAAGGCCTCGGCCGGCTCTCCGTAGTGGCCCGCCGGGGCTGCTTCGTCTGAAGCGGCCCCGCCGGCTTCTCCCTCTTCCTCAGGGGATTCGCGCCCATGCTCGCAGGTATCGTCCTCCTTCTCGTCACCGGCTCGGTGTTCTTCTTCAGCCTGGTGATCTTCAGCGTCCTGTCGAAGGCGTATGAGCAGTACCAGGAGCGCTACGTCGCCAAGTCGATGAACGACTTGAGCGACATGTTCCTCTTCATCGATGCGCGGCAGATGTTGATCCTCAACATCGCGTGCATGTGCCTTCTGGGCATCCTCAGCTACATCATCTTCAACCCCATCCTGGCGCTGCTCGCGACCATCTTCGGCTTCTTCCTGCCGATGCTGATGGTGAAGCACTACCGCAAGCGCCGGATCAAGAAGTTCAACGTGCAGCTGGTGGACGCGCTGCAGGCCATGGCCAACGCGTTCAAGGCGGGCCTCACGTTCCCGCAGGCCATCGAGCACGTGGCGCGCGAGGCGATGCCGCCGCTGTCGCAGGAGTTCGGCCTGTTCGTGAAGGAAGTGAAGCTGGGCGTCCCCCTGGAAGAGGCCCTGGTGAACATGGGCCGCCGCGTGGGCAGTGACGACCTGGAGCTGGTGGTGGTGTCCACCAACATCGCGCGCCAGCTGGGCGGCAACATGGCGGAGATGTTCGAGACCATCTCCACGGTGATCCGCGAGCGCTTCCGCCTGGAGGGCAAGATCGACGCCCTCACGTCACAGGGCAAGCTGCAGGGGTGGATCGTCGCGGCCATGCCGGCGGTGCTCGGCATGGTGCTCAACTACATGCGTCCGGACCTGATGGAGCCGATGTTGGATCACTTCTTCGGCTACATCCTGGTGACCATCATCGCCATCATGGAGATCATGGGCATCCTCATCATCCGGCGCATCGTCAACATCGACATCTGAAACGAGGCGCACCGTGCAGGAGATTCTGACAGCCTTGCTGATGGGCGGTTCGGCGCTGCTGACCGCGGGGGCCGTGGCGTTCCTGGGCGTGGGCGTCTACCACAACGTCCTGGAGCACTTCCTCACGGAGGTCCGCGACGAGTCCGCGGGCGGCGTGAAGGGCGTGGGCTCCGTCGCCATCCGCAAGCTGGGCGCCATGAACCGGCGCTTCATGTGGCCGGGCTACGAGTCCAAGACGCGCCGCAAGCTCATCAAGGCGGGCGAGCCGTCGCAGTACAAGCCCGAGGACATCATGGCGCTGCAGGAAGTCAGCGCCTTCCTGGCCCTGCTGGCCGGGCTCTTCGTCATCAACGGCATCGGGATGAACCTGGCCTGGTCGCTCCTGGTGATGCTCCTGGGCCTGTTCTATCCGCTCATCTGGTTGAACGATCAGGTGAAGCGCCGTCACCTGGCCATCAGCCGCGCGCTTCCGTACAACCTGGACCTGCTGACGCTGTCGGTGGAAGCGGGCATGGACTTCACGGGCGCGCTGGCGAAGGTGGTGGAGAAGGGCCGTCAGGGGCCGCTGCGCGAGGAGCTGCAGCTGGTGCTCAAGCAGCTGAAGATGGGCAAGACGCGTGAAGAGGGCTTGAAGAGCATGATCGCGCGCGTGGACCTGCCGCCCCTGACGACGTTCGTCACGGCGCTGATCCAGGCGGACAAGATGGGAACGAGCCTGGGCAAGGTGCTGCGCATCCAGTCCACGCAGATGCGCATCGACCGGACGCAGCGCGCGGAGAAGCTGGCGGGTGAAGCGCCGGTGAAGATGCTCTTCCCGCTCATCGCCTGCATCTTCCCGACGGTGTTCATGGTGCTCTTCGGGCCCATCGTGTTCCAGTTCATGTACGGCAACGTCGGGGGCTAGTCCTCTGCCCATCCTGCTCACCATCACCCAGGGGCTCCAGGTCGGGAGGGAGCTCGCCTTCGAGCAGGCCGAGGTGAAGATCGGCCGGACCTCGGAGAACGACCTGGTGCTGCATGACCACGGGGTCTCCCGGCGTCATGCCCGCATCACGGCGCGGGACGGGCGGTACTTCGCCGAGGACGTGGGCAGTGCCAACGGCACGCAGCTCAACGGCCAGCCGCTCGGCGGCGAGAAGCAGCTGCGCGACGGGGATCGCATCACCGTCGGGCCGGTGGAGTTCACCTTCGTCTGGATGCCGCAGGACGAGGAGGCGGACGTCACCCGGCCCATCCGCAGGGCGCTCGCGCCGCCGCACGCGCAGGTGTCGCCGCCCCAGGGCCTGGAGCAGGCCTCGCTCGCGGAGATCGAAGCCGCGCCCACGAGCTACCAGCAGTCGCTGCCGGTGCTGGCGAGGCCGTCCTTCCAGCCGACCCCCCAGCGCTCCGGGGCCGCCGCGAGGAGCATGGCGACGCCCGCGCCACCGCTGGCGCCGTCTCCCGCGAGGAAGCCGGAGGCCGTGGTGCCTCCGCCGAAACGGCCCTCCGCGCCCGACCTTCCCGCGGTCGGAGCGCCCGCGCAGGGTCGCGCTTCCGGACCGGGCCTTCCTGCTGTCGGCGCACCCGCGCCGAGCAGGGCTGCCCCTCCGGCGGGAGCGACTCCCGCGCAGGGGCGCGCCTCGGCACCGGGCCCTTCCGTCGCGGGTGCTCCCGCGAAGAGCGGACCTCTTGCTTCGAGCCAGTCCGCCGCTGGCGCCTCCACGTCGGGCAAATTCGCGGCACCGGGCCCTGCCTCTCCAGACGCCTCCGCTTCTCCGAACAAGGCCGCCCCTCCGGGCCGGCCCGTGCTCGCTGCCGCCACGCCGAAGAAGGCCGCCCCGGGCCTGCCCGCGGTTGGCGCGCCCGCGCTGAATCGCCCCTCCCTGGGGCGCGGCGCCGCGCGAGGGGCCGAGCCTGCGAAGTCCCCGTCTCTCCAGGCGGATGCCGCCGCCGCGCCGCCGGGCCCGTCCGCCCCGCGAAGGGACGCGCCGCCCGTCGCTCCTCCCTCGAGTGCGAAGTCGCCCGCGTCGCCACCCGTGCTCAAGAATGCGGTGGCGTCGGTGCCCCTGCTGCCTTCCGTCCCGGCGCTGGCGCCCGCCGTGGCTCCCGTGCCCGTGCGTGGCGGAACAGCTCCCGCGTCAGGGGCTCCTGGCCTCCCCGTGCTGTCCTTCCCCGGTCACATGCCGCCTCCGGTGAGCGCTCCCGTGGCTTCGTGGAACGCGCCTCCGGTGGGCCTGTCCCCGGTGGATCCGGACGAGCCCGAAGAGCGCACGCTGATGGCGATCTCCGCGGTGGAGTCGTCGGAGCCTGTGCTTCCTCCTCCTCCGGTGGGTCTGTCCCCGGTGGATCCGGACGAGCCCGAAGAGCACACGCTCATGGCGATCTCCGCGGTGGAGTCGCCGGAGTTCCTGCTTCCGCCGCCCCCCGTGGCGCCCCCCGCGCTGTCCTTCTCGGATCAGGACGAGCCCGAGGAGCGCACGCTGATGGCTATCCCCGCGGTCGTCACCCCGCCGGAGCCACCGCCCCAAGCAGCCACGGCGCCGGCGGCCCCCGAGGCACCGTCGCTTCCGCCGGTGGTGGAAGAGGAGCCCGAGGAGAGGACGGTCCTCGACCTGCGGCCCATCCCTCCCGTCAATCCGCTCGTGCCGCGTCCGGTGCTCCATGGGGTGCCCCCGAAGGTGGCCGCCCCCGTCGTCACCGAGGAACCGCCGACGTTCGTGGGGCAGGAGCAGCGCATCGCTTCCGCCCCACCCGACGAGTCGTCGGAGGTGAGGACCTTCGTCGGCCAGGACGGTCCTGGCGCGCCCCCCGTGCTGGCGCATGCTCCCGCGCGCAGCGCTCCCGTCCCGCAGCCTCCGCCCTTTGAACCGGTGACGTTCGTGGGCAAGGACCGTCCGGACGCGCCGGCGGCCTCCGCGCCGTTGTCCGGTTCGCTGCCAGGCGAGGCCGGCCTGCTGGCCCTGCTGTCCCCGGACGAGAGCGACGCCACCCAGCCCCTCCCGCCGTCCGACCCGGAGGACGCCTCCTCGCAGCCGGCGCGCTCCGTGACGGTCGTCGCGAAGGTCGAACCCTCGACCGCCGCCGACAAGGCCCGGAGGCGCCGCCAACTCGCCCGCACGCTGGGGGGCCAGTTCGTCCTGTTCTGGAACCGCCAGTCCAAGCTGCGCCGCGTCGGCTACGCGTCCGTCGCGGGCGTCATCGTCCTGGCGGCGCTGTTCGGCGTCATCACCGTCCTGTCGTCCACCTCGCTCAAGCTGCCGGGCCGGGAGCCCTTCAAGCTGGGCCTGGAGCCGGTGCCGGACTCGTTCGGCCTGGGGCAGGGCGTGCGCTGGCCCCACGCGGACGAGAAGGTCTTCGACTTCCGCTTCGTTTCGCCCACCCGCGCGGTGGCGGTGCTGCACTACCAGGCCAGCAACATCGCCAAGGACGAGGTCAACCTGTCGCTCAACGGCGTGTCCCTGGGCTGGGTCCCGCCGGACACAGCCCAGACGCAGGAGCGCGAGCTGGAGCAGGTCATGCCCCCGGGCCTGCTGCGCCGCAACGAGAACAACCAGCTGCTCTTCGACAACGCCCTCAACCCCCCGGGGCAGGAGACCTGGCGCATCTGGAACCTCCGGTTGGAGATCATCCCGGTGCCGGAGCTGCCGCCGGATCAACTGCTGGCCTCCGCTCGGGAAGCGGCGACGGCGGGCGCCCGGTTCTATGAGTTGAAGGACGTGGGCGGGGAGAACCTCTTCCGGGCCTGGCAGCAGTACCGCTCCGCGTGGATCACCCTGGAAGCGCTCGACGACAAGCCGGACCTCTACGAGGACGTCCGGGAGCGGATCGCCCGGATTTCAACAGAGCTGGACCACCGCTGCGGTCAGCTGATGCTGGAATTCCAGCAGGCGGTCCAGTTCCGCAGCCGACGGCAGGCGGTCGCGGCCCTGGCGGAAGTGCGGAGACGCTTCCCTAGCACCGAGCATCGCTGCCACAATCTCGCGCTGGAAAAAGCCTATGAGCATGAACTCTAGGGTTCGTGCCCCCCTCAGCAGGACGCGGTGAACACCATGTCGAACGGTCCTCCCCCAGCCCGCCGAAGGCCTACTTCGGGTACGCCCTCTTCCGGGACCGGACAACGCGCGCCGGTCCGCCGGTCGACCGCCGGTGTCTCCGCGCCGAAGCCCGCGAAGCTCGTGGTCATCGCGGGCCCTAGCGAGGGCGCGGAGTTCCCGCTCTCCGAGCTCGAGTACACCGTCGGTCGCGCCTCCGAAAATCCCATCTGCCTGCAGGACACGTCCGTCTCCCGGAAGCACATCACGCTGCGCAAGGAGTCCGCGGGCTGGTACGTCAGCGACATGAAGTCGGGCAACGGCACGCTCGTCAACGACGAGCCCGTCACCGACGAGACGCTGCTGGCCAACGGCGACATCATCACGATGGGCGACTCGGAGCTGCGCTACGAGGACGTGGCCAACAGCACCGCCAAGGTGCAGGCGCCCGCGGGCCCCAGCCGGCCCCGGCCAGCCCCGAGCGGGAGCCGCTCCTCCTCGGCGGTGCCCGTGCGTCCCGGCCCCGGTCGCGCGCGCCCCCAGACGTCGCGCGCCTCCGCCGCCGCGGAGCTGACGCCGGAGCTGCAGCGCAAGCGGATGCGGATGAAGCTCGCGGGCGTCGGCGTGGTGGTGGTGCTCCTCGCCGGCCTGGGCGTCGCGCGCTCGCGCATGAAGCAGCAGCAGGAGGAGCAGGGCCGCATCGAGCAGGAGCAGCGCGATTATCGCGAGCAGCTGGGCGGCATGTTCCAGGACGCCAAGAACCTGGTGCGTGAGGGCCAGTGGCAGCAGGCCAAGGTGAAGCTCCAGGAACTCCAGGAGCAGGCCCCCGAGTACCCCGGCGTGGCCGACTACCTGAAGGCCGCGGAGAAGGAGATCCCCAACCAGGGGCACCTGACCGCGGCCCAGGCGGCGATGACCCGGGGAGAGCTCGCGGCCGCGCAGGCGTCGCTCGCCAAGGTGAGCAGCGACACGCAGCTCTATGAGCAGCTGAAGACGGCCCGCCGGGCGCTGACCGACGCGGCCGACGCGCGCACGAAGGAGGCCAACACGATGATGGCCTCCCGTCAGCTGGAGTCGGTGCAGAAGGCCAAGGCCATCACCGACGACGTGCTGGCGACCTTCCCGGAGCACCGCGACGGCAAGCTCATCAACGATGAGGCCGCGCGCATCATCGCGGACCTGACGCGTCCGGAGCCCGTGAAGGTGGTGGCGGCGCCCAAGCCCTGGGAGCCCGCCGTGGACCGCTTCCGCGACGGTGACATGACCGGCGCGGTGGCCATCCTCAACACGTGCCTGGGCAAGACGCCCCAGTGCAAGCAGTACATGTCGCAGATGACGGAGTTCGGGAACCTCTACAAGAAGCTGGAGGACCTGGACGCCAAGGGCCTGACGCGGCTGCTCGCGCTCGACAAGGACATCACCGACGGCCGGGGCAGCAAGATGGCGCGCAACGCGGGCACCCGCGCGGCGACGATCTTCTACAAGAACGCCGTCGCCGCGAAGGCCTCCGCCCAGTGGACGAAGGCGATGGAGAACGCGCGCCGCGCGCTCCAGGCGGACCCCAACCACGCGGGCGCCGCGAACATCGTCAGCGACCTGCGGGGCAAGGCGAAGGACCTGTACCTCCAGGCCTACTCCATCAAGGACTCCAGCCCGGACGAGGCGCTGCCCCAGTTCAGGGACGTCGTCGCGATGACGCCGGCCGACGACGAACTGCACGGCAAGGCCCAGGGCTGGGTCGAGAAGCTGTCGCGATGAAGAAGCGCAAGGGCGCGGAGCCGCCGCCCCCCGAGGAGGGGCAGGGCGACCTCTTCGGCACGTCGCTCTTGCCTCCCCTGCGTCCAGCTTCCCCGGGGACGAAGGCCGCCGGCGGCAAGCCGGCCGCGCCCGCGCTCCCGCCGAAGGCCGAACCTGTCGCGCCGCCGCCGTTGGCCCCGGCGCCCATCCCGGTGCCGCGCGCGGAGCGCACGGTGCTGTCGGTGGGCGAGCTGACGCGCCAGTTGAAGCAGACGGTGGAGTCGCGCTTCCCGCGCGTGCTGGTGCGCGGCGAGGTGTCCAGCTTCCGTGGCGCCAACGCGCGCGGCCACTGGTACTTCACGCTCAAGGACGCGGACGCGTCCATCGACGCCAAGGTGTGGGCCTCGATGGCGTCGCGGATCCGCTTCGCGCTGCGCGACGGCATGGAGGTCCTGGCCGAGGGCAGCGTGGACCTGTACGAGCCGCAGGGCCGCTACAGCCTCATCGTCAGCCGGCTGGAGCCCGTGGGCGAGGGCGCGATGGCGCTCGCGTTCGAACAGCTCAAGCAGCGGCTGGCGGCCGAGGGGCTCATCGGCGACCGGCGCGTGCGGCCGCCCCGGCCCGTGCCCTTCCTGCCCCGGAGGATTGGCGTCGTCACCAGCCGCACGGGCGCGGCGCTCCAGGACTTCCTGCGCGTGCTGCACTCGCGCAACCCCCGGCTGGGCGTGCTGCTGGCGGACGCGCGCGTGCAGGGCGAGGGCGCCGAGGAGGACGTGGCGCGGGCCATCGAGCGGCTGGGCCGCACCGACGTGGACGTCATCGTCGTGACGCGCGGCGGAGGCTCCGTGGAGGATCTCTGGACCTTCAACGAGGAGCGGGTGGCGCGCGCCATCTTCGCCTCGCCGGTGCCGGTGGTGTCCGCCATCGGCCACGAAATCGACTTCACCATCGCGGACTTCGTCGCGGACCTGCGCTCGCCCACGCCCAGCGCGGCGGCGGAGCGGCTGTCTCCCGTCCTCGCGGACCTGGAGCTGACGCTGGCCACGCAGTCCGGACGGCTGCGCCGGGCCTTCGAGCGCCGCGTGCTGGAATTGCGCGAGCGTCAGGGCCAGCTCGCCGCGCGGCTCACCGACCCCCGGCGCGCGGTGAACCAGCAGCGCCTGCACCTGTCCGAACAGGTGGAGGCGATGATGCGCGTGCTGCGCCCCCAGGCGCGCGAACACCGCGAGCGGCTGCGCGCCCTGCAGGAGCGGTTGCAGCGGGCGCGGCCCCAGACGCGGCTGGGAGAGCAGCGCTCGCACCTGCTCAAGCTCGCCATGCGCCTGTCGGAAGCGGCGCGCGCGGGTGGCGAAGGCGCGCGCGCGGCTGCTCGAACTCCAGCGGGGGGCGCTGTCCTCCGCGCAGACGCATTTCGGACGCCTGGGGGGACGCCTGGACGCCCTGAGCCCGCTGAAGGTGATGTCGCGCGGCTACGCGGTGACGTTCCGCCAGCGGGACGGCGTCGTGGTGCGCTCCATGGGGGACGTGGTGGTGGGGGACGTGCTGGGCATCAAGCTGGCCGCCCATGGCGCCCAGACGCTGGGCGGGTGTGAAGAAATCGAAGCGACCGTCACTGGCCTGAAAGGGCCGGTGGACTGCTAGCGGGCCACCCTCTACATTCCGCGCCCCGCTCGGGGAGGTGGATGGCCGTGGCGAAGTCGGAAAAGAACCCGAAGGTGGAGGCCGCCCCCGAGCAGTACGGGGACGTGGTGTCGCGTCTGGAGCAGACGGTCGCCCGGTTGGAGAGCGGCGAGCTGTCGCTGGAGGACTCGCTCAAGGCGTTCGAGGAAGGCATCCGGCTCGTCCGCCGGGGCGAGAAGCTCCTCACGGAGGCCGAACAGCGCATCGAGCAGCTGCTGGTGGACGAGGACGGCCAGGAGGTCGTCGCGCCCCTGGCGGTGGCGTCCCGTCCCGCTCCCCAGGCTGCTCCCCGGGCGAGCAGCACGGCCCGTCCGCCGCCGGAGGACGATGTCCCGTTCTAGGAAACAGGGGAAGGGCGGAGGCCGGGAATGTCGAAGCCGAAGATCACCATTGTGGATGACGACCGTGACACGCGCGAACTGCTCTCCGAGGCCCTGGGGTCAGAAGGGTTCGAGGTGACGTCCGCGGCCAACGGCCTGCGACTGGTCGCCTCGCTGGAGCTGCACCGGCCGCACGCCATCCTCCTGGACGTGAACATGTCCTGGATCAACGGCTTCGAGCTGTGCCAGGCCGTGAAGCAGAACAAGCAGTTCCGGGACATCCCCATCATCTTCATCAGCGGGCGGGGAGACCCGGAGGACAAGCGGCGGGGCATGGAGGTCGGCGCCGCCGACTACTTCGTGAAGCCGCTGGAGCTGGACACGCTCGTCCAGCGCATCCGCGAACTCATTCCCACCGACGTGGTGCAGGAGCCTTGAAGCCGATGGCCGCCTTTGAACTGGAACCCTTCATGCGCTCGCACCAGGCGCGGGTGGAGGAGCTGCTGCGCGAGCGCGCGGACCGGCTGGTTCCCGCCGGCACGCCGGCCAGGCTCGCGGAGTCCATGCGCTATTCACTGCTCGCGGGCGGCAAGCGGCTGCGTCCGGTGATGTGCCTCGCGTTCGCGGACGCGGTGGCCAGGGCGAGCACCCGCAACGAGGTGGCCGTGGATGCGGCGTGCGCGCTGGAGTACGTGCACACCTATTCGCTGGTGCACGACGACCTGCCCAGCATGGACAACGACGACCTGCGCCGGGGCAAGCCGACGAACCACAAGATGTTCGGCGAGTCGCTGGCGCTCCTGGCCGGGGACGGGCTGCTCACGGAGGCCTTCACGGTGATGGCCAGCGGGCCGGAGCCGGTGCGCGGCCTGCTGTGCGCGGAGCTGGCGCGGGCGGCGGGCGCGGCGGGCATGGTGGGTGGCCAGGTGCTGGACACCGCGGAGGACCGGGCGGCGACGGAGGCGTACCTCATCCGGCTGCACCGGATGAAGACGGGCGCGCTCATCCGCGCGGCATGCCGCATGGGCGTGCTGGCCGGGGGCGGGGACCTGGCGGCGCTCGTGAGCGCGGAGACCTACGGCGACGCAGTGGGGCTGGCGTTCCAGATCGCCGACGACGTGCTGGACGTGACGGCCAGCGCGGAGCAGCTGGGCAAGCCCGCGGGCGCGGACGCGGAGGCCGGGCGCTTCACGTTCCCGGCGGTGCTGGGGCTGGAGGCGTCGCGGCGCCGGGCCCGTGAGCTGGTGGCGACGGCGGAGGCCGCGGTGCGTCCGCTGGAGGGCGCGGACGGTCCGCTGGCGGCCCTGGCGCGCTACTCGGTGGAGCGGACGTCCTGATGGCGGACGTGCTGTCCGGGGTGTCGTCTCCCGCGGAGGTGCGCGCGCTGTCCGAGGACGCGCTGCCTGGCCTGTGCGAGGCGCTGCGCGAGGCCATCATCACGCTGTGCGGCCGGGTGGGCGGACACCTGGGCGCGTCGCTGGGCGCGGTGGAGCTGGTGGTGGCCCTGCACCGCGTCTTCCACACGCCGCAGGACGCCCTCCTCTTCGACGTGGGGCACCAGGCGTACGCGCACAAGCTGCTCACCGGCCGGCGCGACCAGATGCACACGCTGCGGCAGGCGGGCGGCATCTCTCCGTTCCTGGATCCGCGCGAGAGCCCCCACGACGCCCTGGCGGCGGGCCACGCGTGCACGGCCATCTCCGCGGCGCTGGGCGTGCTCGCGGGCCGGCGACAGTTGCATCACCGGGGCCACGTGGTGGCGGTGGTGGGGGACGGCGCGCTCACCGGCGGCCTGAGCTTCGAGGGCCTCAACAACGCCGGAGGCAGCCACCTGCCGCTGGTGGTGGTGGTCAACGACAACCAGATGTCCATCAGCGCGAACGTGGGCGCCATCCCCGCGCTCCTGCGCACGCGCAACGCGAGGGCGTTCTTCGAATCGCTGGGCTTCACCTACCTGGGCCCGGTGGACGGGCACGACCTGGGCGCGCTCACGCAGGCGCTGCGCGAGGCGAAGGCCTCCTCGCGGCCGGTGGTGGTGCACGCGCTGACGAAGAAGGGGCGCGGCTTTCCCCCCGCGGAGGCCGACGAGCAGACGCGCGGCCATGCGATGGGGCCCTACGAGTGGCGCGCCGGCAAGCTCGTGCGCTCGCGCGGGGGACTGCCCACGTTCAGCGAGGCGTTCGCCACGGTGCTGGGCGAAGCGCTGGAGCGGGATCCGCGCGTGGTGGCCGTCACGCCCGCGATGCTGGAGGGCTCCGCGCTCACGGGCCTGAAGGCGCGCTTCCCGGACCGCGTGCACGACGTGGGCATCGCGGAGCAGCACGCCGTCACCTTCTGCGCGGGACTGGCCGCGGCGGGGGCTCGGCCGGTGTGCGTCGTCTACTCCACCTTCCTCCAGCGCGCGTATGATCAGGTGGTCCACGACGTGTGCCTGCCGGGCCTGCCCGTCGTCTTCGCGGTGGACCGCGCGGGGCTGGTGGGCGCGGATGGCGCCACGCACCAGGGCGCGTACGACGTGTCCTTCCTCCGGCCGCTGCCGGGCCTGACGCAGTGGGCCCCGGTGGTGGGCGAGGACCTGTCGCCCATGCTCACCACCGCGCTCCAGGCCCCCGGGCCGTCCGTGCTGCGCTTCCCGCGTGGCACGCTGCCGGCGGTGCCCCCGGAGCTGCACGTGGGCGAGGCGCCCGTGGCGGGAGCCCGCTGGCTGAAGCGCGCGGCCGTGCCCCGGCTGACGCTGGTGACGCTGGGCCCGCTGGGGCTCGCGGCACTGGAGGCCGTGCGGAACGAACCGGACTGGAGCGTGCTGGATGCGCGCCGGGCCTGGCCGCTGGATGAAGCGGCGCTGCTGGAGGCCGCGGCGGGTGGGCACGTGGTGGTGGCGGAAGAGGGCACCACCACG
>NZ_RAWI01000189.1 GCF_003612125.1 Corallococcus praedator
GACAGTCGACGTGCGCGTAGTGGCGGTTCTTCGTCTTGTACTCCACGTGCGCCGTGGAGATGGTGATGCCGCGCTCCCGCTCTTCCGGCGCCTTGTCAATCTGGTCGTACGCCATGAACGTGGCGCCGCCCGACTTGGCGAGCACCTTCGTGATGGCGGCCGTCAGCGACGTCTTGCCGTGGTCCACGTGCCCAATCGTTCCGATGTTCACGTGGGGCAGGCTGCGATCGAACTTTTCCTTGGACATGACACTCCTCGAAAAATGGAGCCCTGAACCAGGATTGAACTGGTGACCTCGTCCTTACCAAGGACGCGCTCTGCCAACTGAGCTATCAGGGCTTGGCGATGCACTACAACGGTTGGAGCGGGAAATGGGATTCGAACCCACGACATTCAGCTTGGAAGGCTGACGCTCTACCAACTGAGCTATTCCCGCATTGCCGAGTGGAGGGAGATGGATTCGAACCATCGAAGGCGTAGAGCCGGCAGATTTACAGTCTGCTCCCTTTGGCCGCTTGGGTATCCCTCCAGATATTCGATTGTGGTGCTGCGGCCGCTTCCTACACACAAACTGCAAAACCGACTGCGTGCCCCGGGCCCTTCTCCGCGGCCCGTCCTACCTGGCCGGCGGCGGGATTTGAACCCGCGACCTACTGATTACAAATCAGTTGCTCTACCGACTGAGCTACACCGGCGTCACTCCAGCAACTGCCCCGCCCTACCTCATCCCGGGCGGACCGTCAACCACCCGGCAGCGACTTGAGAGGCGCGACCTTTTAGAAGTCCCCACTCTCCAAGTCAAGGAGATTGATCCGGGTTCGTCAGCGGGCCGGACGGCCCCGTTGACGGGCGACCTCGTATAGCAGAATCGCGGCGGAAACCGACGCATTCAATGAACCGACCTGACCGCCCATGGGAATCCGGAGGCGGAAGTCGCAATGCTTGAGGACCCCTTCCCTCACGCCCGCCCCCTCGGCCCCCACGACGAGCGCCAGGGGACCGTCCAGCCGGGCACTCCAAAGGGGTTCGGAGCCCTCGATGTCCGCGGCCGCGACCCAGAGGCCCGCTTCCTTCAGTTCTTCCAGAGCGCGGGAGATGTTGGTGACGCGGGCGATGGCGCAGTATTCGACAGCGCCGGCGGAGGCCTTGGCCACCGTGCCCGTCACCTGCACCGCGCGGTCCTTGGCCAGGACGACGCCGTGGGCCCCGAGCGCGTGGGCCGAGCGGATGATGGCCCCCAGGTTGTGCGGATCCTGGATGCCGTCGAGCACGACCACGAGGGGCGGTTGCGAGCGCGCCTTCGCCACGGCGAGCACGTCCTCCAGGTCGACGTACTGGAAGCCCCGGAGTTCGGCGACGACGCCCTGGTGCACGCCCCCTTCCGCCATGGCGTTCAGCCGCTCCTTGCCGACCTTCTCCACCCGGACGCCGGCGTCCCGCGCGCGGCTGAGCAGTTCGCCCGCGGCCTTGGCGCCCACCTGCCCGTCGACGATGAAGATGCGCTCCACGGCGTCGGGATGGGCCCGCAGGGCCTCCAGCGCGGGGTTGACGCCATAGACGTAGCGCGGGGCTTCGGTGCCACCGCGCTCGCGCTCGCTGCCGGCCTTGGGTGAACGCTCTCGCATGGGGACTACTGGACCTCGACGGGCAGCGAGAAGGTCTTCTTCTGACGGGCGCAGATCTTCTCCGTGCAGATGAAGAAGGTCAGCGTCGCGTCCAGCGTGCCCTTGCCGGCGGCGACCGCCGTGAAGGGGACCTCGAAGCGCGGATCCACGAACTGCTGGCCCTGGGCCTTCTTCGCCACGGACTGCTCGCGGGTCAGCGACTTCTGCGCGGGCGTCAACTGGGTGCCCGTGAGCTCCAGCTTCAGGGGGGCTTCGTCGGAGACGTGGGCCCCGGCCTTCGACTTGATGGCCAGCACGAAGGTGCCCTGCCCTCCCGCCTTCACCTGCGTCGACGTGCCCTCGGTGGTCACTTCGTAGAGGGTGGCGGGGTCCACGTCCTGGGCCAGCACCGGGGCGCTGACGAGGGTCAGCAGCAGGGTGGCCAGGTGCGGGAAGCGGCGGGGGCTCGGCATGGGTCTTCTCCTGGAAGGCGGCGCTCGTATACCGGGGCTTGGGACGCGCGGGGAGCCCTTTCTCTTCTAACTCCGGGGCGCGCCCACCTTCACGATGGCCTTGCGCGGCGGCGGCGGCGGAAGCAGCGCCTGCGGCGTCTCCAGCGCGGCGCTCCACACGGGAGCAGCCCCGGCGACCAGCGCCTCCGCGCGCAGGATGATGGGGGTGGCCAGGTCCATGCCCGTCGCGGCCTCCATCTCCAGCAGCGCGGGCGAGCTGTTCACCTCAAAGACCTTCGGCTGCCCCTGCACGTCCAGGATGTCCACCGCGGCCACCTCCAGGCCCACCAGCCGGGCGACCTTCTCCGCAATGGCACGGTGCCCCGGAGACAGCGCCAGGGCCTCCAGCCGGGCTCCCCGGTTCAGCGTGTGCGAGAGACGGCCTGGGCGCGGCTTGCGCAGCACCGCCGCCACCGCCTCGCCGCCCACCACCAGCACCCGGACATCCTGGCCGGTGCTTCGCACGTACTCCTGCATGACGATGTTGTGGCCCAGGCCCAGCACGGCCTCCAGCGCGGCCTCCAGCGACTGGAGGCTCTCACACACCATCACGCCGTGCTTCTCCTGGCCCTGGAGGAGCTTCACCAGCACGGGGACTCCCCCCACGAGCCCGACCATCTCCTTGAGGTGGGCGGCGTCGCGGGCCATCACCGTGGCCGGGATGTCGATGCCGTGGGCGGACATGAGCTGGAGCGCGCGCATCTTGTTGCGCGACTGCGCGATGGCCTGGGCATGGTTCACCAGGGGCACGCGCGCCAGGCCGAACTGGTTCACCACCGCGAGTCCATACGTGCTGATGGACAGGGCGATGCGCGGGATGACGACGTCGGTGGGCGTCAGCTTCTTGCGGTCGTAGAGGAGGGTCGCCCGGCTGCCCCCGTCCAGAT
The DNA here is from genome assembly GCF_003612125.1 of Corallococcus praedator. Taxonomy (GTDB): domain Bacteria; phylum Myxococcota; class Myxococcia; order Myxococcales; family Myxococcaceae; genus Corallococcus; species Corallococcus praedator. The sequence goes on from NZ_RAWI01000189.1 coordinate 3,004, forward strand.
GCATCTGCACCCGGAGCGGGTTGAGCACGCGCACCCGATGTCCCCTCGCGCGACCTGCGTCGACGATCCGCCGCGTGGACGAAATGGAGGCGGAGCGCGAGAGGACAGTGATTTTCATGGCGGAGGCGACCGGCCCGGCGAGGTCCTATAACCCCCGCCATGGCCCGGGTAAAGCCGCCTCCACCCGCCGCTGTCTAGAGTTCGCGGATGGCGCGCACTTCGACGCTGACCGGCGCTTCCGGACGCGACGCTTCGAGGCGCGTGCAGGTGCTGCCAGTGAACCGCACGCCCGTGTCGACCACCGACCAGGAGTCCGGCCCCCCGAGCGTGCGCTCGCCGTTGATGTAGACCACGATGAGCGACGGGTCGGACGGCATCTGGCTCGGGTCGAGCGGGATGTAGCAGGGCTCGCCGGGCATGAGCCGCTCGCTGATCGACTTCAGCGCGGCCGCCAGCTCCACTTGGTTTCCCGCCTGATAGAAGCCACGGCCGCAGAGCTGGGTGGCCACGTTGCAGGTATCACCCGCGCCGCAGTCGATGTCCGCTCGGCACGTGCGCGCGAAGCCGCCCGCGCCCGCCATCGCGTTGAGCACCTGGGGGCCGGCGCCCTCCGACGTCTCCGCGCCGAAGCCGATGACGATGGTGGAGATCTGGCGCTCCTTCAGGGCCTGCACCGCCGCGACCGAGGCGTTCTTATCGAGGCAGCCCCGCTTGTAGTACGGGCTCTCTTCCACGACACACTGCGACGTGGCCACCGTGCAGCTGCACTGCTCGGCCTGGCTGCCGTTGTACTCGTTGTTCACGTTGCAGTTCGGCAGACCGTCGGTCAACAGGATGATGATCTGCGGGCGCTCCGCCGGGTCCGTCGTCAGCAGCGAGCCCGTGAACGCCAGGCTTCCGCTCGTCGGCGTACCACCGCGGGGGCGGTTCTCACCGCTGTTGGGAATCGCCTGCAGGATCGCGTTGAGGCCCTTCGCGTGGTCCAGCAGCTCCAGGTCCGAGTCCAACGTGGTCGGGATCGCGAGGCGAACGCTCCCGTTCCCGCCCTCGCCGGCCGCGGCGCAGAGCTGGGCCACGGTGGGGGATTCCACCGTGATGGGCGCGGGATACGTCGTCAGGCCGAAGCGGACGAGGCTGCCGCTCTCCGTGAGGAACGGGCCCATGGCGGCCTGCAGCTCCGACCAGCGCGTGGGGCACTTGGCCGTATCGCAAGGAGGCCGGTTCTCGCCGCAGATGTAGTCCTGGCCCAACTCGTTCTTGCCGTGGCAGACCTTCACGCCGTTCACGGTCAGCTCGGGCTCCACGGGCAACGTCATGGAGCCGGAGGTGTCCACCAGCAACATGACGTCCGGCTTGCTGCCGCGCGCCGTGATCACCGTCTCCTTCGTCGTCTGGGCGATCGCGAGCGGATCCACCGGCTCGAAGTCATACGTTTGACAGCCGGCCATCATGGCACCACCGACGATGCCGGCCAGCAGTGCGCTCAGGGGGGTCGACTTGGCGCGCATAGGCTTTGGGTATTTCCTTCTTGGAGGGGAACCACGAACCACGAGGCCCCAGCGTAACGCGTGAGCGCCCACCGAGGCTACAGCGACTCGCAGCAAGCAGGTCCCATTCAGGTGAAGCTGCCAAGTTGCAACAACAGGCGATCCCGCGGGACCACGCTCCATCCTGCGTCGGACACCCACACCCAACCGACGGGCACGAGGTTCCACCCGCTCACAGGGTGAGGACGCGCGCGCCCTCCGTCAGGCGCCAGATGGAGGCGAGACCCATGACCTCGTCCAGGGTGCCCTGCAGTTCTTGGGGCGTCAGGCCGCAGATGCGCACCGTGGTGTCACAGGCCACGAGCTTCGCACCCAGGGCCCGGGCCTCCTCGAGCATCCGGGCCGGCGTGGGGACGTTGAGCCCTTCCGCCCGGGCCGCCTCCGTGCGCTCGCGCTCGCTGTGCGCGAGGCCGAAACCGCCCCGGACCAGTTGGCGCAGGGCCTCGAAGGCGAAGACGAAGTAGACGTCGTCGCCCATCGCGGCGGCGGTGATGCCCATGGAGCCGGCCTGGTAGGCGGGCTCGTACGTGGCGTGCTGGAGAAAGAAGAAAACGCGTCCGGCCATGCGCGGGGACCTTAGCCGTATCGAGTCTGGACCGGCAGCCGTCGTATAACGGGGACCCCACTCCACCGGGAGTCCCGCATGCCGAGCCCGTCGTCCCGCCCCCGCGGTGTTCGTCCCTCGCCGGCACCATCGCGCCCCTCCCTGTCGCGTCGGGTGGGACTGTTCGGCCTCGCCGTGCTCGCGGGCGTGGGGGCCGTGTCCAATGCGGCGCCGGCCCGCGCGAGCGTCCATGCGGCGGCCCAGCCTTCCTCGCCACCACCTTCGGTGGCCCCCGTGCCCGGCCCCCTGCGCGACGAGGCCCTGAGGTTGCTCGCGCAGCCCTCCCTGGCGGGGGCGGCCTGGCGCAGCCTGGGACCGGACGTGGTTCCCGTGCTCGCGGCGCTCACGGAGGATCCGAACGTCCCCGACGCGCAACGGATGCGGGCCGTGACGGCGCTGTCACTGGTGGAAGCGCCCCAGGCAGGGCAGACACTCCAGGCGATGATGGAGGATCCCCGCCGTCCCGCGGACGTCCGCACCCGGGCCGCGGCGGCGCTCGGTCAATGCCTGGGGTTCGAGGCCGTGACGGCGCTGCGGGCCCGGCTGGAGGACCGGGATGTGCGGATCCGCGAGGCGGTGGCCCAGGCGCTCGGTCGTCTGGGAGGCCAACAGGTGCGGGAGGCGCTGGAGGAGCGGCTCCCCCGGGAGGACGTTCCCCAGGTGCGCGAGGCCCTCCAGCAGGGCCTCACGCTGGCCGAGCCCTGAAGTGCCCACCCGGGCGGATTGTTCGGGGCTCGCGTCGGGCGGGGCCTTCCGTTAGATGAGGGGCCATGCGCCCCACCGTCCTTCTCTTCGACATCGATGGCACCCTCGTCACCACTGGCGGCGCGGGACGTCGCTCGATGGCCCTGGCCTTCGAACGCCTCCATCAGCGCCGCGACGCGTGCGATGGCTTCAGCATGTCCGGCATGACGGACCGGGCCATCGTCCGCAAGGCGCTGGGCATCATCGGCGTGCCGGTCTCCGAGGAGACCATCAGCGCGGTCGTCGACGCGTACGTCGCCCACCTGGCCGAGGAGGTCCCCAAGGTCGATGAGCGCGAGTACCGCGTGCACCCCGGCATGCGCGAGGCCGTGCTGGAGGCGCGCTCCCGGTCGGGCTTCGCCGTGGGGCTGGGCACCGGCAACGTGCGCGCGGGCGCCCGGGTGAAGCTGGAGCGCGTGCGCATCCATGATCAGTTCGCCTTCGGCGGCTTCGGGTGCGACTTCGAGGACCGCGTGGCCCTCATCCGGCACGGCGCCCAGGCCGGGGCCGCGCAGCTGGGCCAGCCCCTGGAGGCGTGCCGGGTGGTGATCATCGGCGATACGCCCAAGGACGTCGCGGCCGCCAAGGGCATTGGCGCGGAGACGATTGGCGTCGGTACGGGCAACTTCACGCCCCAGGCGCTGCGCGACGCCGGCGCCGAATGGGCCTTCGCGGATTTCTCCGCCCCTGAAGCCCTGGAGGCCCTGCTCGTCGGACGGTGAAGGTGTGCTATCTCCGCCGCCCCTCCGAGGAGTCCACGCATGTCGTCCACGCTCGAATCCTATGAGCTGATCCGCTTCGCAGAGGCCTTCGAGGCCCGACTCGCCACGGCGGAGGAGATGGTCGTCGGCAGGCCGGGGCTGGAGGCCGAGAAGCAGTGGCTCGCCTCCGCGCTGGAGCGCCTGCGCGAGGCCCGGGAGCCGGCGCCCGGTTTGCTGGAGCAGGTGAAGGACCTGCCCGAACTGGACGAGGCGCGCGAGGAGTTCTCGTTCGATCAGCAGGGCCGGTGGGTGGATGCGCTGGAGAAGCTGCACGCGGGCATCACCTTCACCGCCAGCAGCCGGGCCCCGGTCATCGAGGCCCTCTTCCCGCACCTCAAGTTCCCCCAGCTCCGGCGGGCCCCCGTCGAGCTCGTGAACGAGTACGCGTCCTCCTACGAGCGCCGGTTCAAGAGTTCCTACGTCACCCGCATCTTCTCCCGCGACGACTTCGCGATGGTGCGCCCCGTCGTGGAGCTGGTGGCTTCGACGTTCGCCGCGTGGAACGCGAGCCTGTCCCCTACCCCACTGCCTCCAGAGGAAGAGGCCGCGCTGCGCGAGTCCCTGGTGGCGCTGGGGCGGCGACTGGATGTGGCGTTGCGGCAGGGACGGCTGCTCGCCGAGGCCGCGCTCGTTCCCGTGCCGGGGGTCTTCGAGGCCGCGGGCCTCACCCTCAAGCCCCGGAAGCGCGCGGGTCGTTCGCTCGCCCTCTCCGCCGAGGACGGGTTTGATCCGTACGGGGACGATGTGGACTCCGCGCAGGACGACGCGCTCGAGGGTCCGGAGGACACGGCGTCCGGGGATGATGACGCGGCCGCGGATGGCACGGATGCGGCCGAAGCGCAGGGAGACTTCACGCCCGAGGAGGCCGAGGCGCCCTCCACTCCGCCAGCGACGCGCAAGGGTCGGCGGAATGCTCAGCCCGCGGCCCCCGTGGAACACTCCGATGAGGAGGCACCGGCCCTGGGTGGCGGAGAGGAGACCTCCTCAAGCGCGACCCTGGAAGCCACTGCCCCGGCTCCCGACGCGGAGGAACTTCCGGATGCGGAGCCCGTCGCGGCTCGGCCCCCCGCGCGTCGAGGCCGGCCTCCGAAGAACACCGGGGCCGGGGCCGCTCAGCCGGAGAGTCCTCCGGTTCCGGAGCAGGATGCTTCCGGAGCACCGGAGGCCGTCCGCCCCCGCCGCCGCAAGAAGACCGACCCGTCCGAGACAGGGACGCCCTGAAACCCGACGCGCGGTGAATCCCCCGCCGTGAAGAGGAACCCGGACATGGCGGACGTCGCCCTCCCTATCGATCCCCTCCTGCCCGACATCGTCTCCACGCTCCGGAGCGCGCGGTCGCTCGTGCTGGAGGCACCTCCCGGCGCGGGCAAGACGACGCGCGTCCCCCGGGCGCTCCTGGAGGCGGGCCTGGGTCAGGGCAAGGAGATCGTCGTCCTCCAACCCCGACGGCTGCCCACCCGGCTCGCCGCGCAGCGCGTGTCCGAGGAGATTGGCGAGCGCGTGGGGGAGACGGTCGGCTACCAGGTCCGCTTCGAGGATGTGCGCGGCCCGAAGACCCGCATGTCCTTCGTCACCGAGGGCGTGCTCGGACGACGGCTGCTCACCGACGCCACCCTGCGCGACGTGGGCATCGTCGTGCTTGACGAGTTCCACGAGCGGCACCTGTCCGCGGACATCTCGCTCGCGCTCCTGCGCAGGCTCCAGGAGACGACCCGGCCGGACCTCAAGCTCGTCGTGATGTCCGCCACCCTGGAGGCCGAGCCCGTCCGCGCGTACCTGGGCGGCGCACCGTCATTGCGCTCCGAGGGACGCCGCTTCGACGTAAGCGTCGAATACCTCTCCGCTCCGGATGAGCGGCACCTGGATCAACAGGTGCTCTCCGCGCTCAAGCGCCTGTTCACCCAGGGCGTCGACGGCGACGTGCTCGTGTTCCTTCCCGGCGCGGGGGAGATCCGCCGCGCGCGCGACACCTGCGCGGAGTTCGCTGAACGCCACGACGCCGACGTGCTCCCGCTGCATGGCGACCTGTCCCCCGCCGAGCAGGATCGCGCCGTGCGCCGCAGCCCGCGCCGGAAGATCATCCTGTCCACCAACGTCGCGGAGACCTCCGTCACCATCGACGGGGTCGCGGTCGTCATCGACAGCGGACTGGCGCGCGTGGCGTCCCACTCGCCCTGGTCCGGACTGCCGCAGCTCAAGCTGGGCAAGGTGAGCCGGGCCTCCGCCACCCAGCGAGCCGGTCGCGCGGGCCGCACCCGCGCGGGCCACTGCGTGCGCCTCTACACCCAGCACGACTTCGACGGACGGCCCGACCAGGAAGCCCCGGAGATCCGCCGCACCGACCTGGCCGAGACCGTGCTCTCGCTGCGCGCCTCGGGCGTGAAGGACCTGACCACCTTCCCGTTCTTCGAAGCGCCCCCCGCGCCCGCGATGGAGGCCGCGGAGACCCTGCTGCGCCGCCTGGGCGCCGTGGACTCGGGCGGCAAGGTGACGGACGTGGGCCAGCGGCTGCTGCGCTTCCCCGTCCACCCCCGGCAGGCCCGCGTCATCGTCGAGGGTGAACGCCGGGGCGTTGGCGCCGATGCCGCGCTGCTCGCCGCGCTCATGGGTGAACGGGACATCCGCCGCGAGGCCCGCGCCAACCTGGGCGGCGGAGGACGCGCGGCAGCCATCGTCAGCGGTCCCTCCGACCTCCTGGAGCTGCTGGAGCGCTTCCGCGAAGCCGGACGCTCCGGCTTCTCCTCCGGCCGCATGCAGTCGCTCTCCCTGGACGCGGGCGCGGTGCAGTCCGTGGAGCGCGTGCAGAAGCAGCTTCGGCGCAACGTGCGGGAGCAGGGCTCGCGGCCCGGCCGTCCCGAGGACGTGGAGCAGGCCTTGATGCTCAGCGTGCTCGCCGGCTACCCGGACCGCGTCGCCCGCAGACGGCGGCCCCGTTCCCCCGAGCTGCTCATGTTCGGCGGCGGCACCACCAGCCTGTCCGAGTTCAGCGTCGTCCAGGACGCGGAGCTGATGGTCGCCGTGGACGCCGAGGAGCGCCCCGGCCGCGGCGCCGTCGTGCGGCTCGCCAGCGCGGTGGAGGCCGAGTGGCTGTTGGACCTCTACCCCGACGCCCTGGAGGAGGTGGACACCCTCCAGTGGAACCCGGACTCGCGCCGCGTGGAGCGCCTCACCCGGCTGGCGTACGGCAACCTCATGCTGGAGGAGACGCGCACCCCCGCCCCTCCGTCCGAGGAGGCCGCGCGCGTGCTGGCCGAAGCCGCGCTCGCCGCGGGCCCGGAGCGCTTCGCGGAGCCCGAGGCGCTGGAGCAGTGGCGCACCCGCGTGGCGCTGCTCGCCAAGGCCTTCCCCGAAGCGGGCTTTCCCGCCGTGGACGCCAACTTCCTGCGCGATGCGCTGGCCTCCCTGTGCGTGGGCGCGCGCAGCTTCTCCGACCTGGAGGGCGTGTCGCTGCTGGACGCGCTCTACACGCGCCTCACGCAGGAGCAGCAACGCCTGCTGGCGAACCATGCCCCGGAGCGCGTCACCCTTCCCGGTGGGCGCGGCGTAAAGGTGCACTACGAGCCGGGCAAGCCGCCCTGGGTGGAGTCACGGCTGCAGGACTTCTTCGGATTGGCCCAGGGGCCCAGCGTGGGCGCGGGCCGCGTGCCGCTGGTGCTGCACCTGCTGGCCCCCAACATGCGCGCCGTGCAGGTGACCACCGACCTGGCGGGCTTCTGGGAGCGTCACTACCCGGCGATCCGCAAGGAGCTGTGCCGCAAGTATCCCCGGCACTCGTGGCCGGAGGATCCGCGCCACGCCGAACCGCCCGCGCCCCGTCCTCCGAGGCGCTGAAGCACACCGCGCGGCGACTACAGCCGCTTGTGCATCTCCAGATGGTCGATGCCGGCTTCGTCGAAGACGGCGCCCACCGGCTGGTAGCCGTGCTTCTTGTAGAAGTCGAGCGCGTAGAGCTGGGCGTGCAGCATGATGCCGGTCACGTTGCGGCGGCGCGCCTCCTCCTCCAGCGTCGTCAGCAGCAGCGAGCCCACGCGCGACTTGCGGTGCGCCTGGAGCACCGCCATGCGGCCAATCTGCCCCCACGTCCCCGTCTGTCCCGCGGGAGGCTCCGGCAGCTTCACCAGCCGGCCGGTGCCGATGGCGTGACCACCCTGGTAGGCGAGCACGTGGTACGCCTGCGCGTCCTCGGCGTCGCGCTCGATGCCTTCGGGAACGTGCTGTTCCTCGATGAACACCACCTCACGGATGGCCAGGGCTTGAAAGAGCTCCGCCTCGCTCTTGATCTGGGCGATGGTGACGGGTGCCGGAGTGGTCTCGGGAGGCGTCGGCATATCGCCGGGCAAGGTACACAAAAGGCCGGGCCGCCAACAGGCGGAAAAAGACGCGGCCCCCTGAGAAGTCGCCGCCCGCGAGCAGGCCGACTCCGCCCCGGCACGCCTCCCACGCGGTCGCTCCGCCCCCTGCCCCCGGGTCGCAGGCGATGAAAGTCATGGAAGCCCCGCCGCATCGGGTCCTCCGGTTGCAATACCTGACGCGTCGGACGGCCCCTCTGGGATTTCACGCGGAGCAGGTGCGGACACGCTCGGGGGAGGATCGCTCCGGGGCGGGCATGTTAGGGTCCCGAGCGATGCGTTCTCGAGCCCTCCTCGCCCTGTCCCTGAGCCTGCTGTCGTCTCCCGCTCTCGCCCAGAAGGAGTTCTTCTTCGGAACGGGTGAGCCGCCCGTGTTCCGCGAAGCGGACATGGACAAGCGGTTCCTCCGCTCCCGCGTGTACCAGGCCCTCACCAGCGGCACGTCCGACCCGGGCTGCGCCCAGCTGGTGGGCGCGCTGCTCACCGTCGTGGGTGAATCCGCGCCCTTCCTGCACAAGCGCGATGAGAACTTCTTCGTGGATCCGGCGCTGCTGCAGACCGTGAACACGCAGCTGTCCACCCCGCGCTTCCCGGCCAGCATGTTCCTGGTGTCGATGATGCGCCGGGTGCTCATCGACAAGAAGCTGCCGGCCGAGTGGCTGCAGACCGCGGTGGCGCTCGCGCCGTACTACCCGCCGCTCGACGTGGGCAAGCTGCGCTTCGTCGCGGACGGCGTGAATCCCGTGGACAGCTTCTTCTTCACGCTGCCCGCCATGCTCGAGCGCTACGACGTGGAGGTCCTCAAGGCCAACACCACCGCCGCCAGCGTGGCGGACGCGAAGTTCCGCGACGACTACCTCGACAAGGAAGTGGGCTTCGGGGGGCTGGAGTTCGTCGACGCGAAGCTGGAGAAGCCCAAGAAGAAGAAGGGCCGCAATGCCCCGCCGCCGGAGCCCCCCGCGCTCGTGGCCCGGCTCGTCTACTACCTCCCGGATCCTACCCAGGACGGACTGCTCAGCGGGCTGAACTACGGCAAGCCGAAGTCGCGCCCCGCGGTGACCATCACGGCGCGGCTGAAGGATGCGCAGTACATGGACCTGGCGACGCTGCCCAAGGGCACCCGGGTGCTGCTGCGCGGACGCTTCTGGGAGTACCGCAAGGCGCTCAAGGAGCTGGAGGTGCGCGACGCGCTCCTGTTCCAGGACCGGGACTGGACCCAGAACGCCGCGCTGGCGGATCCCGCCGCCGTGGCGGCCTGTCCGCTCGCGTTCAACGACCTGACGGGCACCGCGCCCGTCCAGCCGGGCGGCTTCGGCGGCAAGCGCTGAGACGCCGTCCCGCGCCCCGCACGCCCATCCCGGAGGCGGAACCCTCCGGGACGCCGCCCTGACGTCCCGCCCCTCCTGGAGTGCCCAACCGCCACGGTGGCACGGCCGCTGCTGATGCCCGCGCATCCCGTACGCGCGAGGCACGCCATGAAGGTCGAAGGTCAGGACGCCCCTTCCGGACACGAGAAGGTCGCTCCGGAAAAGGAAGCGTTCCAGCAGGTCCTCCAGCAGACGCCCGGACGCGCAGGTCCGCGAGGACGTCCTGGCTCCGAACCCCGCCCCGGAAGGGTCCCGGTGGAGGGGCCCACGAAGTCCTTGGGCTCTCGCCCCACCGTTCCTCCTGGCGCCACGGGCCTGACGGCGCGGGCCCCTTCCGCCCTGCAGGGAGTGCGGGCCTCGGCGTCCGTCCTTGCCACCGCGCACCGCGCGCTCGGAAGCCCCGAGACGCTCCGCCAGGTCCGACAGGGCATGCACGTGGAGACGCAGCGGCTGGGCACCGTGCGTCAGGAGGCCCACGCCGAGGGCCGGGAGCAGGCCCACCACCGGGCCTCGGAGCTGATCGCCCGCGAGTTGGACCGCGCGTTTCGCGCCGAACCCCGGCCTGTCCCCTTCTCCACTCCAGCGCCCGCGCCAACCCGTGAGGACAGCGGCACCGGGAGCGCTTCGCGGCCCCCTTCGAGCGAAAGCCGCAGCGTGGCGTCCGGGTCCGCGGGAGAGGCGCCGGTCCGTCCGACACGCCCATCGCGCAGGTCGAGTCCACGCTGGCCCTCATCGAGAAGATCGAAGTCTTCGTGAAGTCACAGCGGCCGGCGCTGGGCCTGAGCCTGCGCGGTTCGCTGGAGGCCACCGTGGAGGTCGAGCGCACCGGACCGCGCGAGGTGGCGCTGCGCATCCAGGGGCGCCACGGGCCCGTGCCCACGGAGGACGTGACACGGCTGCGCGACGCACTGGAGGCCCGCGGGCTGCGACTCAGCGTCCTGCGGGCGGATTGAGCGGAATGCGCATCGCCGCCGGGAAGCCACGAATGACGAAGGCCCTCACGCCAGCGGGCGCAAGGGCCTTCACCCACACGGGCGCACGCGAGCGGCGCGGCGCCCTACTTCTTCGTACCACCCGCCAGGCTCAACTGAGGACGCTTGCCCGTCTTCTCCTTGAAATCCTCGGCCTCGGGCAGGGGCGCCTTCTTCTCCGCGATGTTGGGCCACTTGGTGGAGAGGTCCGTGTTGAGCGCCTGGTACTCCTTCCACTGAGCGGGCAGCTCGCTCTCGGGGAAGATCGCCTTCGTCGGGCAGACGGGCTCGCAGGCACCGCAGTCGATGCACTCGTCCGGGTGGATCACGAGGAAGTTCTCTCCCTCGTAGAAGCAGTTGACCGGGCACACCTCGACACAATCGGTGTACTTGCACTTGATGCAAGGCTCGGCGACGACGTAAGCCATTTAAATCTCCTCTGTGCGGTATTCCGCGCGTCCGTGGCCGCGCACAGTAGATGGTTGCGGCCGGGGTGGCATCCTGAATTTAGGGCCCTCCCCGGCGACCTTCCCCTGTCAGCCCAGCAAGCCCTGCGCTCGCAGCAACTCCGCCACGAGGATGGCGCCCTTGGCGGCTCCAAACTTCGTGTTGTGGGAGACGAGCACGTACTTGAAGCCGTTCTCCAGGACACCGTCCTCGCGGATGCGGCCCACCGTGGTGGCCATGCCGCCGTGGGTGTCCCGGTCCATGCGGGGCTGGGGACGGAACGGGTCGTCCAGCACTTCGATCCACCGGGGCGGAGCGGACGGAAGGTTGCTCGCCACCTCGGCGCCCTTCCACTCGCGCATCGCCTGGGCGACCTCCGCCACGGTGGCCTTCTTGCCGAGCGACACGAAGACGGACTCGGTGTGGCCCTCCAGGACGGCGACGCGGGTGCAGGTGCAGGAGACGCGCACGTCGTGCGGGGTGAGCGCCGCGCCCGCGGCGTCCAGCGACCCGAGGATCTTCTTCGTCTCCACCTCGACCTTGTGCTCCTCCTTGGGGATGTAGGGCACCACGTTGTCGAGGATGTCCAGACCGATGACGCCGGGAGAACGGCCGGCGCCGGACATGGCCTGGAGGCTGGTCATCAGCACCGCCTTCACCCCGAAGCGCTCGGCCAGGGGGGCCAGCGTCACGGCGAGGCCGGTGGTGGTGCAGTTGGGGATGGGGACGATGAAGCCCTTCCAGCCGCGCTGCTTGCGCTGCGCCTGGATGAGCGGCGCGTGGGCCGCGTTGACGGGCGGGATGAGCAGCGGCACGTCCTCGTCGTAGCGGAAGGCGCTCGCGGCGGAGAACACCGGGATGTCGCGGGCGAGCCGGGGCTCCAGCTCCCGCGCCACGTCCGCCTCCACGGCGGAGAAGGCGATATCGTAGTCCTTCGCCTGCACCGCGTCCCCGCTGATGACGGTCATCCGGGCGATGGCCTCCGGCAGCGGCTCCGGGACGAACCAGGCCTGCATCCCGTTGGAGGCGCGCAGGGCGTCTCCATAGGTTTTGCCGGCGGAACGGGGCGAGGCGGCGAGCCCGGTCAGTTCGATGAACGGGTGGTCCTTCAGGGCAGCGATGAACTGCTGGCCCGCGAGTCCGGTGGCGCCAATGAGTACGGCGCGAAGCTTGGCCATCGTGGAGGGTCTCCGGTGGGGGCGGCAGGCCGCTCCTTACACCGTTTCACGACGCGTCGCATCCACCGCTCAGCGGTGGGCGTGGGACTGCGCGCGGACGTGGCGTTCGGTGGGGTAGCCGCCCGTCACCCAGGCGTGGAGCCCCCCGGAGAGGCACACGGCGTTGCGCCCCCGGAGTCTCAGCACGCGGCAGATGCGGCGGATGTCGGCGCAGTCCTGGGTGGTGCCACACAGGACGATGAGCTCGTCGTCCGGAAGCATCGCCAGGTCGCGGGCGATCTCCGAGGCCGTCATGCGCAGCGCACCGGGGATGTGGATCTCGAACCGCTCCCAGTCCATCGCGTCCCGACAATCCAGGACGAGCACATCCTCGTCCCCCAGACGCATGAACAACTCATCGCAAATGATGGTGGGCTCCACCGGGGCCTCCCCGAGGCGACATGTTCCTTCCAACATGAACCCAGCAGGCGTTCTCCCTCTTCCCGCTCGCCTGCCCGCCTGCTGCCAGGGGGCCCCGACTTCAGCGACTCAGAGCCCGAGCTGCTTGGCGATGATCTCGTTCATCACCTCGCTGGTGCCGCCGCCGATGGGGCCGAGCCGCGCGTCGCGCCAGTGGCGCTGGATGTCGTACTCCATCATGTAGCCGGCGCCCCCGTGGAGCTGGAGGCACTCGTCGGCCACGCGGCAGCACGTCTCCGTGGCCACCTTCTTGGCCATGGAGGTCTGCGCGACGGCGTACTCACCCGCCACGTGCAGGCGCAGCGCGTGGTAGGTGAGCTGACGCGCGCTTTCGCGGGCGGTGTACAGCTCCGCCAGCTTGTGGCGGATGACCTGGAACTGCCCCAGCGTCTGGCCGAAGGCGCGGCGCTCCTTCACGTGCGCGAGCACCGTCTCCAGCATGTCGTCCATGGCGCCCACCGCCCCCAGGGCGAGCGACAGGCGCTCCCACTGGAAGTTGCCCATGATCTGCGAGAAGCCCTGCCCCTCCACCCCCAGCAGGTTCTCCGCCGGCACGCGGCAGTCCTCGAAGAAGAGCTCCGCCGTGTCGGACGCGCGCCAGCCCAGCTTCTGGAGCTTGCGCCCCACGCCGAAGCCCGGCGTGCCCCGCTCCACGACGAGCATGGACAGGCCCTTGTGGCCCCGCTCGGGGTCGGTCTTCACCGCCAGCACCACGAAGTCCGCGCGCACCCCGTTGGTGATGTACGTCTTGGAGCCGTTGACGACGTAGTGGTCGCCGTCGCGGCGGGCCGTGGTGCGCAGGCCCGCGACGTCCGAGCCGGCGTCCGGTTCGGTGATGCCCAGGGCGCCAATCTTCTCCCCCTGGATGGCCGGGGCCAGCCAGCGCTGCTTCTGGGCCTCCGTGCCGAACAGGTGCAGGGGCCCGGTGGCGATGGTGAACTGCGCCCCCAGCCCGGCGGCCACGCCTCCGGAGCCACACCGGCCCAGTTCCTCCAGGAGCACCGCCTCATAGAGTTCGCCCGCGGCCGTGCCCCCCAGGGCCTCCGGGTACTTGAGCCCCAGGAAGCCCAGCTCGCCGAAGCGGCGGAAGAGCTCCCGGGGAAACTCCTCCCGGTCCTCCCATGCGTTCGCGAACGGGCGCAGCTCCTTGTCCACCACCGCCCGGACCGTACGGCGGAAGGCTTCATGCTCCTCCTGGAACACTCCCTGGCCATGCAGCATCGTGTGCCGTCTCCTTGGTCTTCCGAGCCGCGAGCCCGGGGGCCTGACGCCCCGCGCCGCATGGTAGCGGGACGAGAAGCGGGGCTGGGTGGTGTTGCTTCCTTGACCGCATCGTACGGGGCTGCGTATAAACCCGGCCCCAATCACTTCCGGCGCCATAGCCAAGTGGTAAGGCAAAGGTCTGCAAAACCTTCATTCCCCGGTTCGAATCCGGGTGGCGCCTCACAGCAAAAGGCCCGATGCGGAAGCAGCTTCCGCATCGGGCCTTCTGTTTTTCCTCGCAGGGAGTCAGGCCTAGCAGCCCAGTTCCACCGCGCCGATGTCCGGGGCCGCGCCGCAGAAGGGCTGGCCCACGTCCAGACCCTTGTCCTGGGCGGACGGCGAGGGAGCGAACACCTCCGACACCGTGACGTCCCCGCCGGTGGAGGAGGCATCCCCGGTGGCCGCCTTGAAGGCGTCCAGGGCCACGAGCTGCCCGTTGTGCTTGAACTGGGCCCCCGCCGGGTAGAGGTTGGAGCCCATCTGGAGGCCGGGGGCCTGGCCGCCCACGTCCACGGCGATGGGCGAATCCACGAGGTTGTTCTCCACGCGGAGCGACTCGGTGGGGCCGCCGGTGCCGTGCCCCAGGATGATGGCGGACTTCGCGCGGGTGATGGTGTTGTTCGCCACCACCGTCCCCTGGGAGTTCTCCAGGCGGATGGCGGTGCCCTCGCCGCCGCCCGCGTCGGTGATGTCGTGCAGGCGGTTGCGGCGCACGACGACGGACGAGGGCACCGGGCCCTCGTGGTTGCCGCCCACGGCGATGCCCTTGGAGGCGTCGTACAGCTCGTTGTCCTCCACCAGCACGTTCTTGGCGGAGTAGTGCACGACCAGCGCTTCGCCCTTGGCCGTGGCCGACTGCACGAAGTGGTGCATCCGGTTGTTGCGGATGGTGACGTCGTGGCACGTCTTGATGTCCACGGCGTTCTCGCGGTTGCCGAACAGGTGGTTGTTCTCCACCAGGAGGCCCGTGGCGGGCGGCAGCGAGCTGACGCCCTCGGGCCCCAGGCACTGCACGGAGTCACCGGAGTTGTCGTGGATGTCGTTGTTGCGCACCGTCACGTCGTAGGACGCCGCCTGCACGACGATGCCGTGCGAGTCCTGGTTGCCGGTGGTGCGCACGAAGTCGTGGATGTTGTTGTTCTCGATGGTGGGACCGCGGGCGTTGTTGAACGTCGTGATGCCCGCCCCACC
>NZ_RAWI01000018.1 GCF_003612125.1 Corallococcus praedator
CCCTTCCCCCTCGGAGCTCCCCCCGTCATGCACCCGACCCAGGACGAGAACCGCCCGCTCTCAGCGGCCCAGCACGGCATCTGGGTGGGGCAACAGCTCGACCTCCAGAGCCCGGTGTACAACGCCGGGGAGTGCATCGAGTTCAAGGGCGCGGTGGACCCGGTGCGCTTCGAGTCCGCCCTGCGCCGCACGGTGGCGGAGTCCGACGCGCTGCACTCGCGCTTCGTGACGGGTGAGCACGGGCCGGCGCAGCGCATCGGCGCGGGCACGGACTGGACGCTGCACCTCGTGGACCTGAGCGCGGAGGCGGACCCCTGGGCCGCCGCGCGCGAGTGGATGTGGAAGGACCTGGGCCGCACGGTGGACCTGGCGACCGGGCCGCTGTTCTCCCAGGCCCTGCTCACCGTGGGGCCGGAGCGCTCCTTCTGGTTCCAGCGCATCCACCACATCGCCATGGACGGCTACGGCTTCTCGCTGCTCGCGCGGCGGGTGGCGGAGCTCTACACGGCGGAGGCGAACGGCAAGCTGGCCCCGGTGGGCTTCAACCGGCTGGGCCCCGTGCTGGACGAGGACGTGGCCTACCGCGAAGGCCCCCAGTGGCAGAAGGACCATGACTTCTGGGTGGGTCGCTTCGAGGACGCGCCGGTGCCCGCGCTGCTGGCGGAAGCGGCGCCCATGTCGTCGCGCTTCCTGCGGCGCTCGGAGCACCTGTCCCCTGAATTGATGGCGGCGTTGCAGGCCGGCGCGAAGCAGGCGGGCGTGAGCTGGTCCGACCTGGTGCTGGCGGTGACGGCCATCTACCTGCACCAGCGGACGGGCGCGCCGGAAGCGGTGCTGGGCCTGCCGGTGATGGGACGGCTGGGGTCGGCGGCGCTGAAGGTGCCGTGCATGGCCATGAACATCGTGCCGCTGCGCATCGCCGTGCGGCCCGACGCCGGGCTGTACGCGCTGGCCCGCGACGTGGCGGCGGAGATGAAGGCCGCACGTCCGCACCTGCGCTACCGCTACGAGCAGCTCCGCCGCGACCTGCGCCTCGTCGGTGGACAGCGCAAGCTGTTCGGCCCCGTCGTCAACATCATGCCGTTCGACTACGCCCTGGACTTCGCGGGCGTGCCGGGCACCGCGCACAACATCTCCGCCGGTCCCGTGGAGGACCTGTCCTTCGGCTTCCATGCGCGCTCGGGCGGCAAGGACCTGCGCGTCGATCTGGACGCGAACCCCTCCTGCTACACGGAGGCGTCCCTGGCCGAGCACCAACGCGGCTTCCTCCAGCTCCTGGAGTCCCTGCTCGCCACGCCGGAGCAGCCCGTGCGTCGGGGCCCCGCGAGCTGGGGCGCCACCGGGGTCGCCGGTCCGGACGCGTCGATCCTCGACGGCGGGCCGGTGCCTGGCGTGCGCCCGGTGCTGGAGATGCTGAAGGCACAGGCCGAGGCCCGGCCGGATGCGATCGCTTTGGAGCACGGCCGCTGGCGGATGACGTACCGCGAGCTGCTGGCGGCGTCCCAGGCACTGTCCCTGCGGTTGCTGGAAGCGGGCGTGACGCCGGACACGGCGGTGGCGGTGAAGGTGCCCCGGGGCACCGATGCCATCGTCGCCAGCCTGGGCATCCTGTTCGCGGGCGCGGGCTACCTGCCCATCGACCCGTCGGGGCCTGCCACCCGCAACGCGGCCATCCTGGAGGACGCGCGCCCGGCCGTGATGCTGGTGTCCGAGCGCCCGACGCCCGACGCGGATCCGACCGCGCCCGGCGTCCTGGTGGTGCAGCGGCTGGAAGCGAGCGCCGAGGTCGCTCCGGCGTCCGATCCGGAAGCCCGCCTCGCCTACGTCATCTACACCTCCGGCTCCACCGGCCAGCCCAACGGCGTCCAGGTTCCCCGCAGTGCCCTGGCCCACTTCGTCGCGGGCGCGACGCAGCGCTACGCGGTGGGTCCCGACGACCGGGTGCTCCAGTTCGCCCCGCTCCACTTCGATGCCAGCGTGGAGGAGATCTTCGTCACGCTGTGCGCGGGCGCCCGGCTGGTGCTGCGCACCGATGAGATGCTCCAGTCCGTGCCCCGCCTGATGGACGCCTGCGCGGAGGCCGGCATCACGCTGCTCGACCTGCCCACGGCCTTCTGGCACGAGCTGGCCTACAGCCTGTCCACCGGCGCCGCCCGCCTGCCCGAAGCCCTGCGCACGGTCATCATCGGCGGTGAGGCGGCCCTGCCGGAGCGCATCGCCCGCTGGCGCGACGTCGCGGGCGACCGCGTGCGCCTGCTCAACACCTACGGCCCCACCGAGGCCACCGTGGTGGCCACCGTCGCCACCCTCGCCGGCCCCGACGCGCTCGCTTCCGGTGACGAAGTGCCCATCGGCCGTCCGCTGCCGGGCGTCGTCGCCGCCGTCATCACGCCGCAGGGCCGGCTGGCCGCTCCGGGCAAGGAAGGCGAGCTGTGCCTGATGGGCGGAGCGCTCGCCCGGGGCTACCTGGGTCGTCCGGAGCTGAACGCCGCGCGCTTCACCTCCCTGGCGCTGCTGGAGGGTCAGCCGCGCGCCTACCGCACCGGCGACAAGGTGCGCGTGCGCGACGACGGCCAGCTCGTCTTCGTGGGCCGCGTGGACGACGAGTTCAAGATCAGCGGTCACCGCATCGATCCCGGCGAAGTCGAAACCGTGTTGCTCAAGCATCCGGGTATCCGCGAGGCCGCCGTCGTGGGACAGGTGTTGCCGGGCGGGTCGCGCCGGCTGTGCGCGCACCTGGTCGCTTCTCCTGAGCCCACGCCCGCGGAGCTGCGCAAGCACCTGCTGACGGCGCTGCCCGCGCCCATGGTGCCCAGCGCCTTCGCCTTCGCCCAGCGCCTGCCGCGCACCCGCAACGGGAAGATCGACCGCAACGCGCTGAAGAACGCACTGCCGCCGGATGAGGGCGCCGCGCTGCTCGCCACCGCGACGCCGCTGGAGCGCACCGTGCTGGAGGTCTGGGAGCAGGTGCTGGGCCGCGCCGCCTCGTCGCTCCAGGACGACTTCTTCGAGCTGGGCGGCCAGTCCCTCCAGAGCATCCAGGTCGCCAACCGTCTGAGCATCGCCGTGGGCCGCGAGGTGCCGGTCGCCACCGTCTTCCGTCACCCCACCGTGTCGGGCCTCGCCCAGGCCCTGGAGCGCGGCAGCGCGGAGGGCTCCGAGCCCGGCGGCCTCACCGCCGCGATGCTCGCGGACGCCGAGCTGGGCCTGGACATCGTCCCCGCCACCACCGGCGAGGCCTGGGCGCGCGAGTCCACCCGCCTGGGCACCGGCTTCCGCCAGGTCCTGCTCACGGGCGCCACCGGCTTCGTCGGCGCGCACCTGCTCCACCAGCTCCTGCAACAGCCCGACGTCCGCGTCATCTGCCCCGTGCGCGCGAAGGATGAGGCGCAGGCGATGGAGCGGCTGAAGTCCGCGCTCGTCGGCCAGAAGCTTCCCACCGCGGGGCTGGAGGCGCGGGTGCTCGCGCTTCCGGCGGACCTGTCCCTGCCGATGCTGGGCCTGGACGCCACGCGCTTCCACGGCCTGGCCGCGGAGTGCGACGCGGTCATCCACAACGCCGCCGTGGTCAGCGTGGTGCGCGAGTACGGCAGCCTCCAGGGCGTCAACGTCCGGGGCACGCGCGAGCTGCTCAAGCTGGCCGCCGCCGTGCGACCCAAGCCCTTCCACTACGTGTCCACGCTGGCGGTGGCCCCGCAGACGAACCTGGCGCCGGACGTGCCGGAGGCCTTCGTCCCCGCGCACCCCGGCCTGCGCGACGGCTACCAGCAGAGCAAGTGGATCGCGGAGCGGCTGGTGCAGCAGGCGTCGGAGCGCGGCCTGCCCGCGACGGTGTACCGCCTGGGCCGCGTGGTGGGCGCGCCGGACACCGCGCTCGTCAACACGCAGGACCTGGTGTGGCGCATCGTGCTCGCGGGGCTCCCCGTGCGCGCCCTGCCCCTCTTGGACGTGGGCGAGGTGTGGACACCGGTGGACTTCGTCGCCCGCGCCATCGTCCAGCTCGCGCGCCGCTCGCACCCGGGCGCCGTGTTCAACCTGACGCCCACCGCGGAGGTGCGCCTGTCCGAGCTGTTCGGCTGGGTGCGCGACTACGGCTATCCGCTGGACCTCTGTCATGTCCCCGAGTGGCGCGAGCGTGTCGCGCGCGGCTCCGGGGGCCACGACGCCACCCTGGCGTTCTTCGACCTGCGCAGCGGTGACTCCACGCCCGCCTTCGGCCTGGGTCCCATCCGCTGCGAGCAGTTGCTGGCCGCCCTGGAGGGCACGGACGTCGTGTGCCCTCCCACCGACCGGAATCTCCTCTACCGCTACCTCGACTCCTGCGTCGCGCAGGGAATCCTGCCTCCGAAAGAAACGGCGCTCCCGTGACGAACTCCTCCTGGTCTCCCTCCTCCTGGCGCGCGAAGCCAGTCCGCTACATCCCCGACGACTACCCCGACCTTCCCGCCCTCGCGCGCGTGGAAGCGGAGCTGGCGAAGCTGCCGCCCCTGGTCCCCGCGGAGGAGACGCGCCGGCTGCGCGACGCGCTGGGACAGGTCGCCGAAGGCAAGGCGTTCCTCCTTCAGGGCGGTGACTGCGCGGAGAGCTTCAAGGAGTTCGCCGCCCAGAACGTCCGGGACACCTTCCAGTTGCTGTTGCAGATGGCGGGCGTCCTCACCTTCGCGGGTGGCTGCCCGGTGGTGAAGGTGGGCCGCATCGCGGGCCAGTTCGCCAAGCCGCGCTCCAACGCCACGGAGACGATCAACGGCGTCACCCTGCCCAGCTACCGCGGCGACATCATCAACGGCATGGACTTCAACTCCCGCGAGCGCACGCCGGATCCGCAGCGCCTCTTGCGCGCGTACCACCAGTCCGCGGAGACGCTGCAACTGGTGCGCG
This sequence comes from Corallococcus praedator, assembly GCF_003612125.1. Classification (GTDB taxonomy): domain Bacteria; phylum Myxococcota; class Myxococcia; order Myxococcales; family Myxococcaceae; genus Corallococcus; species Corallococcus praedator. The sequence goes on from NZ_RAWI01000018.1 coordinate 4,879, forward strand.
CCTTCGCCCGCGAGGGCTACACCGACCTGACCCGCCTGCTGGGACACCGGCCGGAAGCCGAGGGCGCCGTGCGCCCGGTGGACTTCTTCACCAGCCACGAAGCCCTGCTCCTCAACGTCGAACAGGCGATGACCCGCGTCGATGAAGCCACGGGCGGCTGGTACGACACGTCCGCGCACATGCTCTGGATTGGCGAGCGCACCCGCCAGTTGGACGGCGGCCACGTGGAGTTCATGCGCGGCATCCAGAACCCCATCGGCCTCAAGTGCGGCCCCACGATGGAGCCGGACGACCTCTTGCGCCTCATCGACACGCTCAACCCCCAGGGCATCCCGGGCAAGCTCACGCTCATCGGGCGCTTCGGTTCGGATCAGGTCGCCATCGCCCTGCCCCACCTGATGGCCGCCACCCGCCGCCATGGCGGCCCCGTGGTGTGGTCCATCGACCCGATGCACGGCAACACGCACAAGGCCAGCAACGGCTACAAGACGCGCTCGCTGGAGCGCATCCTCGCGGAGGTCATGGCCTTCCTCCAGGTCGCCGCCGCCGAGGGCGTCCACCCCGGTGGCCTCCACCTGGAGATGACCGGCCAGGACGTCACCGAGTGCCTGGGCGGTCCGCTGGACGTCTCCGAGGACGACCTCTCCAGCCGCTACCACACGCACTGCGATCCGCGCCTCAACGCGGATCAGGCCCTCCAGCTCGCCTTCCGCGTCGCCGACGGCCTCCACACCGTGCGCGCCCCCCAGGCCCGCGCGGCCTGACGCGGCGCGCGGCCTTGACAGTCCCGAACCGAAGCGGCTAAACGTCGCGCCGCTGATAATGAGAACCATTTTCATAATCACGAATGAGTGGCGGCGGTTCGGGGCGGGCGCCGCGCTGTTGACGAGCCTGTGTCTGGGCGATCCAGCGCACGCGGGCGCGATGCAGACAGGCGGGGCCGCGCAGGGGCCGGAGGCCACGCCCTCCGCTTCGGCGGCACCGGTCGCCGCTCCGGCGGCACCGGTCATCGAAGCGCCGAAGCTCCTCCAGAAGACCGAGGCTTCCTACCCCGCCGAGGCCCTGGCGGCGCGCCTGGAAGCGAACGTGCGCCTGCAACTGAAGGTGGACGCGGAAGGAAAGGTCACCGAGGCGGAGGTGATGGAGCCCGTAGGCCACGGGTTCGACGAGGCCGCGCGCACCGCCGCGCTCCAGTTCCGCTTCGAGCCCGGCAAGCGCGACGGCGTCGCGAAGCGCTTCCGCATCGTCTACACCTACGCCTTCCGGCTCCCGGTGGACGCCGCCCCTCCGGGCCCCGTGGCCGAAGCCGGCACGCCCCCGGACGCGGCGTTGCCGCCCGAGGTGGTCTCCAGCACGGATGAGAACACCATCGATGTGACCGTCGTCGGCGAGTCCGCCGCCGAGCGCCACCGCCAGTCGGCGGAAGCGGTGCAGGTCATCGAGATGGAGCAGATCGGCTACGAGACCGCGGACCTGGGCAAGGCCCTGGCGCGGACCGAAGGCGTGGACGTGCGCCGGGCCGGAGGCCTGGGAAGCAACACGCGCGTCTCGCTGGCGGGCCTGTCGGATGATCAGGTGCGCTTCTTCGTCGACGGCATCCCGCTGGAGTTCGCGGGCTACGGGCCGGGGCTCGCCAACGTGCCGGTGAACCTGGTGCAGCAGATGGAGGTCTACCAGGGCGTCGTGCCCATCCGCTTCAGCGCGGACGTGCTGGGCGGCGCCGTGCAGCTCATCACCGACCAGGACGTCCACGACTCCGGCGTGGCGGCCTCCTACGAGCTGGGCTCCTTCGACACGCACCGCATCACCGCGAGCGGCCACCACCTGCAGGAGTCCACCGGCCTGCTGGTGCGCGCGCACGGCTTCTACGACAACGCCCGCAACGACTACCTGGTGGACGTGCAGGTCCCGAACGACGCGGGCAAGCTTGCGCCCGCGCGACTGCCGCGCTTCCACGACGGCTATCAGGCCGGCGGCGCGAGCCTGGAGGTGGGCTTCGTGGACCGCCCGTGGGCCCAGCGCCTCCTGGTGCGCGCCTTCATCAACGCGACCGACCGGGACATCCAGCACAACCCGTCCATGACGCAGGTCTTCGGCGACGTGACGGGCACGGACGGCTCCGCGGGCACCACGCTGCGCTACGCGCAGACCTTCGGCCAGGGCCTCACCGTGGACACCGTGGGCGGCTATACGTTCCGGCGCAGCCGCTTCCTGGACGTGAGCAAGTGCCGCTACGACTGGTACGGCCGCTGCTTCGTGACCCTGGAGACCGGGGGCGAGATGGACTCCGGGGCGGTGGAGCGCTACGTCAACCAGCACGCCGTCTTCGCGCGCTTCAACGCGAGCTGGCAGCCGGGCGCGCCGCACACCCTGCGGCTCGCGGTGGCGCCCACGTTCGTCGTGCGCACGGGCGAGGACCGCCAGCTCCAGCTCCTCCAGCAGGCGGATCCGCTCTCCGCGGATCGCGACGTGGGCTCTCTGGTGACGGGCCTGGAGTACCAGTACGAAGCGCTCGAGGGCCGGCTGCAGAACGTCGCCTTCGCCAAGGACTACCTCCAGTCCACGGGCGCGCAGAAGCTGCTCGCGAGCAACGAGTTCCTGGACCTGACCCGGACCACGCACGAGCTGGGCGTGGGGGACAGCTTCCGCCTGCGCCTGACGCCCACCCTCACCGCGAAGGCATCCTACGAGTGGGCCACGCGCCTGCCCCGTCCGGACGAGCTCTTCGGCGACGGCCTGCTCATCGAGGACAACCTGGAGCTGGTCCCCGAAACCAGCCACAACTTCAACCTGGGGTTGGGCGTCTCCCTGCTGCCCGGCCGCCACGGCTCCTTCCGCGCCAACGTGGGCGGCTTCGCGCGCCTTTCGGATCAGCTGATCACGCTCATCCCGCAGGGGAGCTTCTCCCGCTACCAGAACGTCTACGCCGCGCGCTCGCTGGGGGTCATCGGCGCCGCCGGCTGGACGTCCCCCGGACAGCTCCTGTCGCTGGACGGCAACGCCACCTGGCAGGACGTGCGCAACGTGTCCGGCGAGGGCAACTTCGGCTCCTTCAAGGGCCAGCGCATTCCCAACCAACCCTCCCTGATGGCCAACGGCAGCGCGCAGGTGAAGCTCTCGGACCTGCTGCGCTCCCAGGACGAGCTGCTCATCACCCTGCGCTCGCGCTACGTGCATGAGTTCTTCCTCGCCTGGGAGGGCGCGGGCGCCGCGGCGACCAAGCTGACCATCGACACGCAGCTCACGCACTCGGTGGCGCTGACCTACGTGATGCGCGACACCCCCACGAAGCTGAGCTGGACGCTGGACCTGCAGAACCTCACCAACGCCCGCACCTTCGACTTCTACGGCGTCCAGCGCCCCGGACGCAGCCTCGCCGCCAAGTTCACGCTGGAGCGCTGAAACGCGCCTCCCGCATCCGCACGCAGCACCCACACCCCATCGAAAGGGAAGTCCTTGAAGCCCTCACCCTTCTTCCGAACCTCGGGCCGCGTCCTCGCGGCGCTCGCCTTCAGCTTCGTCGCGGCCTGCGACAACACGGATCCGGACAACGGCAACCCGGACGCGGGCACCGGCACCAACACGTCGCCGCTGTACGCGTTCGTGGCGCAGGTGAGCGCGGACTCCGCGTCCACCAGCTACATCATCCTCACGGACAAGGTGGACCACACCGAGCCCCTGTCGCTCGCGAACGCCACGGAGATCAACGGCCGCGCGCTGGGCTCCGGCATCGAGAAGACGGGCGCCATCTTCGTCTCCAGCAGCGGCTCCGCCGTCGTCACCCGCTACAACGTGACGGCCGACAACAAGCTGGAGAAGGCCGGCGAGGTGAGCTTCGCGGGCAAGGGCCTGACGACGATTGGCGAGTACCAGAACCAGTTCCAGTTCGCATCGGACACGAAGGCCTACTACTTCGACGGCCGCACCGCGCAGATCGTCATCTGGAACCCGAAGGAGATGACGCTGACGAACACCCTCGCCCTGCCGGGCATCACCATCGACGGGACGGTCCTGTCGTTCGCGTCCAATCCCATCCGCGTGGGCACCAAGGTGCTGATGCCGCTGGCCTGGCGTCCGTCCGCGGGCATCGGCATCACCAAGAAGGCGGGCATCGTCATCCTGGACACGGCGACGGACACCGCGCAGGTCGTCACCGACGACCGCTGCGGCTACGTGCGTGACGGCGTGGTCGGCACGGATGGCCAGGTGTACCTGGCGACGGAGGCGTACGGCGCCGCGGTGAAGCGCACCGCGCAGGCGAACCCGGACGTGCCCGCGCCCTGCCTGCTGAAGTTCGATCCGCAGACGGCCACCTTCGACCCGGCCTTCTACAAGGAGCTGGGCACGCTGACCAATGGCGGCGCCACGGGTTCGCTGCTCCAGGGCCCCGCGGGCTCCGGCTTCCTGCGCGTGCTGGACGAGTCGACCTACACGGTGGTGGACGGCACGCACCCGCGCGTCATCGCGAGCGCCGTGGCGTGGAAGTGGTGGAAGCTGGACCTGAAGGCGGACATGACCGCGGCCACGCTGGTGGACACCCTGCCGGCCAGCACGGGCAGCTCCTTCCTCTTCCACGCGGGTGACCGCACGCTGTTCACCGAGTTCACCAACAGCAGCGGCACGACGAACTTCCGCGAGCTGACCGACCTGAGCGGCAAGCTGGTCGCGACGCACGACGGCCTGTCGTTCTCGTTCCTGCAGCTGCGCTAGTCGTCCCTTGCGACAACCCAAGGGCCCTCGTGGCTCCGGACGCGGGAAGGCAGGACGCCTTCTTTCCGCTTCCGGCACCCCGGGGGCCCTTTCCCTTTCAATGGGGAGCACCGGCCTGCGCCTCCACGGACACCTGGGACGGGAGCGTGAAGGAGAACGTGCTCCCCGCCCCCGGAAGGCTCTGCACGCTCAGCTCTCCTCCGTGGGCCTCGACGAGCCCCTTCACGATGGCGAGCCCCAGCCCCGCCCCCTCCTTGCGCCTCGCGTGGGCCTGCCAGAAGGGTTTGAAGAGGTGCGGGAGGTCCTCCGGTGGAATCCCGGACCCCGTGTCGCGCACCGAGAAGCGCACCTGGTCTCCTTCGGCCTCGACGCACAGGGTGATGCTCCCGCCTTCAGGCGTGAACTTGAGGGCATTGCCAATGAGGTTGGAGAAGATCTGCAGCGTCCGTTCCCGGTCGGCCAGGACCCTGGGCAGCCCCTCCGGGATGAGGGCCACGAGGTGGAGTGAACGCGCCTCCGCGAGCGCCCGGTGCAGCTCCACGGCCTCGCGGACCAGGGGCGCCACCTCCAGCGCTTCACGCTCCACCGACAGGCCGCCGCCCTCCATGCGGGCCACGTCCAGCAGGTCCTGGATGAGCCGGTTCGCGCGCTGGAGCGACTTCTCCAGGGAGTCCAGGGGCCGCTGGAGGGCGCGCCCCTCTGGCAGCCCCTTGCGGAGCACCCCGGCGCTCAGGGCGATGACGTTGAGGGGCGCGCGCAGGTCGTGGGCGACGATGCGCAGCACCTGATCGCGGACCCGGGTCGCCTGTTGCGACTTCTCCAGGAGGAGGTGCCAGGACTGCTCCATCCGCTTGCGCTCCGTGATGTCCTGGATCTGCGAGACGAAGTGCAGGGGCTCCCCGTGGGCATCGCGGACCATCGAAGCCGTCATCTGGACGGTCACGATGCGGCCGTCCCGATGGAAGTAGCGCTTCTCCATCTGGTACGAGTCGATGTCGCCCTGGAGCAGCCGGCGCACGTTCAGCAGGTCCAGCTCCAGATCCTCCGGGACGGTGATGTCCTGGAACGTCCTCGCCAACAGCTCCGCCTGCGAATAGCCGACCATGTGGCGCAGTGAGGCGTTCACGTTGAGGAACCGGCCACTCAGGTCGACCAGGGCCATCCCGATGGGCGCGTCCTCGAAGGAGGTCCGGAAGCGCTCCTCGCTGTTGCGCAGCACCTCCTCCGCCTGCTTGCGCGTGGTGATGTCGCGAAGGATGACGGTGAGGGTCCGGGCCCCTTCCACCTCCAACTTCGAGATGCTGGCCTCCGCGGGGAAGGTCTCTCCCCCCTTGCGCCGGCCGGAGATGGGCTGCCGCACCCCCATGTGCCTGGACGTCATGGAGCCCCCGGCGAAGTGTTGGACGTGCCGCGCGTGGACGGCCTGGAGGCTCTCGGGCAGCAGCACCTCCAGGGACCGGCCCACGACCTCGCTCGCGGCGTAGCCGAAGATGCGCTCAGCGCCCGCGTTGAAGAGGATGATGCGCTGGGCATCATCGATGGAGATGATGGCGTCCGCCGCGTTGGAGACGATGCCGGCGAAGCGCGCCTCCGACAGCCGCAGGGACTGCTCCACCAGCCGGTTTCGCGCGTCCAGCCGGGAGACGATCCTCGCGTTCCAGAAGGTCACGGCGAGGAAGGCGACCATCGTCAGGCCCGCGAAGAGCGTGACGCCAAAGGCGGGCCCGAAGTACGCCAGCCGCTCCCCCAAGAGCCGGACCCCGCCCACGACCAGGGGCGCGAGGATGGCCGTCGGAAGGATCCGCCGCGCCAGCAGGCCGCCCAGGTCCTTCTTCAGGAGCACGCCCATCAGCCCCCGCTCCGGGTGGACGGAGAGGATGGCGAGCGACAGCAGCAACAGGACCAGCGCCGTGTGCAGCCCCATGGGGGTGAAGGACGACGGGGAGCGGACGGGCGGCTGCGGCCCCGCCTCGCGGAACAGGAAGCCCAGGAGGACCCACGTGGCCATCAGCGCACAGGCCAGGGCCAGCCACCGGGCGGGGCGCCCCCCCTGGCGCGTGCGCACGTGCAGCACCAGGAGCGCCAGTCCCGTGAGACAGAGCCCCACCCCGCTGCCCGGCGTGTCGAGCACGGACGTCGGCGCGCCCCCTCCGTCCCCGAGCAGGAGCCGGTGGACGCCCACGCCGCCCCCGAGCGCGGACCACCCGAGGGCTTCGATCCCCAGCAGCGCGGCCACCGTCGCCAGCCCACGCCCCACGCTCCGACGCCACCCCTGGACCGGCGCCTTGTGGAGCCACCAGAGCGCGCCGCCGGCCGCCATCAACCCCAGCGCCACGCCCGGCACCATCACGCCCGTGCGCGTCGAGGAGAGGGCCACGACGAGGCTGGGGACGCCCAGCACCCAGCCCACAAGCACGAGCGCCCCCATCCCCACCGCGGACGCGCTCGCGACCGGCACCAGTCCGCCGAGCATCCACTGGAGCCGCTGGAGCGAGTCGCTTCGCGAGCGTCCCAGCGTCTGGGCATGCGACTCCGGTTTCGTCATGGAGGTGGGGCCCCCGCCGTCCAGGCGTGGGCCCGGCCGGGCTCTCTCCCCAGCGCGCCCCCTCCCGGGGCAGAGGCTCCGTGGCGGGCAGGGCCGTGAGCGCCAGGGAGCCTTCGCCAGGCACGCGGACAACCGGTGGACCCCTGGCCGTGCGGGGCCATCGCGCGTCCGAAGCGCGGTGGGTGCGCGAGCCTGACGCGGGCGCCCGCTCCCCGGGCTGCGTCGACGAAACCAGACAGGCGGCTGACGCGGACGGGGATTCGCATGGCGGGGCCAGACGGAAAGCTGGAGTCCCTTCGGGGGTCCGGCAACGCGCAGGACGCCCCAGCGGGACGGAAGGGCTGCCCGGCTGGCGGCCTTGGTTTCAGGGCGGGCAAAGAAAAAGGGCGGCGCCCGGATGGACGCCGCCCCGGTTCAGCACATCAGGACTTCATCAGGTGCACATCAGCCACGAGCACTTGTTCGACTGGCACTCGCGCCCGGTGGAGCACAGCGAGCCCTTGGGACGCTTCTCCACGCACTTGCCGGAGTTGGTGCCCCAGCCGCAGAACTGGGTCGCGCCGCAGTGCGAGTCGGTGGTGCAGGAGCAGGTGCCGTTCAGGCCGCTGCAGCCGTCAATCGCGTTGCAGGAGCCACTGCGGCACTCCTGGTTGAAGCGGCACGTCTCCGCGACGTACTTGGTGGCGGGCGCGTAGGCCTTGCCGCAGATCTGCGGGAAGGCCGCCTCGCGGGTGGCCTTGGGGACGTAGGCCGCGACGCCGCCGGTGTCGATGTCGTTCGCCGCGTCCGCCATGCCGGAGCGGGCGCCGTTGGCGCGCTCCCACATCCGGATGTAGTTCTCCGACGAGCCCTCCAGGCCGCTGGTGTTGACGCCCAGCTGCTTGAGGTCCTTCACCACGTCCGGCAGCAGGCCCACGTGGGCCAGGCCGTAGATGTCGAAGTCGGTGCCCAGGCGGCCCGGGCCGGAGACGCGCTGCTGCTCGCGCTGCGCATCCGCCTCCGCGCGGAAGCCGGCCGAGCACGCGCCGAAGTCACCGAAGCGCGGGCGCGTCTGCTGGATGAACCCGTTCAGGTCCGCGCCGAAGCCCATGTTGACCTTGAGGCCCTGGCGGCCGAACTCGTACGCCTGCGCGAGCGAGCGCGTGGAGCCCTGGCAGGAGTTGGCGACGGCGGTGCGGGTGTAGTCGCGCGTCTCGTCGTGCGCGGTGCGCAGGCCGAACATGCCGCCCGTCTGGCGCACGTAGCGCACCACCCAGGACGGGGTGGTCTTCTCGTTGGCGGCGAGCGCCGGGTTCATGATCTCCCGGAAGTGGCCGTGGGAGATCATCAGCGGGTAGTAGGTGTTCGCCTGGGACACGGCATACGTGTCCTGCACGCTCTTCTCGGACATGTGGGCGATGTCGATGATCATCCCCTTGGCCATCATCTCCTGGACCAGCGCCTTGCCGTCCGCGGTGAGGCCCTTGGTGTTCTTGCAGTTCGCGTCCACGTCGAAGCCCAGCGTGAAGCCGGAGCCGGTGAGGCCGCAGTCCGTGTCGATGTGACAGTTCTCCAGGAACTGGGCGACCTGGAAGATGGCGTTGTGGGGCGCGGCGCCGCCAAAGCGGTTGTCCAGCTGGTGCACGGGCTGCAGCGAGCGCACGCCCAGCGAATAGACGCGGTTCAGCTCCGAGCGCCAGTCCTTGGTGCCGAACAGCTTGCTGGACTCGATGGAGAGCACCATCGCCAGCTTGCCGGAGGCGATGATCTGCCGGGCATGCGCGGGTGACAGGGCGATCTCCGCCCAGTCGGTGCGGGCATCGAAGTCGCGGGCCATCTGGAGCTGGACGTCCACGTCCATCATCTCGTCACAGGGCCGCTTGAGGTTCTGGTACGGCAGCGCCTTGCAGAGGAACTCGTTGCTGACGAGCGACACCATGACCAGGGACATGCCGCCCTGGCGGGCCTTGTTGAGCCAGCCTTCCCACGCCTGCTGGTGCGCGATGGTGTCCCAGCGGGGCCACTGGGTGTTGACGTCCTTGCGGCCCAGGTGCAGGCCGGTGTCGCCCTGCGTGCCTTCGACCTGACCGATGACCTCCGAGGCCAGCGCGCCGCCGACGCCGAAGACATCCGACAGGATGGGCACGCCGCCCAGGTTCACGCTGCCGGAGTTGGGACAGAGGTTGAGCATGTCGCGAAGGTCCATGCGGACCCGAGCATGGTCGCTCTCCGGCTCACCGCCGTCACAGCTCGCGAGCGTGCCGGTGTGGCTGCCGTGGAACCAGCCGCCGCCGAAGGCCTCCTCGGCGAACATGTGGTGATGCATCTCCGCGAAGCCGCCCACGGCCAGCGGCTGGGCGACCTCCGCCGGGGCCTCGGGTTGCGCGGACGGAGCCTCGTCGGAGACGGGGCCACAGCCCAGCGCGAGCGCGGAGGCCGCGAGGACTGGAGAGAACAGACTGCGGGGACTGAAGCGGGAACGACGTGACATGCGGTGCACCTTTCTTGGGGGGAAGGCTCACCGGGCGTATCAGCAGTCGTTCCAGCTAATCAATTCTCACGGGCTAAGCATGGTGACACGCCACACTGACGCACTGCGCGGGGTGGCGCGCGGACCGGGCCGCACGCCACCCCAGAGGGGCTACGGGGCGCTGAAGACGAGGTCGTCCATGTCGTCGTACAGGCCCGAGGAGCAGGCACTCCGCGTGCCGCCGTAGCGGAAGACGGCCCGCACCGCCTGGGGCACGCCGGCCGTGCTGGTGGGCAGGGGGAACGTCACGGACAGGTCCAAGGGCCCCGAGCTCTGCGGCGTGACGGTCCCGACGAAGGTCCACACGGGCGCGGAGGCATTGGGCGCGGAGTAGATGTCGAGGACGTCCGACGTGCTGTACGCCCAGACGGTGGCGGTCACCTTCACGGACGTCCCGGAGCGAAGGGCCCCGCCATCCACGGTGGAGATGACGAGCCGATCCACGGACTCATCCGAGTGGAACGAGCCGTACGTCCCATCCGCGCAACCGCCATACAGGGTGTTGGGAGCATGCGGCTCCGGTCCCAGGTTGGCCCGTCCCGTGAGCAGGGTGCCCGAATCACATCCCGAACCGGCCGCCCCCAGACAGACAGGGGTCTTCCAGGAGGTGTCATGGACGGCGCTCACGGGCCCCGGGGGCGCGACGTTGACGGTGATCAGGGTGGAGACGCCCAGATTGCCCAACCCATCCGTGGCTCGCGCATACAGCAGGTGCGCGCCCACCGTGGAGGAAGCCGTGTTCCAGCTCAGCGTGTAGGGAGGGCCCTGGGCGATGCCCAGGAAGAGGCCGTCCAGATAGAACGACACCTGTGTGATGCCAAAGGCGTCCTGCGCCGAGGCCACCAGGGACACCGTGCCGCTCACGGTCGCGTTATTGGCGTGCGAGGTGATCGCGACGCTCGGCGGAGTGTTGTCGATGGCGAAGGTCCTGGAGGCCTCGGATTGATTGCCTGAGAAGTCATACGCGCGGGCGACCACCCGGAAGGAAGTGGGCGTCGGGTAGGGGTGGACATAGGTCGCCGTGTACGGCGCCGAGGTGTCAACGGTGAGGGGGGTGAGTGCGCCGTTCGGCGGGTTGTTCTGGATGTAGAAATCGACGCGCTGGACCGCGACGTTGTCGGTCGCGCCCACCTGGAGATTGACCGGCTGGTACTGCGCTCCGACGGTGTCCATGACGGGAGCGGTGATCGCGACGATGGGCGGGGTCGTGTCCTCGGCACTGTCGACCTGGAAGACGAGGTCGTCATGATCCGAGGACGGCGCGGCGGCACAGCTCACCGAGTAAGGCCCTTCGCTGTCGTCGCGGACGATGCCACGCAGGACCTGGCGGTTGCCCACGCGCAGCACATGGGTGGTTGAAAGGACCTGGAGGCCCACGGCCGGTCCCGGCACCAGGCTCCCGACGAAGATCCAGTTCGGGCTGGAGGCGGACGCGGCGGAGAAGAGATCCACGCGGGTGGACGAGGAGGCATTCCAGAGCGTCACGTCCACCTGGACCGTCTTCCCCGGTTGGAACGGACCGCCGTCCAGGGTCTTCACCACGAGCCGATCCAGGGACGGATCGACGTGGAAGACTCCCGCCGTCCCGTCCGCGCAGGCGCTGGTCGTCAGCGTGTTGGGGGCGTGGGGCTCCGGCCCCAGCGCGTCCCGGCCCACCAGGAGCGAATCCGAGTCACAGCTCGACGACAGGGTGGCGCAGACCGGGGCTCCCAGCGTGGCGTCGTAGAGTGCATGCCCCTCCGGTACGATGACGCAAGCGCCCGGTCCCGGATCACAGGCTTCACCCGCGCCGCACACACCGCAGCTCAGCGTTCCACCGCAGCCGTCGGAGACGGGTCCACAGGCCCTCCCCTGCTCCGTGCAGGTGTTGATGGGCACGCAGACACAGACGTTGTTCGTGGCGCACACCTCGCCCGCGCCACAGGTGCCGCACTCCAGCGTGTTGCCGCATCCGTCGGGGATGCTTCCACAGGTCTTGCCCTGCGCCGCGCAGGTGGTGGGGCTGCAAACGCAGACGTTGGTGGCGGAGCAGGCCTCACCCGCGCCACAGGTGCCGCACGCCAGCGTGTTGCCGCACCCATCGGGGATGCTTCCACAGGTCTTGCCCTGCGCCGCGCAGGTGGTGGGGCTGCAAACGCAGACGTTGGTGGCGGAGCAGGCCTCACCCGCGCCACAGGTGCCGCACGCCAGCGTGCCGCCGCACCCGTCGGACACGGTGCCGCAGGTCTTGCCCTGCGCCGCGCAGGACTGGGGCACGCAGGAACCGGTGAGAAGCTCGGCGGCCTGGGGGCCGTTGATGCTCATGTCCGAATAGGCCCCGATCCGATACGAGCCGCCCACCACCAGCACCTCCCCGGAGGCGAGTTGCACCATCTTGGCCTGATGGCGCTTCTGGGCCAGGGCCGGCGCCTGGGACCAGGTGCCCGTGCCGGGCTGGTAGCGTTCGACCGACCCGAAGGTCGTGGCCACGCCATCATGCCCACCGGCGGCGAGCACGGTTCCATCCGCCAGCACGGTCGAGGCCGCGAAGTGACGGTTGTTGACGAGCATGGCGCCCGTGGTCGTGAACTGGAGGAGGACCGGGTCGAAGAGCTCCGACGTGGTCCGGCTCCCTCCGGCCAACAGGACCCGTCCATTCGGGAGCCGCTCGGCGAGATGGTCGTAGCGACCGTTCGCGGACGTGCCCACCTTCGTGAACAGGTTCGTGGCGGGATTGAAGACCTCCGCGCCGTAGAAGCCGACCAGCAACACGCGCCCATCCGCGAGCAACGTGATGGAGCAGTCCGAGTAGTACGAGTAGTTCGCCTCGTTGGGCAGGGCCGTCCAGGCTCCCGTCGCGGGGTCGAAGGTCTCCGCGCTCCGGGTGGCCACGTTGGACGGGTTGAAGCCCCCCACCACCAGCACCCGGCCGTCCGCGAGCCGGGTCGCCACCGGCCGTCCCCGGGGCTGGTTCATCGCGCCCGTGGCGGACCACGTGTTCGTCTGCGGAGTGAAGAGCTCCGCATTGGCGAAGCGGGTGTAGGGGCTTCCGCCCTCCCCTCCTATGGCCAGGGCCCGGCCGTCCGCCAGGGAGACCACCACGCTGTAGTGGCGGACGGGCGTCCGCGCAGGCGTGGCCGTCCAGCCATTGGTGGCCGGGTTATAGGTCTCCGAGATGTAATCCACCATCAAGGCACGTCCATCCCCCAGCAGCGTGAGCGCGGGAACGGAGTGTGAGTTCGTCATGGGACCGGTGAACCCGGTCAATGCCAGCTCCGTGGACTGGAACTCCGAATCCAATGAGCCGGGCGACACCTGACCACAGGCGATAGCCAACAGACCCGCCATGACGGCGAGCGTGAGACGTTTATGCATGGTGTTTCCTCGAAACCACGGTCCCCGGACCGCGGCGGGTGTGAACTCCACGAGGACCCAGAGTGGTACTGCCCCCCTCTTCGTCCCCCCTCCGCCATCATGGATCGCGGTGTCAGGAAGCCCTGACACCTGAACCCATCACGGCGCGGCGGGACCATACCGTGCTCACGCTCGGAAACAACAGCCCTGCTTGTCATTCATTGCTGAAGCCGGGAGCGGGTCTGTCTTCACCCGCACCGCTTGTCCTGAAGACTCCAGACAATGCCTGTTATCCAGGGGGCTTCCCGCAAAGACAACCGCGATTCACTCGTCGTAGCAGGGACCGCTCTGGCGGACCTCGACGGTGGACCACTCCGCCGCCGGGCACTCGCTGGCGATGGCCAGGGCTTCCTCGCGGGTGCTGACGTTGATGAGGAAGAAGCCCCCGACGATCTCCTTGGACTCGGTGAACGGACCGTCGCTGAAGGTCCGCTTGCCTCCACGGGTTTCAATCCGCACGCCTTCCTCATCCGACTTGAGCGAATCGCTGGCCATGAGCAGGCCCCGGGCGTGGAGGCCCGCGCCGTAGCGCTGCATGCGCTCCATCCGCTCGGCGGCGATGCGGCGTTCGCTCTCCGTGCGGGGACGCGCCCGCTCTTCCGACTGGATCAACAGCATGAACGACATGGCGTACTCCCTTCCTTGCCCCCTCTATGCCACGGCCACGCCCAGCCGTCCCCCGTCCAGTTGACCGGCCCCCCAGGTCATTCCCGCGAGGGCGCGGTCCGTAATACCTTCGCCGTCCCGCAAGCACACCGCGTCCGGTGTTTCAGTGTCAGCCGGACCGCCGAGGAGTCGAGCGCACCATGAAGAACGTCGAGGACGTCTACCGGCTCACTCCCGCCCAGCGGGAGCTGTTGTTGCCACCGTCGCCCGTGCCGGAAGCGCCCCTCGAACACCTCGTCGCGGACGTGCGGGGCCCCCTGGACGAAGCGTTGCTGGAGGAGGCCCTGCGGGAGCTGGTGCGCCGCCACACCGCGCTGCGCACCGCGTTCTTCCTCCAGGGCATGCCGGAGCCCATGCAGGTGGTCCGCGAGAAGCTCTCCCCTGCCCTGGAACGGGCGGACGCGCCCCAGGGCCTGGAGTCCTGGCTGGAAGCGGATCGCAAGCGGGGCATGGGCCTGACGTCCGCGCCGCTGGTGCGCCTGTCGGTGGTGCGCACCGCCCCGGAGGCGTCCTTCCTCGTCTTCGCATGGCACGCGGCGGCGCTGGACGCGGGCGCCGCGAGGCTCTGCCTGGAGGAGCTGCTGCGCCTGTATCAGGCCGCGCGGGGAAAGGGCGACGCCGGGCTGGAGAAGGCGCGGCCGTTCCGTGAGTACCTCGCGTGGATGGAGGCCCAGGGCTCGGGCGACGCGGAGGCCCACCTGCGAGAGGCGCTGAAGGATCCGCGCCCCACCCTGCTGGCCGTGCGCTCCGAAGCCGGCCCCGTGACTGTCTCCGGCCTGCAACAACTGCTGCTGCCCGCGACGGAGTCCGGCAACGTGCTGGCCTTCCTGCGCAAGCACAAGCTGGGGCTGGGCACGTTGCTTCAGGCCGCGTGGGCGCTGATGCTGCGCCACCACACCGGCAACGCGGAGGTCGTGTTCGGCGCGCAGGTCCCCGGCCGCACCGCCACGCTCGTCCAGGGCCGACCGCTGGTGGGCCGCTTCGCGCACCTGCTGCCGCGCAGGCTCTCCATCCCCGCCCAGGGCACGCCCCTGCGCTGGCTGCGCGCCCTCCAGGCCGAGCTGTCCGAGGCCCAGCGCCATGAGCACGCCTCCCTGTCCCAGGTGCGCCAGTGGCTGAAGCTGCCGGACGACGTCCCCCTCTTCCAGAGCGCCGTCCTCGCGTGGGAGCCCCCGGAAGAGGACACGCTGAAGCCGCTGGCTCGCGGCCTGGGCCTGGGTTCCTTCCGCCACGTCTCCGCCCCGCCGTCCGTCCCGTTGACGGTGGAGGCCGTTGCCGGCGAGCGGCTGGCGCTGCGGCTGCACCATGACGCGAACCGCTTCGCGCCCCTGGACGTCATCCGCCTCGTGGGCCAGCTCGCGGCGCTGCTCGATGTGATCGCCACGCAACCGGACCGCGAGCTGTCCTCGCTAGGCGAGGTGCTGGACTCCGCCGGCGGCACCGCGCGGAGCCCCGCCACCGCGAGCACGTCCGTGGGACCGGAGGAGCTGCGCGCCCTGCTGGCGTGGCACCCGGAGGTGCGCGCGGTGGACGTGCGCGTGGAGGGCTCTCGGCTCGTCGCGCACGTGGTGCCCACCCGCCGCCGCGCGCGGAAGCTGGACTTCGGCCTGTTCTTCTTCGCGGACGAGGACGCGGGCACCACCGACAAGTACCGCCTGCTGCTAGAGGCGGCGAAGTTCGGGGACGCGCACGGCTTCTCCTCCGTCTCCACCCCGGAGCGCCACTTCCACGAACACGGCGGCATCTACCCGAACCCGTCGCTGCTCGCCGCGGGCCTGGCCACGATGACGAAGCACATCGGCCTGCGCGCGGGCAGCGTCGTGCTGCCGCTGCAGAGCCCCTTCCGCGTCGCGGAGGAGTGGTCCATCGTCGACAACCTCTCCGGCGGCCGCGCTGGCATCTCCATCGCTTCCGGCTGGGTGCCCAACGATTTCGCCCTCAACCCGGAGGCCTTCACCCGCAAGCGCGACGTCATGTGGGAGAACCTGGAGAAGGTTGAACGGCTGTGGCGCGGCGAGTCCGTGCCGGCCCGTGACGGCGTGGGCAAGGAGGTGGACCTGAAGGTCTTCCCCCGCCCCATCCAGCCCCGCCTGCCCACGTGGGTGACGTGCGCCACGGACCCTGCCCTCTTCGAGCGCACCGGCACCGGCGGCTACAACGTCCTCACGTCCCTGCTGGGCCAGCCGCTGGAAGAGGCGCTGGAGAAGATCGGCCTCTACCACGCGGCGGCGGACAAGGCCGGCCACGCGCGCGACCAGCGCACCGCCACGCTGATGATGCACACCTTCGTCGGCCAGGACGTGGACGACGTGCTGGACACGGTGCGCGCTCCGCTCACCGCGTACCTGCGCGCGCACGTAGCGCTGATGCAGACCATGGTGAAGAGCCTGGACCTCCAGGTGGACATCAACGAACCCAAGTGGGCGGACTACCTGGCCTCGTACGCCTTCGAGCGCTACTACCGCTCCGGCGCGCTCATCGGCACCGTGACGTCCTGCCTGCCCATGGTGGACAAGCTGCTCGCCGGAGACGTGGACGAGGTCGCGTGCCTCATCGACTTCGGCGTCGGCACCGACGCGGTCCTCCAGAGCCTCACGCACCTGGCGGAACTCAAGCGGCTGGTGCAGGACGAGTCCCTGCGCATGGAACGCGTGCTCACCGAGTACCTCGCGGAACGGCTCCCGGGCGCACGCCCCGCCCTGTCGGTGAGACTGACCGACAGCCTGTCCGCCGAGCATCCCGGCCCCACCCTGTAGCACCCGCGCGGGAAGCCCTGTCAGAGGCCCGATGTATCAAGGGCCTCGACCAGGAACTGCCTGTCAACATGGACAGTTTGTAACGTGCTGTGTTAACTGTACTGTACGTTTTCCACGAATAATTCCGCTCACGCTGCATGAGTCTCGTACTGCCCCTGCGGGTCGTTTCGGGGAGTCGGGTCTCGACACATCTCGGTCGGCCCAACGCATGCGTTCGCCTGAATTGTTACAAGATGTGTCGACGCTGGTGGAGCTGTCGCGTCGCAGGGCGGAGCAGCGCCCGGACCAGCTCGCCTACACGTTCCTCGTGGATGGTGACTCGGAGGAGGCGCACCTCACCTACGGGGACCTGGATCGACGGGCGCGGGCCATCGGGGCGGCGCTGCAAGCGCGCGGGGCTCGGGGCGAGCGGGTGCTGCTGCTCTACCTTCCAGGTCTTGAGTACGTGGCCGCCTTCGTGGGTTGTCTGTATGCCGGCGCGGTGGCGGTGCCGGCGTATCCGCCGGATCCGATGCGACTGGCGCGCACGCTGCCCCGGCTGGAGGCGGTGATCCAGGACGCGCGGGCGCGGTTCGCGCTCACCACGGGCTTCATCCAGGGCTTCATGGAGTCGATGGGCGAGCAGTCGGCGGCGCTCGCCGGCCTGTCGTGGCTGGCCACCGACGCGGTGGAGGACAGCGAGGCCGGTGCCTGGAAGGATCCGGGCACGGCGCGGGAGGCGCTGGCCTTCCTCCAGTACACCTCCGGCTCCACCGGCACGCCCAAGGGCGTGATGCTCAGCCACGGCAACCTGCTGGCGAACTCGCTGGCGATCCACCAGTGCTTCGAGCACTCGGACGACAGCCGCGGCGTCATCTGGCTGCCGCCGTACCATGACATGGGCCTCATTGGCGGCGTGCTGCAGCCGCTGTGCGGCGGCTTCCCCGTGGTGCTGTTGTCGCCGCTGGACTTCCTCAAGCGGCCGGCGCGCTGGCTGGAGGCCGTGTCGCGATACCGCGCGACGACGAGCGGCGGGCCCAACTTCGCCTTCGACCTGTGCGTGCGCAAGACGACGCCGGAGCAGCGCGCGGCGCTGGACCTGAGCTCCTGGGACGTGGCCTTCAACGGCGCGGAGCCGGTGCGCGCGGAGACGCTGGAGCGCTTCACGCGCGCCTTCGCGGACTCGGGGTTTCGCAAGGAGGCCTTCTACCCGTGCTACGGCCTCGCGGAGACCACGCTCATCGCCTCCGGTGGACGCAAGGCCGCGCCCCCGGTGGAGCGCGTATACCGGCAGGACGCGCTCCAGCAGGGCCGCGCGGAGGCACCCGCCCCTTCCGAGCTGACGGACGCGCGCACGCTGGTGGGCAGCGGCGTGAGCATCCCCGGGCAGGAGCTGATCATCGTGGAGCCCGAGTCCCGCCTGCCCGTGCCCGAGGGCCGGCTGGGGGAGATCTGGCTGCGCGGCCCGAGCGTCGCGGGCAGCTACTGGGAGCGCCCTGAGGAGAGCGAGGCCACCTTCCGGGCCCGCCGCGCCGACACCGGCGAAGGGCCCTACCTGCGCACCGGCGACCTGGGCTTCGTGTCCGGTCAGGAGCTGTTCGTCGCGGGCCGCATCAAGGATCTGATCATCCTGCGCGGCCGCAACCACTACCCGCAGGACCTGGAGCTGACGGCGGAGTCCAGCCACCCGGCGATGCGTCCGGGCTGCTCGGCCGCGTTCTCCGTGGACCGGGGCGGCGAGGAGCGGCTGGTGGTGGTGTTGGAGGTGGATCGCAAGGTGCTGGGCGAACCGTCCGCCGCCATCGACGCCATCCGGCGCGCCATCGCGCAGGGCCACGAAGTGGCCGTGGACACGGTGGTGCTCATCCCCGCGGGCGGACTGCCCAAGACGTCCAGCGGCAAGGTGCAGCGGCGCGCGTGCCGCACGCAGTATCTGGCGAACGGGCTGGAGATCCTCGCGCAGGAAGCCCTCGCCGACGCTTCCGCCGACGCCGTGAGTGCTCCCGAGGTCGCTGCCCCGGAAGAGTTCCGGCTGACGCGCGCCGCGCTGCTGACCGCATCCGAGGCGGAGCGCGCGGCGCTGCTGGGCACGTACCTGCGGCGGCACCTGTCACGGGCGCTGTCCGTGCCGCTGTCGTCGCTGGAGGCGACCCGGCCCCTCACAGCGCTGGGCCTGGACTCCATCCACGCCGTCGAGCTGAAGGCGGCGCTGGAAGAGGAGCTGGAGATCCACCTGCCGGTGGCGCTGTTGCTGGAGGGCGTGCACCTGGAAGCGCTCACCGCGCGGGGGCTCGCGGAGCTGCGCCATCCCACCGCCGCACCGCCGCCGTTGGTGGCGGGGGCTCGCGGCGATGCGCCGCTGTCGCACGGCCAGGAGCGGCTGCTGTTCCTGGATCAGCTCGCGGCGGGCAGCGCGGCCTACAACATCCCGGCCGCGGTGGAGCTGGAGGGACAGCTGGACGTGGCGGTGCTGACCCGCAGCCTGGAGGCCATCGTCCACCGGCATGAAGCGCTGCGCACGCGCTTCCCCCGCTCACAGGGCCGCCGCGTGCAGGACATCGTTGCGCCTTCGGGTGTTCCAGCGGGCGGACCGCTGGCGCTCCCGGGCGCGGTGGTGGACCTGAGCGGCTTGCCGGAGGCACAGCAGGCCGCCGAGACGGAGCGCCTCACCGCCCAGGAGGCGCGCGGGCCCTTCGACCTGGAGCGCGAGCTGCCGGTGCGCGCGAAGCTGTTGAAGCTCTCCGACACGCGGCACCGGCTGCTGCTCACGCTGCACCACGTGGTGTCGGACGGCTGGAGCATGGGCGTGGTGGTGCGGGAGCTGGGCGCGCTCTACGCGGCCTTCGCGCAGGGCCGACCGTCGCCGCTGCCGGAGCTTCCCGTGCAGTACGCCGACCATGCGGCGTGGCTGCGTCGCCGGCTGGAGGGTGGCCTGCTGGACGAGGAGCTTTCGTGGTGGAAGGAGCGCCTGTCGGGAGCGCCTCCGCTGCTGGAGCTGCCCCTGGACAAGTCGCGTCCGGAGCGCCAGCACTTCGAGGGCGCGCGGCAGCCGGTGTCGCTCTCCGTGGCGCTCAGCGAAGGGCTGCGGCAGTTGGGCCGGGCCGAGGGCACCACGCCCTTCATGTCGCTGCTGGCGGGCTTCCTGGTGGTGCTGCACTCGCGCACCGGCCGCACGGACCTGGTGGTGGGCACGGACGTGGCCAGCCGCGAGCACGCACGCACCCAGAACCTCATTGGCCTGTTCGTCAACCAGCTGGTGCTGCGCGTGGGCCTGGAGGGCAACCCCACCTTCCGGCAGGTGCTCGGGCGCGTGCGCGAGGTGGCGTTGGGGGGACAGGCGCATCCGCATGTCCCGTTCGACAAGCTGGTGGAGGCGCTGCGCCCTCCGCGCGACGCCCGCTACAACCCCTTGTTCCAGGTGATGTTCGTCCTGGAGAACGCGCCCCTTCCCGCGCTGCGACTGCCGGGACTGAAGCTGCGCCAGCTGGAGATCGACGACGGCGGCTCGCCGTTCGACTTGTCCGTGCTGCTGTCCGAGTCCGAGGGCCGCTTCCAGGGCGTGCTGCGCTTCGCCACCGCCCTCTTCGACGCGGCCACGCTCGCGCGGCTGGCGGAGGACTACGAGGCGACGCTGGCCGCGGCGGTGGCCCGGCCGGACGCGACGTTGGAGGAGCTGCACGGGGTGCTCGTGGAGCGTGAGCGCCAGCGGCAGCAGGAGCGGGCACAGGCGCTCCAGTCCTCTCGCAAGGAACTGTTCCGCGGCGTGCGCCGTCGCGGTGGGAGCGAATCATGACGACGGATGGTCAGCCGAAGCGCGCACTCCCGAAGCTGCGCAGGCGCGAAGTGGATGGCTCCGGCCAGGACTGGGTGCGCTTCGAGGAGCTGCGGCCCGGGCTGCACCTGCCCGTGGTGGCCCGTCCGGCGCTGCCGGGCATCGAGCTGGCGGACTGGGGCCGCACGCACCGCGCCCTCGTGGACGCGCAGATCCACAAGCATGGCGCAGTGCTGTTCCGGGGCTTCGACGTGGTGACACCCGAGGCCATGGACCGGGCCATCCAGGCGATGGCGGATGAAGCGCTGGCCTACGAGGAGCGCTCGTCGCCGCGCTCGCAGGTGAGCGGGAACATCTACACGTCCACGGACCACCCGCCGTCCGAGCGGATCTTCCTGCACAACGAGCAGTCCTACAACCAGACCTTCCCGGCGCGCCTCTTCTTCGCCTGCGTGTTGCCATCGCAACAGGGTGGCGAGACGCCGCTGGCGGACACGCGACGCATCTTCCAGCGCCTGCCGGCCGAAGTGCGCGCGCGGTTCCTGGAGCAGGGCTACACGTACGTCCGCAACTTCGGCCACCGGCTGGGGTTGAGCTGGCAGCAGGCGTTCCAGACGGAGGACCGCGCCGAGGTGGAGGCATACTGTCAGCGCAGCGGCATCCAGGTGGAATGGCGCGACGGCAACCGCCTGCGCACGCGGCAGGTGCGTCGCGCGGCCGGTCTGCACCCCGTCACGGGCGAGCCCGTCTGGTTCAACCACGCCACGTTCTTCCACGTCTCCACGCTGCCGGCGCCGGTGGCCTCCGCGCTGCTGGCGGACCTGGGTGAGGAAGAGCTGCCCAACCACACGTATTACGGCGACGGCGCTCCCATCGAGCCCGAGGTGATGGAGACGCTGCGCGCCGCGTATGAGGCCGAACAGGTGATGTTCCCCTGGGAGAAGGGAGACCTGCTCGTCATCGACAACCTGCTGGCCGCCCACGCGCGTTCGTCCTTCGTGGGACCCCGGCGCGTGCTGGCCGGCATGGCCCGTCCGTTTCCGTGGAGCGAGGTCGCCCCGGTGGCGGACGCGCCCCGCGATTCCCCTCCAGGCTGAACGCCTGAATCCGCGGGTCTCGCGCCCGCCCCCGTCCCCTTCCAGGAGCCTTCAGCGTGACCCAGCCAACCGGATTCCGGCTCTCCCCCCAACAGGCAAGACTCTGGTCCCTCCTGGCGGCCGTTCCAGGAGCGCCATCGCGCGCCCGGGCCGTGCTCTCCCTCGACGGACCGCTCGACGTGGCGCGACTGGAGCGCGCGGTGCGTGAGCTGATCTCCGCGCACGAGGTGCTGCGCACCACGTACCGCCACCTCGCCGGCACGGCCGCCGCGGTGCAGGTGCCCGGGGAGGTTCCGGCGACAGTCCTGGAGGTGCTTGACTGGAGTGCCCTCTCCGAGACGGAGAAGTCCGCACGACTGGCGGCGCTGGGCTCCGAGTCCGGTTCGGCGGCGCTGGACGCTCTGACACCGTGGCGGCTCGCGGTGCTGGGCCCGGACCGCCATGCATTGCTCGTGGAGGTGCCCGCGCTCTCCGCGGACCGGCAGACGTTCGCCGTGCTCGCACGCGAGCTGGGTCGCGCGTTGACGACTTCGTCGCCCCAGGACGAAGAGCCGCCTCCGCAGTACGCGGACGTGGCGGAGGTCTTCCACCAGATCCTCGAATCCGACGACGGCGCGGATGGACGGCGCTTCTGGAAGGGTCGTGACCTGACGGGCGCCACGGGCGCGACGCTGCCCACGCGCCGCAAGGACCCGGGGGCGCTCGGACTTCGCCCCCGTCGTGAAGCACTCGCACTGGCGCCCGAAACGGTCTCGGCCCTGGAGGCACTGGCCGGCCGGCTGGGTGTCCCGGTGGCGGACGTCGTGCTCGCGGGCTGGTCGCGCCTGCTGGCACGCATGGGAAGCAGCGGCGATGCGTGCGTCTCCGTGCGCGTTGAAGGCCGTGGCTACGAAGGACTGGACGTGGCGCTCGGCCTCTTCGAGCGCTGGCTGCCCGTGCGCACCTCCGCTGCCTCCAGCTTCGATGCGCTCGCGCGCGACGTGGCGCGAAGCGTTCGCGAGACCGCCGCCTGGCAGGACGACTTCGACGCGTCGAGCGCCTTCCCCGCCGTCGGTGGCACCCCGCCCTCCCGCGCCTTCGCCTTCGAGGACCTCACGTGGCCGGAGCCCGTGCGCGCGGGTGGACTGACGCTGACCCTCGCCCACGTTGAAGCGCGCGGCGAGCGCGCCGAGCTGACCCTGGCCCTGGTGCGCGGGCGCGGTTCCCTGTCGCTGGAGCTGCACCACGACGAAGCCGCGTACGCCCCGGAAGAAGCAGCCCGGCTCCTGGAGCGACTGGAGACCCTGCTGGCCTCGGCGCTGACCGCGCCCGAGCGCTCGCTGGACGCCCTTCCCTGGGTCGGTCCGCATGAACTGCGGCAGTTGGCGGACTTCAACCGCACCGCTCGCGATCACGACACGCAGGACACGCTGCCCTCGCGCTTCGACGCCGTGGCGCGCACTCGGCCGGACGCCGTGGCGGTCGCCTTCGAGGACGAACAGCTCACCTTCGCCGCGCTGTCAGAGCGCGCCAACCGGCTCGCGTCGCACCTGCGCTCCAAGGGCGTCGGGACCGAGACGCGCGTGGCGGTGTGCCTGGAACGATCGGTGGAGCAGCTCGTCGTGTTGCTCGGCGTCCTCAAGGCCGGCGGCACCTTCGTGCCGTTGGATCCGACCTACCCGCGCGAGCGACTGGCCTACGTCATCCAGCAGGCCGGCGCGCCGCTTGTCGTCACCCGCTCGAACCTGCGCGCTTCGCTCCCTGACGGCGCGCACACCTTCGTCTGCCTGGACCAGGAGACCGACGCCCTGGCCGCCGCGTCCTCCCACGTGCCCGACGTGACGCTCTCCCCGGAGAACGCCGCCTACGTCATCTTCACGTCCGGCTCCACGGGCCGCCCCAAGGGCGTGATGATCCCGCACCGCTCGGCGCTCAACCTCGCCGCCACGCTGCGCGACGTCGTCTACCAGGGCCGGGGCCCCGGCCTGCGGGTGAGCGTCAACGCGCCGCTCGTGTTCGACGCCTCCGTGAAGCAGTGGCTCCAGCTCCTCAACGGGCACTCGCTGCACATCGTCCCGGAAGAGGTGCGGCCGGACGCGGTGCGCATGCGCGCGTGGGTCCAGCGGTACGCCGTGGACGTCGTGGACTGCACGCCGTCGCTGTTGGGACCGCTGCTGGTCCAGGGACTCGGCCGTGACGCGGATTTCTCCCCGGCCATCGTGCTGGTGGGCGGAGAAGCCATCGACGCGCGCACCTGGACGGACCTCACGCCGCTTACGCGCACGCGCTTCGTCAACATGTACGGCCCCACCGAGTGCACCGTGAACGCCACGGCGTGCCCCATCGCGGACTCCGCGCAGCCGAGCATCGGCGGACCGCTGGGCAACGTGAGGGTGCACGTGCTGGACGCGGGCCTGCGGGAGCTGCCCCTGGGCGTGCCCGGTGAGCTGTTCATCGGCGGCGCGGGCGTGGCCCGAGGCTATGAAGGCCGGCCGGACCTCACCGCCGAGCGCTTCGTGCCGGATGCCTTCAGCCCCACGCCGGGCGCGCGGCTGTACCGCACGGGAGACGTGGGCCGCTACCGCGAGGACGGCCGCATCGACTTCCACGGCCGCGCCGACTTCCAGGTGAAGGTGCGGGGCTACCGCATCGAGCCCGGTGAAATCGAAGCGCAGATGCGCTCGCACCCGGAGGTGGGCGAAGCCGTCGTCGTCGTGCGTGGCACGAAGGAGGATGCCCGGCTGGTGGCGTACTTCGTGCCCCGTCGCGGAATGCCCGCGGACACCGATCCGGCGACGGCGCAGCTGGCCCTGGAGCTGCGCGGCTTCCTGCGCGAGCTGGTGCCCGAGTTCATGCTGCCCTCCCACTTCGTGCCGCTGGCGCGACTGCCGCTCAACCGCAACGGCAAGGTGGACCGGGGCGCGCTGCCGGAGCCGGTCGCCGCGAGGCCGGAGACGGTGCCCTACGAGGCGCCCGTCACGGAGCTGGAGCAGCGCATCGCCGCCATCTGGCAGGAGGCCCTCAAGGTGGACCGGGTGGGCCTGCACAGCAGCTTCTTCGATCTGGGTGGGCACTCGCTCCTCATGGTGCAGGTGCACGAGAAGCTGTCGGTGCTGATGGGCCGGCGCCTGTCCATGGTGGAGCTGTTCCAGCACCCCACCGTGGCCTCGCTGGCGAAGTACCTGGGACAGGCCCCGGCGAGCGCGGCCCAGGAGTCCCTGCAACAACAGGCGCGTGACGAGCGCGCGAAAAAACAACTCCAAGCGATGCAGCAACAGGCCCTCTTGATGAAGGCCAGGGGTAAGCGATGAGCAGCGAAGTCGAGCAGGACGCTCCTCAGATGGAAGGCGTGGCGATCGTGGGCATGGCGTGCCGGTTCCCCGGCGCCAGCACCCCCGAGGCTTTCTGGAAGAACCTCCAGGAAGGCGTGGAGTCCATCACCTTCCTCAAGGACGAGGAGTTGGATCGCGCCGCCATCGACCCCGCGGAGCTGAAGGATCCGAAGTACGTCAAGGCGCGGGCCACGCTGGACGGCATCGACCAGTTCGACGCGCGCTTCTTCGAACTGTCGCCGCGCGAGGCGGAGATCACCGATCCGCAGCAGCGCCTCTTCATGGAGTGCGTCTGGGAGGCCCTGGAGACCGCAGGCCACGACCCGTCGCGAGCCAAGGGGCCCATCGGCATCTACGCGGGCGCGGGCGCCAACGGCTACCTGCTCTACAACCTGTCGTCGGCCGGGCACCTGACGGGCACGGTGAGCGCGTTCCAGGCCGTCATCCACAACAAGAACGACCACCTGGCCACGCGCGTCGCCTACAAGCTGGACCTCAAGGGCCCGGCGGTGACGGTGCAGACCGCGTGCTCCACGTCGCTCGTGGCCGTCTACCACGCGTGCCAGAGCCTGCTGAACTTCCAGTGCGACATGGCGCTGGCGGGCGGCGTCACCATCACCGTCCCGCAGAAGACGGGCTACCTCTACACCGAGCGTGGCATCGGATCCCCGGACGGCCACTGCCGCCCGTTCGACGCGAACGCACAGGGCACGGTGGGTGGCAGCGGCGCGGGCGCGGTGGTGCTCAAGCGCCTGTCTGACGCCATCGCGGACGGCGACATCATCCACGCGGTCATCCGCGGCGGCGCGCTCAACAACGACGGAACCGACAAGGTCGGCTACACGGCGCCCAGCGTGAACGGCCAGGCCGAGGTCATCGGCATGGCGCACGCGCTGTCCGGCGTGGATCCCGACACCATCACCTACGTCGAAGCCCACGGCACGGGCACGCCCATGGGCGACCCGATTGAAGTGAAGGCGCTGACGAAGGCGTTCCGCTCCGGCGGCGCCACGCGCAACGGCTACTGCGGCCTGGGCTCCGTGAAGAGCAACGTGGGCCACCTGGACACGGCGGCCGGCATCGCGGGCCTCATCAAGACGGCGCTGACGCTGAAGCACCGTCAGCTTCCGCCCAGCCTCGGCTTCGAGAAGCCCAACCCGGAGATCGACTTCGCGGGCAGCCCCTTCTACGTCAACGCGAAGCTCCAGGACTGGAACGCGCCCTCTCCGCGTCGCGCGGGCGTGAGCGCGTTCGGCCTGGGCGGCACCAACGCGCACGTCGTCCTGGAGGAGGCGCCCCAGCGCGCGCCGTCCGGGCCCTCGCGTGAGCACCAGTTGCTGGTGGTGTCGGCCCGCTCGGACGCGGCGCTGGAGACGGCGACGACGCGGCTGGCGGAGCACCTGAAGGCGCATCCGGACCTGAACCTCGCGGACGTGGCTTTCACGCTCCAGAAGGGGCGCAAGGCCTTCGAGCACCGCCGCTTCGTGGTGGTCCGCACCGTGGAGGAGGCCGCGCAGGCGCTGGCGACGCTGTCCCCGGACCGCGTCATCACCCGCACCCAGGAGCGCGTCACCCGGCCCGTGATGTTCATGTTCCCCGGCCAGGGATCGCAGCACCCGGGCATGGCCGCGTCCCTGTACCGGGGCGAGTCCGTGTTCCGCCAGGAGGCGGACCGCTGCCTGGAGCTGCTGTCCAAGCGCCACGGGCTGGAGCTGAAGGCGCTGCTGTTCGAAACCGACACGCAGGATGCGCAGGCCGCCTCGAAGCTGGAGCAGACGGCCCTCACCCAGCCCGCCCTCTTCGTCGTGGAGTACGCGCTGGCGAAGCTGCTGCTGTCGTGGGGCCTGGAGCCCGCGGCGATGATCGGCCACAGCGTGGGCGAGTACGTCGCGGCCTGCCTGGCCGGCGTCTTCACGCTGGAGGACGCGCTGGAGCTGGTCGCCACCCGGGGCCGGCTGATGCAGTCCTGCCCTCCGGGCGCCATGCTGTCCGTACAGCTCGCGGAGGCGGACGTTCGCCCGTACTTGAGCGAGGGGCTGGAAGTCGCCGCCGCCAACGCGCCGGGCTCGTGCGTCGTCGCGGGCCCTCCGGCGGCCATCGAGGCGCTGGAGAAGCGGCTCGCGGCCAAGGACGTGCTGGCCCGTCGACTGCGCACGTCGCACGCGTTCCACTCCGCGATGATGGACCCCATCGTCGGGGCCTTCCGTGACGCGGTGGCGAAGGCGAAGCCCTCCGCGCCGAAGCTGCGCTTCATCTCCAACGTGACGGGGACGTGGATCACCGCCGAACAGGCCACGTCGCCCGACTACTGGGCGAAGCACCTGCGCCAGCCGGTGCGCTTCGCGGACGGCCTGGATGAACTGCTGAAGGAGTCCGAGGCGGTGTTGCTGGAGGTGGGCCCGGGCAAGGCGCTCCAGTCGCTGGCGCGCTGGCACCCGCGCAAGAAGCCGACCCAGTCCATGCACACCCTGCTGCCGACGGTGGGCGAGGCCACGCCGGAAGCGGAGTACCTGCTGCGCACGCTGGGCCACCTGTGGCTGCTGGGCGTGGATGCGCCGGGCTACTTCGACGGTGAAACGCGCCGTCGCGAGCCGCTGCCCACCTACCCCTTCGAGCGCCAGCGCTACTGGGTGGACCTGCGCTCCTCCACCAGCGCCCAGGCGAAGCGCGGAGGTTCGCTGGAGAAGCGCCAGGACGTGGCGGGCTGGTTCTGGCTGCCGGTGTGGAAGGAGTCCGCGCCGAAGGTGGCCGCCGTCGGAGCCGCCAACGCGAAGGCGGCGCCGTGGCTGCTCCTGCAGGACAAGGCGGGCCTGGGCGCGAAGCTGGCCACGCGCCTGCGTCAGCAGGGCCACGCGCTGGTGGAAGTCATTCAGGGCCGTGAGTTCCGCCGCACGGGCGCGGACGCGTACGAGCTGAACCCCGGCCGCCGCGAGGACTACGCCTCGCTGCTGTCGGAGCTGGCGGCGGATGGACGGCTGCCGGAGCGCATCGTCCACCTCACCGGCATCACCGCCG
Organism: Corallococcus praedator; assembly: GCF_003612125.1. Lineage (GTDB taxonomy): Bacteria > Myxococcota > Myxococcia > Myxococcales > Myxococcaceae > Corallococcus > Corallococcus praedator. The sequence continues at coordinate 32,632 of NZ_RAWI01000018.1, forward strand.
AGGGCTCGGGCGCGGCGACGGAGGACGTCGTCGAGCGGTCGTTCTTCAGCCCGCTGCACCTCGCGCAGGCGCTGGGCGCGCACACGACGGGCAAGCCGGTGCGCCTGACGCTGGTGTCCAACGGCATGCAGGAGGTCACGGGCGGGGACCTCGTGTCGCCGGAGCAGGCGGTGGCGCTGGGGCCCACCAACGTCATCCCGCGCGAGCTGCCGCACGTGCACTGCCGCAGCGTGGACGTCACCCTGCCCCCGCTGAGCAGCTTCCAGGCCGGACGGCTGGTGGAGCTGCTGGCCGCGGAGCTCGCGTCGGACTCGGAGGAGCCCGTGGTGGCCTTCCGGAGTGGCCGCCGCTGGGTGCGCGACTTCGAGGAGGTGCGCCTGGAGGAAGGCCCCGAATCGGCGGTGCCGCTGCGCGAAGGCGGCGTGTACCTCATCACCGGCGGCCTGGGCGGCATCGGCCTGTCCTTCGCGGAAGCGCTGGCGGAGAAGTGCCACGCGCGGCTGGTGCTCGTCGGGCGCGCGGTGGTGCCTCCTCGCGAGGAGTGGGCGAAACACCTGGAGGCGTCCGGTGGTGACGAGGCCACGCGCCGTCGCATCCAGGCCGTGCAGCGCCTGGAGGAGAAGGGCGCGAAGGTGCTGGCGCTCAGCGCCGACGTGACGGACCTGGAGCGCATGCGGGCCGTGGTGGCCACCGCGCGGGAGCGCTTCGGCGCCATCCATGGTGTCATCCACGCGGCCGGTGTGCCGGGCGGCGGGCTGCTCCAGCTCAAGACGCGCGAGGCGGCGACGGCGGTGCTCGCGCCCAAGGTGACGGGCACGCGCGTGCTCGGGGCAGTGCTTGAGGGCGAGCGGCTGGACTTCTTCGCGGCCTGCTCGTCGCTCACCACCGTCGTGGGCCGCTTCGGCCAGGTGGACTACACGGCGGCCAACGCGTACCTGGACGCCTTCACCCGCGCGTACCAGGCCCGCACCGGCACCTACGCGGTGTCCATTAACTGGGGCGCGTGGGACGAGGTCGGCATGGCGGCGCGGCCGGCGACGCAGACCGGCGAGGGCCGTGCGATTCCGCACCCGTTCGTGCACCGCTGCCTCGTGGACACGCCGCAGCGCAAGGTCTTCTCCGGCACCTTCGGCGAGCCGCGCTCGCAGTGGGTGACGGACGAGCACCGCATCCTCGGCAACCCAACGGTGCCGGGCGTGACGTACTTCGAGATGGTGCGCGCCGCGGTGGCGGACGAGGCGAAGGGCCGCACCATCGAGCTGTTGGACAACTACTTCCTCGCGCCGCTGCGCGTGCCGGAGAACGAGACGCGCGAGGTGCGCCTCACCCTGGAGAAGGACGGGGACGGCTACCGCTGGGGCGTGAAGAGCCTGCCGCCGGGCGGCGTGGGCAAGGGCACGGACCACTCGGCGGGCCGGGTGCGCTTCGGCGGGCCCCGCGTGGCGCGCGTGGAGGACCTGGAGGCCATCCGCAAGCGGTGCGACAAGCCGCGTCCGCAGTCGCTGGAAGCCGAGTACGAGCAGGAGCTGGGGCCGCGCTGGCGCAGCGTGCAGGCCATCCTCCCGGGTGACAACGAGCTGTTGATGGTGCTGGAGCTGATGCCGGAGTTCACCGGCGACTTCGAGCAGCTGCTCTTCCACCCGTCGCTCATCGACCGCACGTCGGGTATCGCCAAGAGCTTCCTCGCGGAGCACGGCTACTACCTGCCCTTCGGCTACAAGGTGCTGCGCCTGCACGGCGAGCTGCCGCGCCGCGTGTACAGCCACGCGCGCTTCCGGGCCAACGAGTCGTCCAACGGCGATGAGACGCTCGCCTTCGACCTCACGATGATGGACGAGCAGGGCCGCGTCCTGGTGGAGGTGGAGCGGCTGACGCAGAAGCGCGTCAACGACCCCGCCGCCGAGCTGCGCGCCCTGGCCGCCGCCGCCCGCGAGTCCGCGCTGGCGAAGGTGCTTCCCACCGAGGAGCGCCAGGAGATCTCCCCGCGCGAGGGCGTGGTGGCGCTGGAGCGCATCCTGGCCTCCGCGCTGGCGTCCCAGGTGGTGGTGTCCGTGCGCGACCTGCACGCGACCATCGCCCACACGGACGAGGTCGTCCGCGAACGGGTGCTCCAGGCCGTGGGGGAGACGCGTGCCCCCGGCGAGCAGCAGGCCCGTCCCAAGCTGAAGACGGAGTACGTGGCGCCGCGCAACGACATCGAGCAGCGCATCGCCGAAGCCTGGCAGGCGGTGCTCGGCATCGACCGCGTGGGCGTGAACGACAACTTCTTCGAGCTGGGCGGCGACTCCGTGCAGGCCATCCAGATCATCGCGCGCGGCAGCCAGTCCGGGTTGCAGTTGAGCCCGCAGCAGTTCTTCCAGTACTCCACCATCGCGGAGCTGGCGGCGATGATCGCCGGCATCGTTGCGAAGCAGGCCGAACAGGGACCGGTGGTGGGCCCTGCCCCGCTCACCCCCGAACAGCGTCGCCTGTTGGAAGCGCCCACCGGCGCCTCCACGCGGGTGGCAAGGGTCGCGGTGCGTGGGCCGGTGGACGCGCCCGCGCTGTCCCAGGCCCTGGGCACGGTGCTGTCGCACCACGACGCCCTGCGCCTGCGCTTCACGCGAGGCGTGTCCGGTTGGCAGCAGGCGGGCACGGCTCCCGGCACGGAAGTGTCCTTCGCGGAGGTGGACCTGCGCGCACTGCCCGCCGCCGAGCACGAAGCGGCGCTGCACGGCGAGGAGGAGAAGCTCCGCGCGAAGCTGGACGTCGGCGCGGGTCCGCTCGCGGCGGCCGCGTGGGTGCGGCTGGAGGGCGGCGTGGGCAGCCAGTTGCTGATCGCGGCGCATGGGCTCGCGGTGGACGGGGCCTCCTGGAGACTCCTCGTGGAGGACCTGTCCGCGGCCGTGCGCCAGACGCGCGGTGGACCGGCCCTGCGCGCGAAGACGGCGTCCTTCAAGCGCTGGGCGGAGCGGCTGACGGAAGAAGCCGCCTCCGAGTCCCTGCGCAAGGAGGAGTCGGTGTGGACGGGCGCCGCCCAGGAGGGCGCCACGAAGCTGCCGGTGGAGCGCGCGGGGAGCCCGTCGGGGGCGGCGCGCGTCGTGGAGGTGTCGCTGTCGGAGGATGAGACGCGGCGGCTGCACGAGAAGCTTTCCGGCACGTGGCGCGCGGACGTGGCCGAGGGCGCGCTGGCGGCGCTGGGTCAGGCCCTGGCGACCTGGACCGGCGGCGGACGGCTGCGCGTGGATGTCGTGACGGACGGACGCGACGCGTTCGACGGTCAGGACTTCTCGCGCACGGTGGGCTGCTTCGACGTCACCTGGCCGCTGCTGCTGGAGCTGGATCGTGACCAGGGGGCAGGCGACGCGCTCAAGGCCGCGAAGGAGCGCATGCGCCGCGTGCCGCGCCGGGGCATCGGCTTCGGGCTGCTGCGCGACGGCTCTCACGGCGAGCTGTCCGAACGCCTGCGCCACCTGCCCAGGGCGGAGGTGCTCGTGCGACACCTGGGGTCGGTGGACGCTACGGAGGACGCGGCGCCCTTCGGTGCGGGTACGTCGCCCGGTGCCCACCGCGCGACGGGTGGGTACGCGCTGGAGGTGGAGACGTTCCTGTCCGGCGGGCGCCTGCACGTGCGCTGCGCCTACGACGACGGGACGTACACGCAGGGAACGGCGTCGAAGCTCGCGGGCGATGTCCTCGCGGCGTTGCGCACGCTGGGCAGCGAGGCGCAGGACACGAAGGCGGCGCTGTCATCCGTGGATTTCCCCCTCGCGGGACTGGATGACTCGCAGCTGGGGGCACTCGCGGCGCTCATCAACGATGCGGACGGGTCGGAGAGCTAGGCAACACCATGAAGAACGTCGACGACATCTACCGTCTTTCGCCCATGCAGCAGGGCCTGCTGTTCCACACGCTCGGCGCGCCGGGCACCTACGTGGAACAGGTCTACTGGTCCTGGCGCGGCGAGCTGGACGTGGCCACGCTCCAGCGCGCGTGGCAGCGGATGGTGGAGCGGCACACGCCGCTGCGCACGGCGTTCTTCTGGGAAGGCATGAAGGACCCCCTCCAGGCGGTGCGTCGGAAGGTGGAACCGACGTGGCGTCTGGAGGACTGGACGCAGGTGCCTCCGGAAGATCAGGAGGCACGCTTCGCGGCCCGGCTGGAAGCGGATCAGCGCGAGGGCTTCAATCTGTCCGCCGCTCCGCTCCTGCGCTTCACGCTGGTGAAGTGCGGGCCCGCGCTCACGCGGTGCATGCTCAGCTACCACCACCTGGTGATGGATGGCTGGTCGCTGCCCGTGTGCATGCGGGAGCTGTTCCTCACCTACGACGCGCTCAGCCGGGGCGAGGAACCTCAGTTGGATCCGGCCCGGCCGTACCGGGATTACATCGGCTGGCTGTCGAAGCAGGACCGGGCCCAGGCGGAGCGCTTCTGGCGTGAACGGCTGGCGGGCTTCCACGCCGCCACCCCGCTCGCGGCGGACCGGCCCGCTGGGCATGGTTCGGAGGTGGAGGCCTACGGCACCCGGTCCCTGCGGCCGGGCGCGGCGCTGAGCGGGAGGCTGGCGACCTTCACGCGGCAGCATCAGGTGACGTTGAGCACGCTGGTGCAGGGCGCGTGGGCGCTGACGCTGGGCCGGCACAGCGGACAGGAGGACGTGGCCTTCGGCACGGTCGTGTCCGGACGTCCGCCCTCGCTGCCCGGCGTGGACGGCATGCTGGGCACGTTCATCAACACACAGGTGAGCCGGGTGCGGCTGCCTTCGGACACCAGCGTGCTGTCGTGGCTGAAGGCGCTGCAGGCGGAGCAGTTCGCCGCGCGGGACTACGAATACGTATCGCTGGTGGACGTGCAGGGGTGGAGCGACGTGCCCCGCGGCCAGCCCCTCTTCGAGAGCCTGGTCATCTTCGAGAACCTGCCGCGCCGGGGACTCGCGTCGGAGATGACGGCGAGGCTGCCGGTGGACGGCTTCGCGCGCACGCACGCGCGCACCGGCTACCCGCTGAGCTTCGTGGTGCTTCCAGACGCCACGGACCTGGAGCTGCAACTCACCTACGACGAGGCCCGCTTCGACGCGGCCACGGTTCAGCGGATGCTGGGCCACGTCGCCACGGTGCTGGAGTCCATCGTCGGCGCGCCCGAGGCGCGGCTGGCGGACGTGTCGCTGCTCACACCCGAGGAGCGTCAGCAGGTCCTGCACGCGTGGAACGACACGCGCGCGGAGTACCCGTCCTCTGAAGGCATCGCCTCACTCTTCGAGTCCCAGGCGCGCCGCACGCCGGACGCGATCGCGCTCTCTTTCGAGGGACAGTCCCTCACCTACGCGCAGCTCGACGCGCTCTCGAATCAGCTTGCCCGGCGGCTCCAGGAGTTGGGGGTCCGCCCCGGTGACTTCGTCGCCCTCTCGCTGGAGCGCTCCTTCGAGCTGGTCGTCTCCATCCTCGCCGTCTTGAAGACGGGCGCGGCCTACGTGCCGCTGGAGGCTTCTCATCCCCGTGAGCGCCTGGCGCTGATGCTCCAGGATGTCGGGGCGCGACTGCTCATCACCCGGCAACGGTTCGCGGACGCGCTCTCTCCGCTCGTCCCGGCGACGCTCTGCCTCGATGAGGACTGGCGCGCGCAGCTCGCGTCCCTGTCGGACTCCACGCTGGAGGTCCCGGGCCTGGGCGGAGACAGCCTTGCCTACGTGATGTTCACGTCCGGCTCCACGGGCCGGCCCAAGGGCGTGTGCGTCCCCCACCGTGCGGTCGTGCGGCTGGTGCACGGCAATCGCTTCATGCGCTTCGGGCCCCAGGAGGTCTTCCTCCAGTTGGCCCCCGCCGCGTTCGACGCCTCCACCCTGGAGGTCTGGGGTGCGCTGCTGCACGGCGCCCGGTTGGTCCTGGCCCCCGCTCGGGACCTCTCGCTGTCCGAAGTGGCGGCACTGCTGCGCGAGCACCGCGTCACCACCCTCTGGCTGACGGCTGCGCTCTACGAGCAGATGGTGCTCCACCACGTGGATGCACTGGCGACCGTGCCCCAGGTGCTCGCGGGCGGCGACGTGCTGCCGGTGCAGCGCGTGCGGGAGCACGTCTCGCGGTTGTCCGCGGAGTCGGTGCTGCTCAATGCCTACGGCCCGACGGAGAACACCACCTTCTCCACCACGCTCACGCTCACGCGGAGCAGCACGGTGGAGGCCGCGGTCTCCATCGGGCGTCCCATCGGAAACTCGACGGCGTACGTGCTGGACCCGGCGCTGCGGCCGGTGCCCGTGGGTGTTCCGGGCGAGCTGTACGTCGGTGGCGAAGGGCTCGCGTGGGGCTACCTGCACCAGCCGGCCCTGACCGCCGAGCGCTTCCTCCCCCACCCCTTCAGCCCCACCCCGGGTGCGCGTCTGTACCGCACGGGCGACTCCGTGCGCTGGCGTCCCGACGGGACGTTGGACTTCCTGGGCCGCACCGACTTCCAGGTGAAGCTGCGCGGCTTCCGCATTGAGCCCGGTGAAGTCGAGGCCGCCGTGCGCCAGGTGCCCGGTGTGCGTGAAGCCGTCGTCCTCGTGCGCGAGGACATCCCCGGCGACAAGCGCCTCGTCGCGTACGTGGTGCCCGCCGGCCCGGATGCGGCGCACCCCTCCCCGTCCGAACTCCGCGAACACCTGCGCCAGCGCGTGCCCGAGTACATGGTGCCCGCGGCCTTCATGGTGTTGGAGGCGCTGCCGGTCAACGCCAACGGCAAGGTGGACCGCAGGGCCCTGCCCGCGCCCGACGCGAGCGCCGTGGTGCGCGCCCCTTCGCGCCCCCCCTCCACCGACACCGAGCGCCGGCTCGCGGCCCTCTGGACCGAGGTGCTCAACGCCGGCACCGTGAACGCGGAGGACGACTTCTTCGCGTTGGGTGGCCACTCGCTGCGCGTCACCCAGCTCGTCTCCCGCGTGCGCGCGGTCTTCGACGTGGAGCTGCCCCTGCGGGCCGTCTTCGAGGCCCCGACCCTCGCCGCCCTGGCCGCGCGCCTGGACGCCGCCAACACCGACGCCGCGAAGCAGGCACCGCCCCTGGTGCGTGCACCGCGCGAAGGCGCCCTGCCGCTGTCCTTCTCACAGCAGCGGCTGTGGTTCCTGGATCAACTCCAGCCGGACAGCGCCTTCTACAACGTGCCCGGCGTGGTGTGGCTGGAGGGAGAGCTCGACGCGCAGGCCCTGGAGCAGAGCTTGCGCGCCCTGGTGGAGCGCCATGAAGTGCTGCGCACCACCTTCCCGCCGGAAGGCGACACGCCCGTCCAGGTCATCCACCCCACGGGGCTGGCCGCCCTGCCCGCCATCGACCTGACGGACCTGTCCCCCGACGCGCGCGAGGCCGAAGCCCGGCGCCTCGCCTCCGAGGAAGCCGGACGTCCGTTCAACCTGAAGCACGGGCCCGTGCTGCGCGTCACCCTGCTGCGGCTGGAGCCCACGCGTCACGCGCTGCTCGTGACGCTGCACCACATCGTGTCGGACGGCTGGTCCCTGGGCGTGATGGTGCGCGAGCTGGCCGCCTTCTACCGCGCCTTCACCACCGGCCAGTCTCCCAACCTTCCCACGCTGCCCGTGCAGTACGCCGACTTCGCCGTCTGGCAGCGGCAGTGGCTCCAGGGCGACGTCCTGGACGCGCAGCTGGACTTCTGGCGTCAGCAGCTCGCGGGTGCGCCCGCGGCGCTGGAGCTGCCCACCGACCGGCCTCGCCCCGCGATCCAGTCCTTCCGGGGCGCGTCCCTCCCCGTGCGACTGCCCCGCGCCGTCGTGGATCCGGTTCAGGCCCTGGCGCAGCAGGAAGGCGCTACGCCCTTCATGGTGCTGCTGGCCTCCTTCCAGCTCCTGCTCTCGCGCTACTCCGGTCAACAGGACGTCAGCGTCGGCGCGCCCATCGCGAACCGCAACCGCGCGGAGACCGAAGGCCTCATCGGCTTCTTCGTCAACTCGCTGGTCCTGCGCGCGCGCATCGACGCACGCGCTTCCTTCCGCACCCTGTTGCGACAGGTGAAGCAGTCCACGCTCGCCGCCTACGAGCACCAGGACGTGCCCTTCGAGAAGCTCGTCGAAGCGCTCCAGCCCCAGCGGGACCTGAGCCGTTCTCCGCTGTTCCAGGTCATCTTCGCGCTGCAGAACGCGCCCATGGGTTCGCTGGCGCTGCCCGGACTGAGCCTCAAGCTCCAGGAGCCGGACACCTCCACCGCGAAGTTCGACCTGGACCTCAACCTCCAGGAGACCCCTGAAGGCCTCGCCGGCTCCATCGGCTACAGCACGGACCTCTTCGACACCTCCACCATCACCCGGATGGTGGAGCACTTCGGCGTGCTGCTGAGCGCGCTGTGCGCCCGGCCGGATGCACCGCTCGCCTCGTTCTCCCTGCTGACCGGTGACGAGCGGCAGCGCGTGCTCGTGGACTGGAACGCCACCGCCCGCGACTACCCGCGCGAGCCGTCCCTCGCGGCCCTCTTCTCACGACAGGCCGCGCTCACCCCGGACGCCATTGCCCTCGTGCAGGGCGAGCAGGTGCTGACGTACGCCCAGCTCGACCTGCTCTCGAATCAGGTCGCGCATCCGCTCCGGGTCCTCGGCGTCGGCCCCGGCTCCCGCGTCGCCCTTTCGCTGGAGCGTTCGTTCGAGCTGGTCGTCTCCATCCTGGCCATCCTCAAGGCGGGGGGCGCCTACGTCCCCCTGGACGCCTCGCTCCCTCGCGAGCGCCTGGGCTTGATGATCCAGGACGTCGGGGCCCGCATCCTCCTCACGCAGGAGCGGTTCGCCGCATCGCTCTCGCCGCTGTTCGACTCGACGTTCCTCTTCGATGCCGACTGGCGCGCGCGCCTCGCGACGCAGCGGGACTCCGCGTTGGAGATCCCGGACGTGGGAGGCGACAGCCTCGCCTACGTGATGTTCACGTCCGGCTCCACGGGCCGGCCCAAGGGGGTCTGCATTCCCCAGCGTGCCGTCACGCGGCTGGTGCGCGACAACACCTTCCTGCGCTTCGGACCCCAGGAGGTCTTCCTCCAACTGGCGCCCGTCGCCTTCGACGCCTCCACCCTGGAGCTATGGGGCCCGCTGCTCCACGGCGCCCGGCTGGTGCTGCCCCCTCCGCACGCGCTGTCCCTGGAGGAGATCGCCGGACTGCTGCGGCAACACCGCGTCTCCTCGCTCTTCATCACGACCGCCCTCTTCGCCCAGTTGGTGCAGAACGAGCCCGAAGCGCTGGCGAACGTGTCCCAGCTCATGGCCGGCGGCGAAGCCATGCCCCTGGCGCGCGCTCGCGAGCACCTGGAGCGCATGCGCCCGGGCACGCGCTTCTTCCACGTCTACGGGCCCACGGAGAACACCACCTTCTCCACCAGCCAGCCGCTGGAGCCCGGGACGCCCGTGGGCGGCTCGCTGCCCATCGGCCGGTCCATCTCCAACTCCACGGCCTACGTGTTGGATCCGGACCTGCAACCGGTGCCGGTGGGCGTACCCGGCGAGCTTTACGTCGGTGGCGAGGGCCTTGCCTGGGGCTACCTCCAGCAGCCGACGCTGACGGCCGAGCGCTTCCTTCCGGATCCTTTCGGCACCACGCCGGGCGCGCGCCTGTACCGCACGGGCGACAAGGTGCGCTGGCTGGCCGACGGGGCCCTGGACTTCCTGGGCCGCACCGACTTCCAGGTGAAGCTGCGCGGCTTCCGCATCGAGCCGGGTGAAATCGAAGCCGTCCTGCGCCAGGTGCCCGGCATCCGGGACGCCATCGTGCTTGTGCGCGAGGACAGCCCCGGGGACAAGCGGCTGGTCGCGTACGTGGTTCCGTCCGCATCCGGCGAGGCAGGCCCCACGCCGGACACGCTGCGCACCACGCTCAAGCAGCACCTGCCCGAGTACATGGTGCCCGCGGCCTTCGTCCTGATGGACGCGCTGCCGCTCAACGCCAACAACAAGGTGGACCGCAAGGCGCTGCCCGTGCCCGACGCGGGCTCCGTGGTGCGCGTCGCGTCGCGTGCGCCCGAAACGGACACCGAGCGTCAACTGGCGGTCCTCTGGGCCGACGTGCTGAAGCTCGACACGGTGGGCGCCGGGGATGACTTCTTCGCCCTGGGCGGCCACTCGCTGTTGGCCACGCAGCTCGTCTCCCGCCTCCGCGCCGCGTTCGGGGTAGAGCTGCCCCTGCGCACGCTCTTCGAGGCCCCCACGCTCGAAGCGCTCGCGGCACGCATTGATGCCATGCGCACCCGGGCGCTCGCGCCCACGGCTCCGCCGCTGGTGCCGGTGTCGCGCGAGGGCGCCCTGCCGCTCTCCTTCGCGCAGCAGCGGCTGTGGTTCCTGGATCAGCTCGAACCCGGCAGCACCGTCTACAACGTCCCGGGCGTCCTCCGGCTGGAAGGAGAACTCGATACCGCCGCGCTCCAGCAGGCCCTGGATGCGCTGGTGCGGCGACACGAAGTGCTGCGCACCACCTTCGCCCCGGGCCCGTCCGGCCCCGTGCAGCGCATCGCGCCGCCCGCCCCGTGCGTCTTCGAGCGCATCGACCTGGAGTCCCTGTCGCCGTCGGCGCGCGAGCTCCGGCTGCGAAGCCTCATCGCCGACCACGCCTCGCGTCCGTTCGACCTCGCGCGAGGCCCGCTCTTCCGCGCGGTGCTGGTGCGCCTGACGGCGAAGCAGCACGCGCTGCTGGTGCTCACGCACCACATCGCTTCGGACGGCTGGTCCGTGGGCGTGATGGTGCGCGAGTTCGCCGCCCTCTACCGCGCCATCTCCACCGGAGAGGCCTCGAACCTGCCCGCGCTGCCGGTGCAGTACGCCGACTTCGCCGTCTGGCAGCGGCAGTGGCTCCAGGGCGACGTCCTGGACGCGCAGCTGGACTTCTGGCGCCAGCAGCTCGCGGATGCACCCGCGGCGCTGGAGCTGCCCACCGACCGGCCCCGGCCCGCGATCCAGTCCTTCCGGGGCGCATCCCTTCCGGTCTCCCTGTCCGCCCCGGTCTCCCGCGCCCTCAAGGCCCTGGCGCAGCAGGAAGGCGCTACGCCCTTCATGGTGCTGCTGGCCTCCTTCCAGCTCCTGCTCTCGCGCTACTCCGGCCAACAGGACATCAGCGTCGGCTCGCCCATCGCGAACCGCAACCGCGCGGAGACCGAAGGCCTCATCGGCTTCTTCGTCAACACGCTCGTCCTGCGTGCACGCATCGACGCGCGCGCTTCCTTCCGCGCCTTGCTGCGCCAGGTGAAGCGCTCCACGCTCGCGGCCTACGAGCACCAGGACGTGCCCTTCGAGAAGCTCGTCGAAGCGCTCCAGCCCCAGCGTGACGCCAGCCGTTCGCCCTTCTTCCAGGTGTCCTTCGCGCTGCAGAACGCACACGTGGGCGCGCTGGAGCTGCCAGGGCTGAGCCTGAAGCTTCACGAAGCGGAGGCCACCACCGCGAAGTTCGACCTGGACCTCAACTTCCAGGAGACCGCGGACGGCTTCACCGGTTCCATCGGCTACGGCACGGACCTGTTCGACGCCTCCACCGTCACCCGGATGATGGAGCACTTCGGCGTGCTGCTCGACGCGCTGTGCGCCCGGCCGGACGCGCCGCTGTCCACGCTGTCGCTCCTCGCGGGCCCCGAGCGACAGCGGGTGCTGGTGGACTGGAACAAGACGCGCGCCACCGCTCCGGTGGACGACACGCTCCCGAGCCTCTTTGAATCCCACGTCCAGCGGGCCCCATCGGCCGTGGCCGTCGAACACGAAGGCCAGCGCCTCACGTACGCGGAGCTGGACTCGCGCGCGAACCAGCTCGCCCACCACCTGAAGTCGCTCGGCCTCCCGCCGGAGGCGCGCGTCGGCCTGTGCGTGGAGCGCGGGTTGGATCTGATGGTCGGCCTGCTGGGCATCCTCAAGGCCGGTGGCTGCTACGTGCCGCTGGAGCCGGCCTACCCCCGACAGCGCCTGGCCTACATGTTCCAGGACTCGGGTGTGGCGGCGGTGGTGACGCAGCAGGCGCTGCGAGACTCGCTGCCCGAACATTCGCTCCCCACGGTGTGCCTGGACTCGGACGCGCCGGTGCTCGCGCGTCAGTCCACGCAGGCCACCCAGGGGCCTCGCGTCGCGGCGGATCAGCTCGCGTACGTCCTCTACACCTCCGGCTCCACGGGCCTGCCGAAGGGCGTGGGCATCACCCACCGCTCCATCGTCCACCTCGTGCGCGACACGGACTACGTGGACCTGGGCCCGGCGGACTGCATGGCCCAGGTGGGCACGCCGTCGTTCGACGCGGCCACCTTCGAAATCTGGGGCGCGCTGCTCAACGGCGCGCGGCTGGCCGTCATCCCGCGCGACGTGACGCTGTCGCCGCGAGCGCTGGCGAAGCGGCTGAAGGAGGTGGGTGCCACCACCGCCCTGCTCACCACCGCCCTCTTCCATCAGGTGGCGCGCGAGGTGCCGTCGGCCTTCGAGGGCATGCGCTACCTCTTCTTCGGCGGAGAGAAGGCGGACGCGCGAGCAGCGCTCCAGGTGCTCGGCGCGCATGGCCCCCGGCATCTGGTGAACCTCTACGGCCCCACCGAGGCCACCGTCTGCTCCACCTCGCAGGAGGTCGCGGGCCTGCCGCCCGACGCCACCGCCATCCCCATTGGCGGACCGCTGACGCGGATGCGCGCCTACGTGCTGGATGCGCACGGACAGCCCGTGCCCACCGGCGTGCCCGGTGAGCTGTACCTGGGCGGCGTCGGACTGGCGCGGGGCTACCTGGGCCAGCCCGCGCTGACGGCCGAGCGCTTCGTGCCGGACGCATTCAGTGACCTCCCCGGAGCGCGGCTGTACCGCACGGGCGACCGGGCGCGCTGGAACGCGCACGGCACGCTCGACTTCGTGGGCCGCGTGGACGCACAGGTGAAGCTGCGCGGCTTCCGCATCGAACCCGCGGAGGTGGAGGCCTTCCTCCTCCAGCACCCCCAGGTGCGCGAAGCCGTGGTGCTGGTGCGCGAGCAGGCGCCGGGCGATCACCGCCTCGTGGCCTACGTGGTGGCCACTGTCCCCGAACCGGACACCGCGGCCCTGCGCGCCTTCCTCACCGAACGGCTGCCGGCCCACATGGTGCCGTCCGCCTTCGTGTCGCTGCCCGCACTCCCGCTGACGCCCAACGGGAAGCTAGACCGCCACGCGCTGCCGGCCCCGGATGCCCGGTCCGTCGCCACCGCGTCCACGCCCGCCGTGCCTGAGAGCCTGACGCTCTTCCAGCAGCGCATCGCCGCGCTCTTCGGCGAGCTGCTGAACCTGGAGCGCGTGGGCCTGCACGATGACTTCTTCGCGCTGGGCGGCCACTCGCTGCTGGCGACCCAGCTCGTCTCGCGCGTGCGCTCCACCTTCGGCGTGGAGCTGCCGCTGCGCACGCTCTTCGACGCGTCCACCGTCGCCCGGCTCACCGGACACGTGGAGGCACTGCTCCTCTCGCGCGCCACGACGCCCCAGCTTCCGCCGCTGCGCCCCGTGCGCCGCGACGCGGACCTGCCGCTGTCCTTCTCCCAGCAGCGGCTGTGGGTGGTGGATCAGCTCCAGCCCGGCGGCAGCCAGTACAACATCCCCGTGGCGATCCGGCTGGAGGGCACGCTGGACGTCGAGTCCCTGCGCCTGGCCCTGGAGCACCTGGTCGCCCGCCACGAGTCCCTGCGCACCACCTTCGCGCTGAAGGACGGACAGCCCGTCCAGCAGGTCCATCCCGCCTCCACGTGGACGCTGCCACTCACCGACCTGGGCACCGTGCCGCCCGAAGCCCGCGAGGCCGAAGCGCACCGCGTGACCGCGGAGGAAGCCAGCGCGTCGTTCGACCTGGGCACCGGCCCGCTCCTGCGCACGCGCCTGTTGCGGCTGGACGCGGAGCATCATGTCCTCTTGCTCAACATGCACCACGTCGTCTCCGACGGCTGGTCCATGGGCGTGCTCGTGCGCGAGGTGGCCGCCGGCTACGCGGCCTTCTCCACCGGGAAGACGCCGTCGCTGCCGCCGCTGCCGGTGCAGTACGCCGACTTCGCCGCGTGGCAGCGCCAGTGGCTCCAGGGCGACGTGCTCTCGCAGGAAGTGACGTGGTGGAAGGAACAGCTCGCCGGGGCGCCGCGCGTCCTGGAGCTGCTCACCGACAAGCCCCGTCCGGCCATGCGCTCCTCGCGCGGCGGCCTGCTGCCCGTGCACCTGCCCCTGGAGCTGACCCAGGGCCTGCTCAAGCTCGCGCGGCAGGAGAACGCCACGCCGTTCATGGCGCTGCTGGCCCTGTGGCAGGTGCTCCTGTCCCGCTACACGCGGCAGGAGGAGCTGCTAGTCGGCTCGCCCGTCGCGGGTCGCCGCCACGGCGAGCTGGAGGGGCTGGTCGGCTTCTTCGTCAACACGCTGGTGCTGCGCGGTCGCGTGCGCGGCAGGGATTCGTTCCGCGCGCTGCTCGCCCAGGTGCGTGACACCACCCTGGCCGCATACGAGCACCAGGACCTGCCCTTCGAGAAGCTCGTCGAGGAACTCCAGCCCCAGCGCGACCTGAGCCGCAACCCGCTGGTGCAGGTCATCCTCGCGCTACAGAACGCGCCCCAGGGTGAGCTGAAGGCCCCGGGCCTCACGCTGCGCCCGGTGGAGGTGGAGAACGCCACGGCCCGGTTCGACCTGGGCCTGCTGCTCTCCGAGTCCCCGGACGGCCTGCGCGGCGTGCTCGAATACAGCACCGACCTGTTCGAGCCCGCCACTGCGGTCCGCATGGCCGGACACCTGCGCACGTTGCTGGAGTCCGTGGTCTCCACGCCGGAAGCGCCGCTGTCCACGCTGGAGTGGCTGACCCCACCCGAGCGCCAGCAGCTCCTGGTGGACTGGAACGCCACCGACGCCGCCTACCCGCGCGATGCGTCCATGCCGGAGCTGTTCGAGCAGCAGGTCGCCCTGCGCCCGGATGCGATGGCGTTGGAGTTCGAGGACGAGCGCCTCACCTACGCCCAGCTCGATGCCCGCGCGAACCAGATGGCGCACCTGCTGCGGGAGCACGGCATCGGGTTGGACTCGCTGGTGGCCGTGTGCCTGGAGCGCTCCACGCAGATGGTTGTGTCGCTGCTGGCCATCCTCAAGGCCGGTGGTGCGTACGTGCCGCTGGACGCCGCGTACCCGACCCAGCGCCTGACGTACATGCTGGAGGACGCGCCGCCGCGACTGCTGATCACCACGCGCGCGCTGCGCCCGAGCCTGCCGGTGTCCGACGCGCTGCCCTGCCTGTTCGTGGAGGAGCTGCGCCTGGACGCGCAGCCCACGTCCCCGACGGGCGTCCGTCCGCTGGCGCGCAACTTGGCCTACGTGGACTTCACGTCGGGCAGCACCGGCCGGCCCAAGGGCGTGGCGGTGGAGCACCGGGGCGTGCTGCGCTTGATGTACGGCGCGAAGTACGTGGACATGGGGCCCGAGGAGACGCTCATCCTCATGGCGCCCATCTCCTTCGACATCTCCACCATGGAGGTCTGGGCCGCGCTGCTCACGGGCAGCAAGCTCGCCATCTTCCCGCCGGTGCCTCCCACCGACCTGGAGCTGCTGGGCACCGTGCTGCGGCGCCATGCCGTCACGACGCTCTACCTGTCCACGGGCCTGTTCTCCCAGATTGTGGACGTGGGGCTGGAGATGCTGCGCGGCGTGCGCCAGGTCATCGCGGCCGGCGACATCCTGTCCCCCACGCACACGCGCAAGGTGCTGGACACGCTGGGCATCCCCGTCGTCAACGGTTACGGGCCCACGGAAGGCACCGTCTTCGCCAACTGCCTGCGGGTGACGCGCGCGGAGGACGTGGGCACGAGCGTGCCCATTGGCCCGCCCATCTCCAACACGCAGGTGTACATCCTGGACGCGCACCTGCGCCCGGTGCCGGTGGGCGTGCCCGGTGAGCTGTGCATCGGCGGCGACGGACTCGCGCGGGGCTACTTGTCCCGCCCGGACCTGACGGCCGAGCGCTTCGTGCCGGATGCCTTCGGCGGCAGGCCCGGAGAGCGGCTCTACCGCACGGGCGACCTGGCGCGCTGGCGTCCCGATGGCGCGGTGGACTTCCTGGGCCGCATCGACACGCAGGTGAAGGTGCGGGGCTTCCGCATCGAGCTGTCGGAAGTCGAAGCCGCCGTGATGTCCACGCCCGGCGTGCGCGAGGCCATCGTGCTGGTGCGCGAGGACGTGCCCGGCGACAAGCGGCTCGTCGCCTACGCCGTGCCCGCGCTCCCCGCCACTTCGGGAGAGGTGGCCACGGCCCTGTCCGCCACGGACCTGCGTGAACACCTGCGCCAGCGGCTGCCCGAGTTCATGGTGCCGTCGGCCTTCGTCGTCCTGCCCGCGCTGCCGCTGAACCCCAACGGCAAGGTGGACCGCAAGGCGCTGCCCGCCCCCACGTCCACCGGGAGCGCGGGCCGCTTCGTGGAGCCCGGCAACCCGCTGGAGGAGAAGATCGCGGCCATCTGGGCGCGCGAGCTGGGACTCGAGCGCGTGGGTGTGCACGACCACTTCTTCGAGGACCTGGCCGGCACGTCGCTGTCCGTGGTGCGCGTCTCCACGCGTCTGCGCGAGGAGCTGAAGCACGAGCTGCCCGTCGTGTGGCTCTTCGAGCACCCCACCGTCCACGGCCTCGCCCTGCGCCTGGAGCGCGAATCGGGTGGAGCCCTGGGCCGCACCGAAGCGACCGTCGCGCAGCCCAGCGCGCCCGTGGCTCCGCCGCGCGCGAAGGCCCCGCAGGCGTCGGGGTCCGCCGACATCGCCATCATCGGCATGGCGGGCCGCTTCCCTGGCGCGGGGTCCGTGGAGGACTTCTGGAAGAACCTGCGCGAGGGCGTGGAGTCCATCTCCCGCTTCACGCCGGAGGAGCTGGAGCACCTGCCCGGCCTGCCCGAGGGCATGGAGCTGTGGCAGCACCCGGGCTTCGTCCCCGCCGGTGGCGTGCTGGACGACATCGACCAGTTCGACCACGCGTTCTTCGACATGTCGCTGCGCGAGGCGCAGTGGACGGATCCGCAGCAGCGGCTGTTCCTGCAGTGCACCTGGGCGGCGCTGGAGGACGCGGGCATCGAACCGGAGCAGTTCCCTGGAGACATCTCGCTGTACGCGGGCGCGAACGACTCCGGCTACGCGCAGGCGGTGCAGCAGAACATGCCGCTGGACGGCGCCGCCTTCTTCGAGCTGTACGGCACCGCCACGCACCAGAGCCTCGCGCAGAAGACGTCCTGGAAGCTGGGCCTGCGCGGAGAGAGCACGCTCGTCTACACCGCGTGCTCCACGGGGCTCGTGGCGGTCCACCTCGCGTGCCAGAACCTGCTGGCCGGGCTGTCCGACGTGGCCCTCGCGGGCGCGACGCGTCTGAGCGCGGCCCAGCGCACGGGCTACGTGTACCAGGAGGGACTCATCTTCTCTCCGGATGGCCACTGCCGCGCGTTCGACGCGAAGGCGAAGGGCACCATCTCCGGCAATGGCGTGGCCGCGGTGGTGCTCAAGCGGCTGGACGACGCGGTGCGGGACGGCGACTCCATCTACGCCGTCATCCGCGCCACGGCGACGAACAACGACGGGCGGGACAAGTCCGGCTTCACCGCGCCCAGCGTGCAGGGCCAGTCCTCCGTCATCACGCAGGCGCTGTCGCGCGCGGGGGTGCAGCCGAAGGACATCGGCTACGTGGAGGCGCATGGCACGGCCACACCGCTGGGCGACCCGATTGAAGTGGCTGCGCTCCAGCGGGCCTACGGGCTGGGGCCCGAGCACCGGGGCACCATCGCGCTCGCGTCGCTGAAGACGAACATGGGCCACCTGGACACGGTGGCCGGGCTCGCGGGCCTGATGAAGGCCGCGCTCGCGCTGCACCACGGGGAGATTCCCCCCAGCCTGCACTTCGAGAAGGCCAACCCGCAGATCGACTTCGACGCCGGACCCTTCTTCGTCAACACCACTTTGCGGCCCTGGCCCGCCGGCGAGACGCCGCGTCGCGCCGCCGTCAGCTCCTTCGGCGTCGGCGGCACCAACGCCCACGCCGTGCTCGAGGAAGCACCCATGTCGCACAGCGGTTCCACCACGCGTTCCCACCAGGTCGTCCTGCTCTCCGCTCGCACCCCCGAGGCGTTGGAAGCGGCGTCCCAGCGGCTCGCGACGCACGCGGAAGCCCGGGCGGACCTGTCCATGGCGGACGTGGGCTTCACCCACGCGGTGGGCCGCAAGGGCTTCGACCACCGGCGCACGGTGGTGGCCCGCGACGCGGCGGACCTGGCGAAGCAGCTTCGCAAGCCGTACACGCCGGTGACGGTGAAGGACGCGGAGTCCGCGCGCCGTCGCCGCGTGGCCTTCGTGTTCCCCGGTCAGGGCGCCCAGCAGGTGGGCATGGGCCGCGATCTGTATGAGGCGGAGCCCGCCTTCCGCGCGCACCTGGATGCGTGCCTCGTGCTGCTGGAGGTGCCGCTGCGCGAGCGCGTCACCACGTTGCTCCAGGCCGTACCCGGTCCGCAGGCTCCGGAGTCCGCGCTGCTGGCCGACACGCGCGTCGCGCTGCCCGCGCTGTTCGCCGTGGAGGTGTCGCTGGCGCGCATGTGGATGGACTGGGGCGTCAGGCCCCACGCCGTCCTGGGCCACAGCTTCGGCGAGTACGCGGCCGCATGCGTGGCGGGCGTGCTGTCGCTGGAGGACGCCCTGAAGCTGGCGGTGGCGCGTGGAGAGCTGATGCACCGCATGCCGCCCGGCGCGATGCTCGCGGTGGCGCTGTCCGAGGCGCAGGTGGTGCCGCTCCTCAAGGGCCGCCTGACGCTGGCCGCCCACAACTCGCCGGACCGGTGCGTCGTCTCCGGTCCGGTGGAGGAAATCGAGCGGTTGCAGGAGGAGCTGAAGCGGCGCAACGCAGGGGCGGTGCGCATGCCCGCGCCGCACGCGTTCCACTCGGCGGACGTGGAACCGCTGATGCCCGAGCTGGCGAAGGTGGTGGGCTCGCTGGGCCGCGCCGAGCCGACGGTGCGCTACGTCTCCGGACTTACCGGCACCTGGGCCCGTCCGGGGGAGCTGGGGACACCGCGCTACTGGGCGGATCAAATGCGCCAGCCGGTGCGCTTCACGGACTCCGTAGGGGCGCTGCTGGAAGAGGGCTGCAGCGTGCTGCTGGAGGTGGGGCCCGGACAGGATCTCACCCCGCTGATGCGCGCGTGCTTCGGCCAGGACAAGGACCGCGTGAAGGCGGTGCCCTCGGTGCGTCGCGGAGGCTCCACGCCGGAGCACGCCGGCCTGTTGGCGTCGATGGGCGAGCTGTGGACCCACGGGCTCGCGCTGGACTGGAAGGCGTTCTACGCCCACGAGCAGCGCCTGCGGATCCACCTGCCCACGTACCCGTTCCAGCGCAAGCGCGTCTGGGTGGAGGCCTCGCGCACCACCGCGCCCGTGGCGGCGCCGGCCAACGCACCGCGCGCGGAGCCTGTCCCCGCCCAGGCACCGGCGCCCGTGGTGACGGTCTCCCCGTCCTCGCAGGGAACGCTCGCCGCCCCTTTGCCGGACACGTCCGCGCGGACCGGAATGGCCCAGCCGGCCGCCGTGGCCCAGGCTCCCGAGCCGGCTCCCCTGGCCCGGGTTCCCGTGACGCCCGCGGCGGTCACACCGGGAGCCCCCGCGCGCGCGGATGCACCGCGAGGCGACATCGAGGAGCGCGTGGCCGCGCTCTGGCGCGAACGGCTGGCGCTGGAGTTCGTCGGACGCGACGACAACTTCCTGGAGATCGGCGGCAACTCGCTGATGGCCGCGCAGTTGCTCAACCAGTTGCGTGACACGTTCGGCGTCCAGGTGCCGCTGGCGGCCCTGTTCGAAGCCCCCACTGTGGCGGGCATCGCCGCGCGCATCGAACCGATGATGCAGCAGGCGCCCAGCGCCGTGCAGACGCGCGAGCTGCCACTGGAGGCCCTGCCGCGCACGGGCGAGCTGCCCCTGTCCTTCGTGCAGGAGCGCGTGTGGCGCCTGGAGCAGCACCTGCCGGGCCTCTCCGCCTACAACATCCCCGTCGTCCTCAAGCTGGAAGGCCCGGCGGCCGTGGAGCCGCTGGAGCGCGCCATCCAGGAGATCGTCCGCCGCCACGAAGCGCTGCGGACCACCTATGACCTGGTGGACGGCCGTCCCGTGCAGCGCTTCCACCCGCACGTGCGCATCCCGCTGGAGCGCGTGGAGCTCACCGGCACGCCCGAGGAGCGCGAAGCCGAAGGCCTGCGCCTCGCCCGCGAGGACGCGGCGCGTCCGTTCGACCTGGTGAACGGGCCCGTCCTGCGCACCACGCTCGTGCGACAGGCGGAGGACGTGCACCTGTTGCTCGTCTGCATCCACCACGTCGTCTGCGACACGCTGTCCATCGCCATCTTCATCCACGAGCTGAGCCAGCTCTACGGCGCCTTCCGCCAGGGCAAGCCCTCCCCGCTGGCGCCGCTGACCGTGCAGTACGCGGACTTCGGCGCGTGGCAGCGCCGCACCATCGCCGAGCACCTGGTGCCGGAGCAGGAGCAGTGGTGGCGCACCCGGCTGGCGGGCATGCCGCGCCAGTTGGGCGTGCCCACGGACCGGCCGCGCCCGGAGAAGTGCCCGCTGACGTCGGAGCGCATGAGCGTGGCGTTCACGCAGGCGCTGGCCCGGGAGCTGGTGGCCTTCGGCAAGCGCGAGGGCTTCACCGGCTACATGACGGTGCTGGCCGCGTGGAACGTGCTGCTGCACCGCTACACGGGGCAGACGGACATCATCGTCGGGACGCCCATCGCCAACCGCACGCGGCCGGAGCTGCTGTCACTCATCGGCTACGTGGCGCACTCGGCGGCGTTCCGCACCAGCCTCGCGGGGGACCCGTCCTTCCGCGAGCTGCTGGAGCGCGTGCGCCAGGAAGTCACCGACGCGCAGGCCCGCCCGGACGTGCCGTTCGAGTACCTGGTGGAGCAGCTTGTCCCAGGCAAGGACATCGGCCGGGACCGCATGGCCGACACCGTCTTCGTCTACCACAGCAACGCCGTGTCCAGCGTCGATGCGCAGGACACGATGGGCGTGCGCACCTCCATCGTGGAGGTTCCCGGCACCCCCGTGCAGTGGGGCACGACGCTGTCCGACCTGACGCTCATCCTGTCGGAGGGGCCCGCGGGCGTGCACGGCGCGCTGGAATACGCCACCGAGCTGTTCGATGCGTCCACGGCCCGGCGGATGCTGGAGCACCTCCAGACGCTGCTGACGTCCGCCCTCGCGACGCCCGATGAGCGGCTCTCCCGCCTGTCGCTCGCCACCGAGGTCGAACGCAACGCCTGGCCCCGTCCCC
>NZ_RAWI01000190.1 GCF_003612125.1 Corallococcus praedator
GATGGGGTGGTGTGCGGACAGGCGGCCCATCTCCACGCTCCCAGCACCACGCGGTCCGGTGCCCAAAGGCGGTCGTCATGCGATTGAAGACAGTGCTTCCCCTTGCCCTGCTTGCGTTCACCGTGCCTGGGGGCGCGCGTGCCCAGACGGTGTCTGGCACGGACGCTGACACGGCGGGCTTCACGACGCAGGGGATGGAGCTTCCCGAGCAGCACTACATGTTCAACGTGGGCGGCGGCCTCTCCTTCCCCATCTCCGACGCGGGGGACCGCTTCGAGACGGGCGGCGGCTTCCAACTGGGCGCCGGCTACCAGTTCCACAGGAGCTTCGGCCTCATGGCGGAGTTCTTCTACAGCGGCTATGACATCCGGCCCGAAGTGCTCACGGGAGCTGGCGTCGACGGCAACCACTACATGCAGTACGGCAGCCTCAACGCCGTCTGGAATGTGATTCCCCGCAGCCCTCTTGGCTTCTACGTCATCGCCGGGCCGGGCCTGTACTACCGCAAGGTGGAGCTGACCCAGTTGGCGGGCGTCGCGACCATCCCGTACTGCGACCCGTGGCTGTACTACTGCGCCACGGACGTGGTGCCGGTGTCGGAGATCATCGGCTCGCGCAGCAGCACGGACTTCGGTCTCAGCGGCGGCGTCGGCGTCACCCTGAAGATCAACGGGGACCTCCGCCTCTACGTGGAGGGGCGCTACCACTACATCTTCGGCTCGAGCTTCGACGTGGCGGGCGGCGATACGCGCAAGGCCACCGGCCAGTACATCCCGGTCAACTTCGGCATCCGCTATTGAACCCAAGCTTTCGCTTCGGGGCGTGACGCGAAGCAAGACGGGCCCGGACTCCCACGGGTGAGGAAGTCCGGGCCCTGCGTCCGTGGGGCCGTCGCCGGCCCGGGATGCGGTGCGCGTCAGGCCAGGGGCTGGGTCCCGAGGCCGTTCTTCAGCTCCTTGCGCACCGCCTCGCTGACGCGCTCGCGGACGACGTCCGCCATGCGCTCGCGGAGCTCCTCGCCCACGCGATCGCGGACGGCGGCCACGATGCTCTCGGTGTCGACCTGGGCGGGCCCCGGCGTCTGGAAGCCGCCCATGGCCTGCTCACCGAACCCGCCGCGCATCGTGGGGCCCATCGAGGACATCGACTCGCGGATGGCGTCACCCATCCGCTCCTTCAGCGCCTCGTGCAGGTGCTCGCGGAGGTTGTTGGACAGCCGCTCGTGGAGGGTGTCGACGAGCCGCCCGCGGAGCGCCTCGGCGAGGCGCTCCGGGTCGATCTGGCCGAAGCCCTGCGGCTGCATGCCCGCGAAGCCCATGGTGCGCTCGCTCATCCGGGTGCGCAGCTCGTCGCCCAGCCGCTCGCGCAGCGTGTCGCGCACGCGCTCGCGCAGGCCGCTCTGGACGCGCTCGCGGATGCCGTCCGCGACGCGCTCGCGGATGATGTCGGCGAGGCGCTCCGGGTCGACCTGGCCGAAGCCCTGCATCCTGCGCTCGGACAGCGCGGAGCGCAGCGTCTCCGCCAGGCGCTCCTTCAGCGCCTCACGGACGCGCTCGCGCACGGCGGCGTGGATCCGCTCGGTCATGGTGTCGACGAGCCGGGTGCGGATGGCGTCGGAGATGCGCTCGGAGTCCATCGGTGCGAAGCCCTCCATGCCCATCCGCCGCTCCATCATCGCGGAGCGCAGCGCCTCGCCCAGCCGCTCGCGCATGGCGTCGCGGATGCGCTCGCGCACGACGTAGCCGATCCTGTCGCGCAGGGTGTCCTCGAGCCGGTTGCGCACGCGCTCGGCGATGCGGTGGGTGTCAATCTGCCCACCCCCCTGCTGGAGGTTCATCATGGTTTCAGACAGGGCGCCGCGCAGCGCCTCGCCCAGCCGCTCCCGGAGCACGTCGCGGACGCGCTCGTGCACGCCGCTGGTGACGCGCTCGCGGATGACGTCGGTGAGGCGGTTGTGGACGGCATCGGCGATCTGCTCCGCGTCGAACGGCTGCCCGCCACCCTCCCCCTGCTGCATGTTCATCGAGCGCTCGCTCAACGCACCGCGGACCGCCTCGCCGACGCGCTCACGAATCTCCGTGCCGATCCGCTCCTCCAGCCCGGAGACGACGCGCTCGTGCACCGCGTCGGCGATACGGGCCTTGATGGCTTCACCAAACATCTGCTGCCCCTGCATGGGGAACTGTTCCTTGCTCATTGCACTGCCTCCTGGCGCTGCGGGTAGAGCGGCAGGAGAGGAGAGTCCCGGCCTGCAGCTCAAGGCGGACTGATAGAGCCAGAAGCGATCGGCGGATACAGGGCCCGGGTCTGGCGCGGGTGTTGGCGCATGTCCCGCGAAGTGCCCTCGCGGGGCGGGCTGGACACGCGCGAGCATGAACCATCGGACTGCGATCCCCGGCATTCGGGCATGAAAAAATGCGGGTCCCCGCCACACGCGCCGTGGGACATCCGCCCCGGGAGCGGCGAAAATGCCGGCCCCATGTTCGACCAGGGCCGCTCTCCCGCTTCATCACCTCCGCGCTTCAAGGGCGTGGTCACCCGCTCGCTGCAACTGACGCTGCGTGACGGCATCCAGCTCGCGCTCGACGTCAACCTTCCCAGGACCCTGCCGGACGGCGAGCGGCTCCCCGCGGTGCTCGTCATGAGCCGCTACTGGCGCGGGTTCGATTTGCGCCTGTCCCCTCCGGACCGGGTGCCCATGGGGCCGCGCGAGCCGCTCGGTGACGCGCTGGTCGCTCAGGGCTACGCGGTGGTGGTCGTCGACGTGCGCGGCTCCGGTGCCTCCTCCGGCACCTGGAACCATCCGTGGTCGGACGTGGAGGTCGCGGACCTGGGTGAAGTGGCCCGCTGGGTGGCGGAGCAGCCCTGGTGCGACGGCCACCTGGGCGCGGTGGGCATCTCCTACGAGGGGACCACCGCGGAGCTGCTCGCGGCGGCGGCGCCGGAGCGGGTCCGGGCGGTGATTCCCCAGCAGATCGAGTTCGACGTCTACACCGACGTGGTCATGCCGGGCGGCATCCTCAACGCGGCGTTCATGCGCAAATGGGACGCCACCAACCGCATGCTGGACGCCGGCCGCGTCCCGTCCGTCTGGGGCCTGGGGGCGAAGCTGATGGTGCGAGGGGTTCGCCCCGTGGACGGAGACTCCGACCGCTCACGGGTCCGCGCCGCCCTGGACGCGCACCGGGACAACGTCGACGTCTGGGCCGCGGTGCGGTCCATGACCTTCCGCGATGATCCGTTCGGCCCGCAGCCCGTCACCACCGACGACTTCAGCCAGTTCCGCCGCAAGCAGGCCATCGAGGCCTCCGGAGCGGCGGTGTACGGCTGGGGAAGCTGGTTCGACGGCCGCACCGCCGACGCGGTCATCCACCGGTTCCTCAACTTCACCAACCCCCAGGTGGGCGTCATCGGGGCGTGGAGTCACAACATGAAGACCCACGCCAGCCCCTACGCCCGGCCCAGGAGCCGCCCGAATCCCTCCATGGCGGATCAGTGGACGGAGTGCGGCGCCTTCCTCGAGCGGACGCTCAAGCCCGGCGCGCCCTCCGAGGAGAAGCGGCTGCACTACTTCACGGTGGGCGAGGAGGCCTGGAAGTCGACCCCCGTGTGGCCTCCCGAAGGCTTCTCCACGGAGCGCTGGTACTTCGCGGAGGATCACCACCTTGTTCGCGAGGCGCCGGCCGGCAAGGGCGCCGACACCTACGAGGTCGACTTCGCCGCCACGACCGGAACCCACAATCGCTGGCACACGCCCGATGGGATGACACCGGTGGTCTACGCGGACCGCGCGCGCGAGGACCGGCGGCTGCTCACGTACACGAGCGCCCCGCTGGACGTGGACGTGGAGCTCACCGGACACGCCCTGCTCACCCTGCACGTGGCCTCATCCCTGGAGGACGGAGCCTTCTTCGTCTACCTGGAGGAGGTCGACCCGAAGGGCCGGGTGACCTACCTGACGGAGGGACAGCTCCGGGCGCTGCACCGGAAGCTGTCCCAAGCGACTCCGCCCTACGTCACGCCCGTCCCCTACCGCTCGTTCCGCCGCGAGGATGCCTGGCCCCTGGTGCCGGGCGAGGTGGCGACGCTGACCTTCGGGTTGCTGCCCGTCTCGGTCGTCATCCGCCGGGGGCACCGCCTGCGGGTGGCGCTCGCGGGCGCCGACGCCGACAGCTTCGCCCGCATCCCCGCCGAAGGCAGTCCCTCCTGGCGGGTCATGCGCGGCCCCGAGCACCCATCCTGCATCGACCTGCCCGTGAAGCGGCGGGGCTGAAGCCCGCGGCCCCCCTCATCCAATGACAGACAGGGGGAGGAGCGCACGGGGGGCACGTGCCCGCCGCCGCGCGGTCTCCCTATCCTTCTCCATGGAGACGAAAACGAGCCTCACGGGCAAGGCGCACCACTACGTGCCCACGCCCTTCCCCGAGTCCAGGGCCTTCCCCTGGGACGAGCTGCTGGAGCCCACGCAGCGGGGGCTGTACGAGCTGCTCTCCTGGCTGGAGGCCGCCTGCGGGTGGAGCCTGGGCGAGGGAGAGGCCCGCAACGAGCACCTCTCCACCAGCCTGCTCATCTCCGGTCCCCGGGGCGCGGGGAAGACCACCGTCCTGCTCAGCGCCCTCCAGGCCCTGCGCGACTGGAGGGCGTTCCTCGGGCTGAAGCCAGGCGGGCGCCTGGAGGCGGAGGCCAGCGAGTCGGTGGCTTCGGGGCCGCAGGCGATGCGCCGGGACCTGTGCACGACGCTGGAGCGCATCGAGGGGCGCGTCGTCTGGCTGGAGCCGCTCGATCTGGAGCCGGTGCCCCCGGGCGCCAACCTCCTGGCCACCCTGCTGGTGCGCGTGCGCGCGGCCCTGGATGCGCCCCAGGACGACACGTCCTCGCGAGGCGGGCACGGCAGGTGGTCCTCCTCCATCCTCGAGGAGAGCGCGGAGGAGGCCTGGGGAAAGCTGGATCACCTCATCCGCGATGCCTCGTTCATGTGGGAGGACAGCGCGTCGACCACCGACACGCGCGCGCGCGCGGAGCAGCAGATCAAGGCCGCGGAGATCTACGCCAACTTCCAGCAGCGCTTCGCGGCGGCCATGGAGAACGTGGCGAAGACGCTGTCCCTGCCCCGCTTCGGCACCGCCAGGGGTGAGCAGGTCATCCTCGTGCTGCCCATCGACAACGTGGACCGCAGCATCGAACACCTCCACAACATCGTGAAGCTCACCCGCATGGTGGCCAGCCCCCGGCTCTGGTTCGTGCTGGCCGCGGGCCACCAGGAGTTCCAGCTCTTCATGGAGCGCTCCTTCCAGAAGGAGCTCATCCTCTCCGGGCAGGCGGGCATCGGGGCCCTGGGCCAGGACGAGACGCTCTCCATCGCGCGGCGCCAGTCGGCCACCACCCTGCGCCGCGCGCTGCCTCCCAGCTACCGCATCAACCTGGGACCCGTGGATCCCTACAAGGCGTGGGACTTCCGCCCGCTGGGGGTGGATGCGGAGGACGGAGCCCAGACGCTGGGCCACCTGCTGGAGCAGCTGCGGCTGCCCTGCTCCCCGACGCGGGAGAAGCCGCGGGTGCTGGCGTCCTTCGCGGACCTCATCAACCTGGCGCCCCGGCTCTCCGACACGGTGAAGACGACCTACCGCATGGCCACGCGGGATGGGCAGGACGCGCCCCTGCGCAAGGTCATCCTCACCCCCGCGGGCAAGCTCGCCCTCCACCTGCCCGCGCGCACCCTGCAGGACCTCTGGCACGCCGCCCGGCGCGAGCTCTGGAGCACCCCCGCCTCCTCCGCGGAGGCCTGCGTTTCGGATGGGGAGCGCACCATCCGGGTGGTCACGGAGATGCTGCGCAACGCCATTGACGAAAGCGACCTGCCGGCCTGGGCGAGCCAGCAGTTGAACAACCGCATCCTCCGGTATGACGAAAAGGGGCTCATCTTCCTGGACCTGACGGGCAAGCCGGTGCGCCGCTCCAAGCGCACCACCCTGTCGGATGTCCTGGAGTGGCCGCGACGGGGGCGACCGGGCGACGCCGCCTCGAAGACGGAGGAGCCGCTGCTGCTCAGCGAGCTGCACCTGCGGCACTTCCACGACGTGGTGCTGATGTTGAGCGACCTGGACCGGGAGGGCTCCAGCGTGCCCCTGCCCGGCAACGTGGCCGGCTGGTTCATGCTGCTGCACGACGCGCTGATGCTCTTCGAGCCGCCCCGGGTGCTGAACCTGGACGTGACGCCCTTCGAGATGAGCCCCGAGCTGGTCGTGACGCTGCACGAGCTGTGGGTGGACGCCGCGCCCCACGAACCGCTCGTCCAGGTGGAGTGCTGGTGGAGCCTTCCCAGTTGGAAGACCTTCGTCGAGTTCGCCATCTTCACCGCGCAATGGAAGGCGTTCCTGAAGCGGACGGCGGACGGGTACTTCAAGGTCGACAACATGAAGGACTCGCGCATGAAGGTCGGCGCCCACCACCGCTTCATCCAGGCGGCCTGGGTGGAGAACATCTGCTCGGTGGCGGGCCGGAAGCTGGGCGGATGGGATTGGGGCGACGCACGCAGCCGGGGGGTGGAGTCGGTGCTCCTGGAGCAGGAGCGCGCCAGCGCGCTGGAGCCCTACGAGCAGCGGGTGCGCGACACGGTGGCGAAGCTCGTGGAGGACATCCGGAGGTACAGCGTGGGCTCCGACCGGCTGTGGACGGCCCGGGTGTGGCTGCAGAACGCGCTGCCCCTGCTGGTGCTGCCGGAGTTCGCGCCGGTCCCCGCCTTGAGCGAGCTGCTGCGCTGGCAGTCCGGGGAGGCGGGGGAGAACGAGGCCTGGGACGAGCTGGTGGCGTACTGGGAGGACCATGGGCCCCGCCTGACGCGGCTCCGCGAACAGATGGTGCGCGCCGCGGTGGGGCGCTCCGGCGCGTCCGAGGCGCTCCGCCGCCACCTGGGCAGGGACGGCGGCCTGGGCACGGGCCTGTACTACGACTGGCTCGACACCGTGGTGCGCACGTGGTTCCGGGTCATGGACCAGGAGGGCGACCACCTGGAGCTGGGGGCGCTGCGCAGGGTGTCTCCCGTGCAGGACGTCCAGGCGGATGCCAGCCATGGGCACTGAGGGACCGCGCCAGTCCCAGGGGAACCTGGCCCCCCGCCGCGTTCCGGAGGCCTACGTGCGCGCGGAGGTGGCCTGCTTCCCGCTGACCAGCCTCCAGGCCTTCCGGGAGGCGATGACGGAGCTGGTGCCCTCGCTGGACGGGCGCGACGCGGGTTCCACGCGGGCCCTCTGGCGCGATTGCGAGAAGACCCTGTCGGAGCACGCCAGCGGCTGGTCGCTGGACCGCCTCATCGCGGTCCGGGACGTGTTCTGGTTCGACTCGCGCCGGCACATCCGCGGCCAGAGGGATCCGCCGCGGCGGGTGTCCATGGCCAGCTACCTGGTGCACCTGGCGGACACGCACCTGGAGCGCCGGCCCGGGGTCACCGTCGTGGCCCAGGACACGGAGGCTGGCGCGGTGGACGCCATCACGCACTACCGCTGGCTCACCTTCGCCCTGCCCGAGGACCTGTTGATGTCGGCCGTGCCGGTGGAGCCGCCCCCCACGCGGGTGGACATTGAACCGCCGCTGCTGATGCGCCACCTGCTGGACCGGGGCGTGACGGAGGTCCACCACCACGTCAACGCGGGCATGGACTTCCCGCTGCTGTGGACCTCGCTGCTGTCCGCCATCGCGGACCCGGCCCTGGATGCACGCCTGCTGTCGGGACCGGGGCTCGTCTTCGGTGAGGGCAGGACGATGCTCCGCTGGCTGCTGGCGGCCGCGGTGTCCCGCTGCGTCCTGGCGGAGGTCATCCTGCGAGGTGGAAAGCGGCCGCTGCTGGAGTTCGTGGCGGGCCTGCGGGAGTCGTCCGTCTGGATGCCCCAGCGCCGCCGGGTGCTGGAGCGGACCCTGGAGGCGCTCTCGCGCGCCCGCCTGGAGGTCCTGCCGGAGGTGGACGAACTGCGCGAACTCTACGGGGACCTCCACCCGCTGGCGGCCCGCGGAAGCACCGAGCCTCCGGAGACCCTCGACGACGTGTGGCGGCGGTGTGATCCCATCGCCCTGCGGATGGGGCTGCACACGCCCAACGCGGGAGAGCGCTGGCTGGTGCGCTACGGGCTGCGGTGGATGCGGCGGATGGAAGAGGCCGGCACGCCGGATCCGCACTTCGAGCGCCTCTTCTGGCAGGTGCAGCGGGTGCGCTGTCTGAGCTACCGCACCTACGTGCAGCGGCCGCTGACCGCCGGGCTCCAGTGGTTCATCCGCTTCTATGATCGCCTGGGCGCGATGAAGCGGCCCCTGCACGCCGTGCGCGCGGAGGTCTCCTACTCGGTGGCGGGGGGCGAGCAGCCCATCGCCGCCCTGGAGGTGCGCACCCGCCTCATGGACACCTCCATCCAGATGGCGGAGGAGCTGTGGATGCTGACGCGCTCGTGGCAGCGGGTGCTCAAGCGCGTGGGGCGGGCCACCAGCGACGGCCGTCAGCCGGAGTTCGGCCTGGTGCTGCACCTGCTCAAGGCGCGGGATCCCAAGCGCCACTGGAGGGAGGGCCTGCCGCCCGCGCATGCCCAGGGCACCTACGCGGAGCCGGTTCCGGAGGGCCTCATCCGGCTGGGAGGCCGCTACGCGGACTCCTTCGTCTCGCAGTCGACGCAGGTGGAGGCGCTGGTGGACCTGCTGCGGGCGGTGCCGCTGTCGCTCTGGCTGGTGCGGGGGCTGGACGTCGCGTCGGACGAGCTGAGCGTGCCCACGTGGGTGCTGGCGCCGCTGTACCGCTACGTGCGGTGGGAAGCCGCCCGCGCCGCGGTCCGGCCGGCGGCCCGGGGCGCCCCACCCCTGCGGCTGACGGGCCACGTGGGCGAGGACTACCGGCACCTCATGGAGGGGCTGCGCCGCATCTACGAATGCCTGCACTACCTGCTGGATCACCGGGGCGGGCGGCTGGGACACGCCACCTCGCTGGGCGTGGAGCCGGGGACGTGGGCGGAGTCCGTGGGCGCGGTGATGATGCCGGCCGAGGAGCGGCTGTGGGACCTGGTCTTCGAGTGGCGGCTGTACGGCAGCTACCGGCTGCCCCCGGGCCTGAGCGCGGACACCCCGCCGGGACGGCCGCTGCAGGTGGAGAACCTCATCCGCGAGCTGTCCGAGGGCATCTTCGGCAGGTGCATCGCGCCGCACGTGCTGGCCGAGGCCCACCACGTGCTGCACAACCTCTGGTGCCCGCCCCTGGCGCAGGAGGGGGTGGGCGTGGGGCTGGACGCCTTCAGCCGGGCTTCCCGACGGCTGGACTGGGTCCGGGTGCGCAACTCCAGGCGCGTCCAGGAGCTCATCGAAGCGTACCGGGAGGACGAGCGCGTGTTCCGGCGCGGACAGCAACTGGTGGACATCCCGCTGGATGCCGCGGAGGTGGCCGCGCTGAGGGCCGCCCAGGACGCGCTGCGCCGGTACGTGGGGGCGCGGGGGACCGTCGTGGAGGTGAACCCCTCCAGCAACCTGCTCATCGGCAACCTGTTGGACCTGCGCAACCACCCCATCCTGCGGCTCTTTCCGCCGCGAGCCGAAGCGGGGGCGCCGCCGCCGGTGCCCATCGCGGTGGGCGCGGACGACCCCATCACCTTCTCCACCTTCCTGCTCCGGGAGTACGCCCTGCTGCACGAGGCGGCGCGAAGCGCGGGCTACTCCGAGCGCGAGGTGCACGAGTGGCTGTCCACCGTCCGGCAGACGAGCATGGACGCGCGCTTCACCGTGCCCTGGCATCCCAGCGCGGAGCGCATGACGGAGGACCTTCTGGACGCGCTGGGGGCCTTCACGCGGCGGCCCTCGGGACACCTGGGGGCCCGGGCTCCCAGGTGAGGCGGGCCGCCTGCTACGGCTTCGCGCGCGGGGAGGCGCCACCGGCCTCTGGAGCACCGCTGGAAGGCAGCAGCTTCTCCGACTGCCCGATGAGCCTGCTGAGCACCTTGTTCATGATGGAGCTCAGGAACTTGTCCGCGGAGTACCCCGCGGCCACGGACAGGGCCGCGAGGGTGAAGAAGACGGCGCGCGAATCCCTCACGACGATGTTCAGCAGGGCCGGGGTGTTGTTGGCGGCAGCCACGGAGTCGCGAGACACCACCGAGAGCAGCAGGTTGGACTGCTCGACGAAGAGGAGCGTCAGGGCCGCGAAGGCACCGATGACGGGCTTCACCAGCAGGTGGTAGGCGAAGAAGCGGCTCGTCGCCCCCGTCGCGACGACGAAGCGCTCCTTGGAGAGCATGTTGGACACCACGGCCCCGGCGGCGCCCGTGAGGCAGAGCACCAGCATCCCCTGGGGAACGAGCTGCGCGGGCCAGGTCGAGACCAGGGATTGATTGAACCCCAGCAACGCGATGAGGGCGAGCGTGATGAGCAGCAGGGTGCTGAAGATCTGGATGGAGACGTTGATGGAGAGCTGCCAGAAGGTCTTGTCCACCCGGTCATTGACGACGCCCAGCGCGCCCCGCAGCACGTGGCGGCACTGCGCCAGACGCTCCCTGTCGGACACGGAGGCCTCAGGATCATTGGAGGCAAGCGCCTCCCCTCGGAGCATGCGGACGCACCGGGGCAGTGGCCCCTCGGCCTGCTCCGTGCCCAGCCAGAGCGCTCTCTGGACGGGATCCGTCACCCGCCGCGCGAACTGCTGCTGAACCTCCAGCGCGTGGGGCAGCAGCATGTGCCGGGGCATGACCAGCAGTTGCAGGCCGTCCACCTCGTGGATGACCTGCCAGAAGGAGAAGGACCACCGCCAGAGCGGCCTGTCCAGGCAGCGCCGGGCCACCTCCAGCCGCTGGGTGCACTGATCCAGGATGACCCGGTCCTCGTCCGTCAAATCATCACGGACTTCGCACAGCTCGTGGAGCGAGGCGTCGTTCTCCAGCCTGTTCCAGAGCAACTGGGTCGCCGAGCCATACCTGCCCCGCCGGCGGCGGAAGCCGACGAGCCCGAGGATGGCGGGAGGGCTGTCGGAAGGCAGGGTGTCGGAGGCCGCCATGAGGAACACATGGGCACGGCGCGAAGCCATGCCAATCCATCAACGCCCGGGCTCCAGTGCGCCCGGCCCACCGCCTCCCCCGACGGCGCGTTCGTGCCAGTGGCCTCAGAGGTCGACGAACTCGCAGTCGCGCACGAGGACGTTCATCATCAATCCCTGCACGCGGCCCCGGATGCCGACCTTGGTTCCCTTTGAGAGGTTCGCGGCCCGCTGCACCTGCTCGTCCGTGATGAAGCACTGGATCTGCGGGATCTCGAACTGCCGTCCGGTGCCGAGCGTGACGTAGACGGAATTCATGATGTCCTTCTTGATGTCGTCGACAATGCCCGCGGTCTGGATGACCTGGTCCTTGAAGTTCGAGTCAGCTCGAACCTCATTGTCCGCGTACTCCGCGAGGAGCGTGCGGATCTCCACCCGCTTGGGGGCGGGCTCTGCTTGAGCGGCAGGGGTTCGGGCTGACGCCGGCTCCCCTGATGTCGAGCCCTTCTTCGCCGCGCCGATGGCACCGAGGCACGTCCCGAGGAAGCAGAGCGAAAAGAGCCCTCCGACCACGAAGAGGGTCACCTTGAGCACGGAGGTGCCACGGGGCACGGGAGCCCCACACTTCGGACAAGCCGCTGCATTGCTGGCGACGTCAGTTCCGCACTGCTTGCACTTCACCCATGCCATTGCGATTCCCCTGCTGGAGCCTGTCGGATGCAGAGTCGGCTCTGGAGCAGGATTGGACTTTCAAGTGCTCAACACCATCCCCCGCAGGGAGTAGGTGAGAACGACCCCATCAGGCATCCGTCCGCTGGCGGCGGCGGAACTCCTCCACCTTCGCCTTGTTTCCGCAGCCGGACATGGAGCACCAGCGCCGCTGTCCGGAGCGCGAGGTGTCCACGAAGAGCAGCGCGCAGCCCTCGCCCTCGCAGTTGCGGATGCGCTCCGCGAGCGGACCTCCGAGCAGCTCCACCCCGTCCCTCGCCACCGCCGCCAGGAGCGAGCCCACGCCACCGCGCGTCCACGTGAGCCCCTCGGGCCCGAGCTGCGGCGCCGGAGGTGGCTCCGCCGCCCAGCGATTCACAAGCGCCCTGTCTCTCACATCGAAGTCCTCGCCGCGCACCCGGGCCCGCGCCAGCCGGTAGAGGGCTTCCCGGAGGTCCCTTCCCTGGCGCAGCTCCTCGTCGGTGGGCTTCGGGTCCTTCGCTGCCAGACCCGCGGCCACCAGCCAGCGGCCCAGGTCGTGCGGTGTCTCCAGCAGGTCCTTCGGCTCGGCCTTCAGCCGCGCGGCCAGCGACGCCGGCAGATCCAGGCAGAGCCGGCCCGAGCGGAACTTGAAGCCGTCGCGCAGCTCGCCTGTCGGCGCCACGTGCGTTTCGGGAGTGGGACGTTTCGTGCGTGCCATGTGCGCCCTCACCAAAGCATGAAACCGGATTGACAGGTTACAAACTTCAGCCCATATCTGCATCCGTAACCTCTTGATGGGGTTACGACATTCCAGCCGGAGGTGGACGCATGCAGCTTGAAGGCAAGAGGGTGGTGGTCATCGGCGCGGGCTCGGGCATTGGCCGGTCCGTGGCCGTCGCCGCATCGGAAGGCGGGGCGGCCGTGGTGCTCGCGGGTCGCCATCGCGAGTCCCTGGAGGCCACGGCGGCGTTGCTGAAGGACCGCTGGGAGGTGCGCGTCCTGGACGCCTCGGTGGAGGCACAGGTGGCGGCCTTCTTCGAGGAGGTGGGCCCCTTCGACCACCTCGTGAGCACCGCGAGCCAGGGCGCCTCCGGGCCCCTCACCGGAATGGGCGCCGAAGCCATCGAGCGGGCCTTCGCCGCCAAGCTCTGGGCGCCCATCTTCCTGGTGAAGCACGCCGCCCCTCGCATCTCCCCGGAGGGCTCCTTCACCTTCTTCTCCGGCTTCCGCGCCTGGAAGCCCGCCGTGGGCACCTCCATCACCAGCCTGGTCAACGGGGGACTGGAGGCCTTCACCAAGGCGATGGCGGTGGAGCTGGCACCGGTGCGGCTCAATGCCATCTCTCCGGGCGTGGTGGACTCGGGCTCCTTCTGGGACCGGCTCGGCGCCGAGGCGCGGGAGCGGCTCTTCGCGGACTACGCGCGAAAGGTCCCCGCCCGTCGCGTGGGCCGGCCGGAGGACCTGGCCGCCGCCACCCTCTTCGCGATGACCAACCCCTTCCTCACCGGCACCGTCCTCTCCGTGGACGGTGGCGGCCTGCTGATGTGAGGCGCGCCATGAACCTGTTCCGAAGCCTCACCCTCGCCGCCGTGTCGCTGCTGCTCCTCGCCGCCGCGCCTCGGGAACTGATGTCCGCGAAGCAGCTCACGGGAACGTGGACGCTCGTGCTCTGCGACAACGTGTATCCCGACGGCCGCCGCGTGCAGCTCTACGGGCCCGCGCCGCAAGGCCAGCTCATGTTCGACGCGCAGGGCCACTACTCCCTCCACATCCTCCGAGCGGGCCGCGCCCGGTTCGCCTCCAACGACAAGAGCCAGGGCACGGCCGAGGAGTACAAGGCCACGGTGCAGGGGAGCAACGCGCACTTCGGCCGCTATGCGGCGGATGGCGCGAAGGGCACCCTCACCTTCCACATCGACCACGCCGCGTTCCCGAACTGGGAAGGCACCGAACAGCAGCGTGCCTTCACCCTCGCCGGCGACGAGCTGACGTACACCGTCCCCGTCCCCACGAGCGGCGGCGCGACGGCGGTGGGCGAGGTGAAGTGGCGGCGCATGCGGTAGGCGCCCTCACCTCACCTCGCTTCAGCCGAAGCGTGAATCAGACCTGCCCATCGATCGCGAAGACCTGGATGAAGTCGAGCACGGTCCCGCCAACGGAGATGGTCTCCCCACTCGTCTGGGTGAAGTGCAGGTAATAGGCCTTCGAGACATCCTCGACGACCACCATGCCCTCCATCTGGATGTACCCCGACTGCCGGTCACCCAGGTTTCCCGTAGGGCAGATCGCAGTCGACAGAATGGGCATGTCCGCCGGTGCCGGAGCTCCGTTCTGGCGATACAAGGTCAAATCCGTCATGAACAGCGGACCTGTCGTCACGGGAATCCCGACGGAGACCACCACCCAGTACTTCCCGGGGAGATTGAACTGGAAGGCAAGGCCCCCGTCCGTCTTCACCGTCGTGATGCAGCGGTCCTTGACTGACGGCAGGCGCAACCATTGCCCCCGACCACTGGCAATGCCGTTGGTGTACGGCAGCAGCGTGGAGCTGCTCATGGCCGTCAGATCGTACGGGGCCACCTCCAACGGGTTGGGGTCGTCAAGCTTGAAGAAATCAATGCGATCCCGCGTGTCGCCCCCCACCCCTACGAATTCCGCGCCTCCGAGCGGATAGATCCCCAACCAGAGTATGAAGACATCATCGGTGGTGACATCAATGAACCCCGAGAAGTGGACGTAGCCGATGATGTCGTTGTTCGCCGTCGCAACCCGCTTCTTCAAGAACGTCTCGGTGACCCCTTTGCGCATGCTGGTGAGCTCGAGCGTGGCCGCGGCCTGATTGCTTCCAGTCGAACGGTGGTACGAGGTCCCGAGGGATGCATGGACGAAATACCTCCCGGCCGTGAGGAACGTAATCTGGCTGAAGGTGCCGTTGATATGCAAAACCCGGTTTGGAGTCTCCGGCGACAGGTGCACCTGGAAAGTGCCATTGGGCGACTGGTGGAAGCCACGAAGGGTCTGCGAGGGAATGAAGGACTGGTAGTGGCGGGCGGTCAACGGCGACAGCGCGAGCTCCGAGACCGGATCGCTCTGGAGCTTGAAGACATGCACGAAGTTGTACGCACTGGGCGTGGCGACGAAGGACTCTCCCGAGTCCTGGGCAACACGGACGATGTACCACTCCCCGGCACTCGTCACCGTGACCATGCCGCTCACCTGGATGACGCCCACCCTCGCCTTCCCGGTGGCGACGCTCTCCTGAATCTCGATGTTCCCGGTCGTGACGTTCTTGAGTGCGACCTGCGCGGTGAAGGGGTCCTCGCGCTCGGACACCTGAGCAGTGCTGACCTGGATGACGACGTAGTACACCCCGGCCGACAGGAAGCGGAATGCGCTGCCCGAGTCCGCCAGCGCAACGCAGTTGTGATTCGTGGTCGGCGCCAACATCGGGAGGGTGGTGCTCAGCGAGCGACTCGACGGGACTTCGCGCGTCCCCAGCGGGATGACGGCGTTCGTCTCGGTCACCGCCTCGGTGATCGGCGGGAACCCCTGGACCTTGATCGACGACCCTTGTGGCACTCGCTGGTTGTCGAGCGGAATCCCATTACTTCCGATCACCGTGATGTCGGCCGCGCCTCCTTTCAACAGGCGGCCTGTGGTGTAGACGGGCGGCAGCGCATCTTCCGTCGGCGGATAATTGGGATTTGAAGCAATGGCCGTGGCGTATCGCCCCAGGGCACTGGTGTAATAGCCCTGAGAGCCAGGGACGATACTCGCGAATGGGTCTTGCTTGCCCGTGTAGATATTGAGGGCGACAAATGAGTCTGCTTGATACCTCGCCACGGTCTGACACCCGATGGCGACGACATCCTGCGGAAAGACAGCCTTGTTGGGGAAGTCGTCAAAGGAGCGCGGGGTTGTGCGCGCGGTGTCCTTCCACATCAACATCGGGAACCAATCGCGAAACACCGCGAGGAGGAACCCCGCGCACGCCTGGACAGCGCCGACGATGACCCGGTCGAAGACGGGCTCACACGCCTTCTGCCAGGTCGGGTAGCCCGCTGGCGTCGGCTGGCCTGGAAGGTCTTTGTAGAAGTCGTCGATTGTGTACCCGCGCTTGATGTTCGGCGGAAGCGGATCCACGCCACGCTCAAAAGGAAGCACCGGAGCCAGGGCCCAGTCGTTCTTGTCGTTGTCCGTCAGCGCCAGGTTGAAGTTGGGGTGGCCAATCCGTGAGGCAGCGGCGATGACCCAGGCCTCGATTCCCTTTTCAGGAGCCTGCTGGGCTGGGGCGCCCCCAAAAGCGAAGCAGTTGTCTGACGTCAGCGTTTCGGGACCGACCTTGAGCGCGGCCGGCCGCTTGTTGATGTATTGCTGCGCCGCTTCCTCGAATTCCTTGTGGAACACGTCGGCGGTACCGCTGATGAAGTTCGGGAAGTTGTGGGCATGCATGGGCTGCGTCACGTCCTCGAAATAGTGGAGCGCGACGCCAAGGTAGTAGAAGAACTGGAGAAGGGTTCGAAGGTCCGGATTCTCGACGGCCAGTCGCCCATACTGACCGGTTTCGATGGCGGAGACCGCGAAGTTCGGCGCCGACTTGGCGTGAGTGTCGGAGTGGAGGAGACCCGTCGCATAGCTCTGCTGGGTCACCGGGTTGTAGAAATGACTCTGCCATGTGCAGGTATTCATCCACGGGTTGGCCCAGTCGCAGTCATAGAGGCCCTTCACCATCGCATCATGGAAGATGGTGTTGTCCGTCCAGGGACGCTTGGAATTGTTGCGATCCGGCGACACGCTGAACTTCAGGAACTGGGCAATGTGCTTGCCGTCGGCCACCACCCCTGGGGCGGCGCCAGAAGGCCCCAGGTCATTCAGCAGCTCGATGGCGCGATGGAAGATCCACAAGTGGGTCGCGCTGCTCTCATCCAGGACGCTTTCCTCTGACCACATCAAGTGGTGGTGGCAGCCATGGCTGGTGTTGGACGCGGACTCATCGCGCTGCGATTCCGACATGAACGACTCCTCGTGGTGTGGGTTCGGGACGCACGGTCAGAGTCAGCCAGCACCGGATCAAAATCAACGACACGACAGGTAGACCCTTGAATTCCTTTCTAGAGAGCCATTGAGACGCCACACGTAGGCTCTGCCCTACTCCATGCGTCTACCTTTCACGGCTCCATGCAGTTGAACGCAATGGGTTCACGCACCAGCGCCTGACGGATGCCACTGTAGACGGCGCCATTCGACGCAAGCCCGATGTGCTCCACGAAGATGAGCGGGCACTGCTCCTGCACGGCTCCCAGAACCTGAACGCAACACCGCCCGGGCCGGTGTTCTGGCTCCGGGCGGGAAGGTGTGCCGGTCCTGGAACTCACACGGGCCGGCGGAAGTAGTCTCCCAGGTCCGCGGGGAGCTGTGACGCCACCGCCGCCACCTCCTCCTCCGGGATGCGATCGCGCACGGCCGTGAAGACGGCGGCGACCACCCGGGCGGCCTGGTCGACCTTGATCTTCAGGTGGTCCGCCACATCGGTCATGAACTCATCACGGCCGATGCGCCGGGCGCGCGAAGGGCCCAGGTGCACCGTGCAGGCGCCGAGGATCTCCTCACCGATGCCGCCGCTCAGCGCGCGGAAGAGCTTCACGTCCTCGCCCTCCGAGAGCCGCCGGGCGAGCGTGCACATCACCGCGCTCGCGGCCTCCCGGGCATCCAGGCCCTGGCTGTGCATGACCGCGTCGGATTGGATTTCATCCAGGAACGCCTGGAGGTCGAGCGGTTCGTCGCGCTCCTTGACCGGCACGGCGTGGGTGTCTTGCGAGGGATTGTTGGGCGAAGCCATGGGGCGTCTCCGAAGGTTCGTGGGCCCTGGAAAGGGGCCGTGTCCGGAGAAGAGGCTGCGCACGCAAGGGAACGCTGGCATCGTCCGACAAGCGCCGAGCCTGGACCTGCCCTGGACCCGAGCCCCCGTCAGCCCCACCCGCCAGGACCTTGCGCGAGGGGGACGGGTTCCGCCTACCACGGTGATCACGGCGGTTGAGGCGGGTAGCCGCAGTAGGCGAACCAGGCCGCTGCGTCCTGTGGCCGCACGGTTGCGAGTGCCTCTCGCATCGCTTCGCGGAGGGCCACATGCGTGCGGGCGCCG
>NZ_RAWI01000191.1 GCF_003612125.1 Corallococcus praedator
CCCCCACACGCTGCCCGTCGCCCCACCGGCACCGACGCCCGCCCCGCTGCCTCCGCCCGTGGCGGGCCTGGAGGATGACCGCGAGCGCGTCACCCCCGGCTCGCGCACCCTGCTGGTGGTGGAGGACGACGCGCTCTTCGCCGCCGTGCTGCGCGACCAGGCGCGGGAGCTGGGCTTCCTGTGCCTGCTGGCCCACACCGGCGCGGACGGCCTCAAGGCCGCCGAGGGCTACCAGCCCAGCGCCATCCTCCTGGACATCCACTTGCCGGACCACTCCGGCCTCACGGTGTTGGATCAGCTCAAGCGCAACCCGCGCACGCGCCACATCCCCGTGCACATGCTGTCCGCGCTGGACCAGACCCGCGAAGCGCTGGAGCTGGGCGCGGTGGGCTACGCGCTCAAGCCCGTGCAGCACGAACAGTTGCTGGACGTGTTCCGCAAGCTGGAGACGAAGTTCACGCCGGGCGTGCGCCGCGTGCTGGTGCTGGAGGACGACACCCGCCAGCGCGAGAGCATCCAGAAGCTGCTGGAGAACGAGGAGGTGCGGATTCAGGGCGTGGCCACCGCGCACGACGCGCTCCAGCAGCTCCGCGAGCACACCTTCGAGTGCATGGTGATGGACCTGCACCTGCCGGACCTGAGCGGCTTCGAATTGCTGGAGCAGATGGCCGCCCACGAGGACGTGTCCTTCCCGCCCGTCATCGTCTACACCGGCAAGTCGCTCAGCCGGGACGAGGAGCAGCGCCTGCGGCGCTTCTCGCGCTCCATCATCATCAAGGGCGTGCGCTCCCCGGAGCGCCTGTTGGACGAGGTGACGCTGTTCCTGCACCAGGTGGAGTCGCGCCTGCCGCCGGAGCGCCAGCGCATGCTGCAGACGGCGCGCGACCGCGAGTCCACGCTGGACGGCCGGCGCATCCTGGTGGTGGAGGACGACGTGCGGAACATCTTCGCCCTCTCCAGCGTGCTGGAGCCCCGGGGCGCGAAGGTGGAGATCGCCCGCAACGGCAAGGAGGCCCTGGCCCTGCTGACGAAGAGCCTGGCCCAGCCACGGCTCGCGGTGGACCTGGTGCTGATGGACGTCATGATGCCGGAGATGGACGGCCTCACCGCCACGCGGGAGATCCGCAAGCGCTCCGAGTGGCAGAAGCTGCCCATCATCGCCCTCACCGCGAAGGCCATGCGCGACGACCAGGAGAAGTGCCTCCAGGCGGGCGCCAATGACTACATCGCCAAGCCGCTCGACGTGGAGAAGCTCCTGTCGCTGCTGCGCGTGTGGATGCCCAAGGGATGAGGCCCCGCATGCTCGACGTGGCGTCGAAGGACTTCGACATCGAGCTGCGCCTGCTGCTCGACGCTGTCTACCTCAAGTACCACTACGACTTCCGGAGCTACGCGGTGTCGTCGCTCAAGCGCCGGCTGGCGCAGGCCGCGGAGCACTTCGACTGCGCCACCCTGTCCCAGCTTCAGGACCGGGTGCTGCACGAGCCCACCCTCTTCCCCTCACTGCTGGACTACCTCACGGTGCAGGTGAGCGAGCTGTTCCGGGACCCGTCCTACTTCCGCGCCCTGCGCGAACAAGTCGTGCCGGTGCTGCGCACCTACCCGTCCCTCAAGGTGTGGATCGCCGGCTGCAGCACCGGCGAGGAAGCCTGGTCGCTCGCCATCCTGCTGCGCGAGGAGGGCCTGTTGGAGCGCACGCTCATCTACGCCACGGACATCAACCCCACCGCGCTCCAGCGCGCGGAGGCGGGCCTGTACGCGGTGGACCGCATCGCGGCGTTCACCCAGAACCACCAGCTTTCGGGCGCGCGCACGTCGCTGTCGGACTACTACACGGCCGCGTACGGCAGCGCGGTGTTCGACCGTTCACTCAAGTCCCACATCGTCTTCTCGGACCACAGCCTGGCCACCGACAGCGTGTTCGCCGAGGTGCAGCTCCTGTCGTGCCGCAATGTGCTCATCTACTTCAGCCGCGAGCTGCAGGAGCGGGCGCTGGGCCTGTTCCGCGACTCGCTCTGTCACAAGGGATTCCTGGGCCTGGGGGCCCGCGAGTCCCTGCGCTTCTCCGCGCACGAGGCGGACTTCGCCCCGGTCGTCCCCGAGGACCGGCTGTACCAGAAACGCGAGAGGAGCCGCCGCCCATGACTGCCTCGCGAAACTCCCGAGTGCCGCCTCCCGGCCGCGTCGATGCCATCGTCGTCGGCGCGTCCGCGGGGGGCGTGGATGCGCTGTCCACCCTCCTGCCCATGCTGCCCCGGGACTTCCGGCCCGCGCTGCTCATCGTCCTGCACCTGCCCCGGGAGCGCCCCAGCCTGCTGGTGGAGGTGTTCTCCGCGCGGTGCGCCCTGCCGGTGCACGAGGCCACCGACAAGGAGCCCATCCAGCCGGGCACCGTCTACTTCGCGCCCCCGGACTACCACCTGCTCGTGGACGCGGGCGTGCCCGGCCCGACGCTGGCGCTGTCGCAGGACGCGCCGGTGCACTTCTCCCGCCCCGCCATCGACGTGCTCTTCGAATCCGCCGCGGCCGTCTACGGCGGGCGCCTGGGGGGCATCATCCTCTCGGGCGCGAACGCGGACGGGGCCAGGGGGCTGGCCTCGGTGCGCGAGGCGGGCGGCGCCACGCTGGTGCAGGCGCCGGCCACCGCGCTCGTGGCCACCATGCCCGCGGAGGCGCTCGCGCGGGGGCCGGTGGACTTCGTGCTGCCTCTTGAACAGATGCCCGCCGTCCTGAGGGCGTGGGGAGGTGCCGGTGCGGTCTGATGTCCTTCCCAGAAAGGAGTCCCAGGGCGTGTCCTCCCGGGTGAAGTGCCTGCTCGTCGATGACCTGGAGGAGAACCTCCTGGCGCTGTCCGCCATGCTGCGGCGTGACGACGTGGAGGTGTACTGCGCCCCGTCCGGCGCGCAGGCCCTGGAGCTGCTGCTCCAGCACGAGTTCGCGCTCGCGCTCCTGGACGTGCAGATGCCGGACATGGACGGCTTCGAGCTGGCGGAGCTGATGCGCGGCTCGGAGCGCACGCGCGACGTGCCCATCATCTTCGTCACCGCGGGCGCGGGCGACCCCCGCCGCATGTTCAAGGGCTACGACGCGGGCGCGGTGGACTTCCTCTACAAGCCGTTGGATCCGTACGTGCTGCGCAGCAAGGCGGGCGTCTTCTTCCAGATCCACCGGCAGAAGCAGCAGCTGGCCGAACAGCTGGACACGCTGGCGGAGACGCTGCGCCTCAACGAGATGTTCACCGCTGTCCTGGGCCACGACCTGCGCAACCCCCTCTCCGCCATCCTCACCGCGGCGGACCTGCTCCAGCGCCGCTCGGAGGACGAGACCGTGCAGAAGACGGCGGGCCGCATGCTCACCGCCGGCAAGCGCATGGGCCGGATGATTGAAGACGTGCTGGACCTGGCGCGCGCCAGGCTCGCGGGCGGCATCCCGCTGCGCCGGGGGGAGACGGACTTCGGCCAGCTGGTGCAGCGCATGGTGCAGGAGCACCAGACGGCGTGGCCCCAGCACACCATCGAGGTGCAGCAGGACGGCAACCTCGTGGGGGACTGGGACGCGGACCGGCTGGCGCAGGTGGCCTCCAACCTGATTGGCAACGCGCTCCAGCACGGCGGCACCGCGGAGCCCGTGCGCATCCGCGTGGACGGCACGAAGGACGACGCCCTGCGCTTCACCGTCACCAACGTGGGCGTCATCCCGGGCCGCCTGCTGCCCTTCCTCTTCGACCCGTTCCGGGGCGGCCAGCAGAACCGCGGCCGGGGCGAGGGCCTGGGCCTGGGGCTCTACATCGTCCAGCAGATCATCCAGGCCCATCAGGGCGGCGTGGAGGTGCTCTCCGGCACCGGCCCCTACACGGAGTTCCGCGTGGAGCTGCCGCGCCGGGGCGTGGAGGTCGTCAAGCTGTAGCGTTGTCGTCGTGGGACGCGCTGCCCGGCCCGTCGCCATCGCCGGACTCCACCAGCGGGGGCAGCGTGTGCAGCCCCCAGCGCTGCCCCACCTGCCACGCGACGGCGCCGCTCACGCCCCAGCCGGCGCGCTGGGCCTCGCGGCCCTCGAACTCCAGCCAGAAGACAGCGGTGTCGGGCTTCGCCGCCTGATCCAGGCACGCCACGCGCGACTGCGTGCGCCCCTGGGCCTCCATCGAGACGGCGAACGGCTTGTGCGAGTGGCCACAGAGCACCCAGCGCGGGTGCACCCCGTCCACCAGCTTGCGCGTCACAGGGTTGCCAATCCACGGCGAGGGCAGCGGCCGCTCCGGGGCCAGCCGCTCCTCGCGGGCCTTCTGCACGATGCCCCGGGGCCACTCGTGCACGAGCAGCAGGTCCACGTCCTTGAGCGCGGCCACCTGCTCCACCTCCGCGGTGCGGAAGTAGCCCGCCTGCTTCGCCGTATCCAGCGACGTGGGCCGCTTCAGTGGCTGGTCGATGAAGCGCGGCGCGTGGATGCCGGACAGGTACGCCACGCGCAGGCCGCGCAGCTCCCGCAGGCCCGCGCGGCCCAGGTAGTGGACGTTCGGGGCCAGCTCGCCGCCGTCGGGCAGGTCGTGCAGCGCCTCGAAGTCCTCGTTGTTGCCGCCAATGAAGTACAGCGGCCGCTTCATGCTGCGCAGGCCGTCCGCGTACCCGGCGAACTCCGCGGGCATGGCCCGCTTGGCGGCCTTGCGCTTGTGGTCGTCCGCCCGGCGGAAGGCCTCCACGTCCCCCACCGCCAGCACCAGGTCCACCGGGCGGCCGCGCGCCTCTTCCAGCGCGTCCAGCCAGGCCTCCACCCGGTGGAAGCGTCCATGGATGTCACCCAGCGCGGCGACGAGGAGGGAGTCCTGCGGCATGTCCCAACTCAAAGCCTCCCGTCCCGCGCTGTCGAGCCACCCGCCCCCACGTCTGCCCGGTGACGGACGAATGGCCGGTCTCCGAGCCGACGGGGAGCCGACGGGGGGCCTACGGGCAGCCCAGCGGATAGGTGATCTCCACCAGGGCCCCGGGCGCGGGGGCGCGCTGCCGGTCGAAGACGACCGCGTTGGTGCGCGCGTCATAGCCCCAGCCGCCCACCACGGGGGTGCCTTCCACCCGGACGGTGATGGCCCCGGCGTCGGAGGGCTTCTGCGACAGGGGGAAGTTGCGGTTGGCCCCGAAGGCGCTCTCCGACAGCTTCTCCAGCGACGCGGCCCAGTTGGGCGTGCAGATGCTGTCCACCACGCCCCCCAGCTTCTGCGCCAGCTCCATGTAGCGGTTGCCGGAGCTGCTGGCGGTGGTGCAGGTGGAGAGGTCCGCCGGGCCCACCACCGCGTTGAAGCTCACCTTCGCGGGGTCGTTGCCCTTGAGGGCCAGGAAGTACGTCTCATAGAAGGACACCGGCTGGGAGCTGAAGTCCTCCTCGTCCGACAGCGCGATGATGGCCAGCTTCGCGTCCTCGCGCAGGAAGCCCCCGTTGCCGTCCGACGGCTGCGGCGTGCGCGGATCATCCAGGTTGTAGAGCAGCGGATCCGACAGCGCTCTCCACGCCGCGTCCAGGCCCTGCTCGTTCCAATGGCACACGCCCACGTGGGTGTTGAAGGCGAAGACGCTGGCCGCGTTGGGCGTCTGGGGCGTGATGATGCGCGGGCTGG
The DNA here is from genome assembly GCF_003612125.1 of Corallococcus praedator. Classification (GTDB taxonomy): domain Bacteria; phylum Myxococcota; class Myxococcia; order Myxococcales; family Myxococcaceae; genus Corallococcus; species Corallococcus praedator. The sequence continues at coordinate 5,606 of NZ_RAWI01000191.1, forward strand.
AGCCGTCCACCGGGTACAGGCGTCCGTTCTCACCGCCCAACGCGCCGCCGGGGCACTCGGACCAGCCGCCCGGAGAGGGGTCCAGGCCGGTGGTCGTCACGCCGATGCGGTAGTCCACCTGCGCGGCGGTGGCGGCGGAGAGGAAGGCGGAGAAGTTCTCCCCCAGGCTCTGCTGCTCCTCCATCATGGACCCCGAGTTGTCGATGACGAAGAGCACGTCCACCTTCGCCTCCGCCTCCTGGAAGAAGCGGTCGGTCTGCTCCGTCTTGGAGATGGCCCGCGCCAGCAGGCCCGCGTTGTAGACGGAGCCATCCGCCAGCGTGAAGCGCACCGTCGCCGCGTCGTCCCCCTCTTCCGCGGGCGTGTACTTCGCGGTGAGCTTCACCCGGGCCCCCGGCGGAAGTGTGGCCGGCAGCGGCCCCGTCACCGCGAACTCCTGGCCCGGCTGCTCCAGCTTCAGGCCGGACACCTTCACCGCCGCCGGACAGTCGTTGTAGGCCATGAACTCGCGGGTGCGCGCGCCGCACGACAGCCGGCTGATGCCGAAGTCCACCGTGGTGGGCTGCACGGAGAAGCACCCGCGCACGCCCTGACCGGACAGGGACACCATCGGATGGCCCAGGGTCGGATGGCTCACCCACCCTTCGGCGAGCCCGTGGAAGGCCCCCTCCTCATCCGGCTGGAAGCGCACGACGAGCGTCGCCTTCTTGCCGGGCGCCAGCACCGCGTTGCCCACCGGCTCCGCCTGGAAGGCCCCGTCGGAGCCCGACGCGAGCTGAAGGGCGGACAGGTAGCAGGACTCCGTGCCGGTGTTGCGCAACGTCACGCCCAGCGCCACGCGCGAGCCCACCGGCACCTGGCCGAAGTCCAGCGTCGCGGGCAATGCATACACACACGGCGGGAAGTCCCTGCCCTCACCCGCGAGCAGCACGCCCTCCGTCGCGAGGGCGCCGTTGTACGACGTGGTGACGGTGAGCTGCCCGTCGCTCTGGCCGGTGATGCCCACGCGGGGGCTGAAGGTCAGCCCCACCTTGACGGTGCCTCCAGGGGCCACGGGCAGGCTGGCCGGCGGCTGCGCCAGCGTGAAGTAGCCGCCCGTCTTCGTGGTGAGCGCAAGCCCGGTGACGGCCGCCTCGTCGCGGCAGTGGTTGTGCACCGTGACCTCACGCGTGGCCGTCATGCCGAAGGCCACCTGACCGAAGTTCAGCCGCGCGGGCGTCACCTCCACGCACGACGCGCCGCCCTCGCCCGCGAGCGACACCTTGGGCCCCGGCGACGTGGTGTCCGTCTTGCGCACGGCCACCTCCACGCGGCCGTCCTTCACCTTGCCGGAGGCCACCGGCGTGAAGGCCACGCGCACCTCCACCACCGCGCCCGGCGGCAGCAGGTCATTGGACAGCACCGGCGCGCTCACGACCCTGAACACGCCGGACGGGTCCTCCAGGAGCGCCGCGCCCTTGTAGCTGAGCGGTTCGCTCCCCTGGTTGCGCACGGTGATGCGCGCCTCCGCGGTGGCGCCCACGGCCACCCGGCCGAAGTCCACGCGCAGCGGCGTCACCTCCAGCATGCTGGCGACGCCCGTGCCAGTGAGCGTCACCACCGCGGGCTCGCAGCCCTCGCACACCGTGATGTGCAGGGCCGCCTCGGACGCGCCCAGCCGCACCGGGCTGAAGGCCACCGGCACCTTGCGCGTCTCATGCGGGGCGAGCACCGACGGCAGCCCCGCCCCCGCGGAGAACTGATCCGCGTCCGTTCCCTGCACCGACAGCACCAGCGGGCTCTCCACGTCGGAGGGATTGCGCACCGTCACCTCGCGCATCTCCACCAGCCCCAGGTTCACGTTGCCGAAGTCGAGCGCCGTCTCCGTCACCTCCACCAGCGCCTTCACGCCGCGCCCGGTGACGGGCACCTGGGCCACCGCCTCCCCGGACGCGTCGGTGAGGACCTCCAGTTGTCCCTGGATGTCGCCCTCCACGTCGGGCGTGAAGCGCACTTCGATCTCCTGCTCCGCGCCCGCGGACAGCGTGAAGGGTTCGAAGGAGGGAACGCTGACGTTGGGCAGCGTGGAGCGCGCCCCCTCCACCCGGTAGGACGCGCGGCCCTGGTTCGCCAGCCGCAGCTTCATCGCCTTGGTGCGGCCCAGCGCGGACGCTCCGAACTCCAGCAGCTCCGGCCGCGCGGCGAACCCCGTGCGTGCCTGGTGCGAGGCCGGCCGCTCACAGGCCGTCCACACCAACGTTGCCAAGGCCACCATCACCGTCGCCCATCGAGATCCACCCATACAGAGTCCCGTCCTTCCCACACCTGGCACCGGTGTCCCCCCGAACTGCCCTGCACGTGGATCCGGTTGGCTTGGAAAGATGCAACGCGGGTGCCTGCCTTCCGCACGGGTCCAAGTCGCACCGCCGACAGGGCAAACCAGCGCCATGACAAGGGCAGACAGTCAGAGCAGCAAAACTTGGAATTCGACGTTTCGTGGAAGCGGTAGCAAAAGCTTCCAAAACGGTGGATGCCTCACCGACCTCTCACCCCGAGGGGCAGTCGGCCTTTTCGCGGGGCGGGTGATGGCTGGGAGACGGCCGCGCGGTGGCCAGGCGGCCCGGGGGATGCGGGAGGCGGCGCCAGGTGTTCACGCAGAATCCCTCCGGTAGGGCGGCTTTGCGTTCACCGGAACACCCTTTCAGTGATAAAGCGCGCCCCATGTCCGAGCCCGACGTCATCTCCATCCGCGGTGCCAGGGAGCACAACCTCAAGACCGTCTCCCTGGACATCCCGAAGAAGAAGCTCGTGGTGTTCACCGGCGTGTCGGGCTCCGGCAAGAGCTCGCTCGCGTTCGACACGCTCTACGCGGAGGGCCAGCGCCGCTACGTGGAGAGCCTGTCCTCCTACGCGCGTCAGTTCCTGGGGCAGATGGAGAAGCCCCGCTACGACACGCTGCGCGGCCTGTCGCCCACCATCTCCATCGAGCAGAAGGCGGCCAGCAACAACCCGCGCTCAACGGTGGGCACCGTCACGGAGGTGCACGACTACCTGCGCGTGCTCTACGCCTCCATCGGCGTGCAGCACTGCCCCCAATGCGGGCGCAAGGTGGGCAAGCAGAGCGCGCAGCAGATCGTGGATGAGATCATGAAGCTGCCCGCGGGCACCAAGCTCCAGGTGCTGGCGCCCATCGTCACCAACCGCAAGGGCGAACACAAAGACCTGCTCACGGAGGCGCAGAAGCGCGGCTTCTCCCGCGCGCGCGTGGACGGGAAGCTGCGGGAGCTGGAGGAGCGCATCGAATTGGACAAGAAGTCCAAGCACGACATCGCGCTCGTCATCGACCGGCTGGTGTTGAAGCCGGACCTGCGCACGCGCCTCACCGACTCCGTGGAGACGGCGCTGCGCGAGGGCAAGGGCACGCTCATCATCACCGACGAGAAGGGCACGCCCGCGTCCGACCGCGTGATGAGCGAGCTGAACGCGTGCCCCGCGTGCGGCCTGTCCTTTGGCGACCTCACGCCCGCGTCGTTCTCCTTCAACAACCCGCTGGGCATGTGCACGGACTGCAACGGCCTGGGCACCCGGCCGGAGATGGACGCGGACCTGCTGGTGCCGGATCAGACGCGCAGCATCCGCGACGGCGCCATCGAGCCGTGGGCCAGCGGCATGAACCGGGGCGAGGGCTGGACGGCGGACTTCGTGGAGAGCCTGGCGGCGGCGTTCAAGATCGACCTGGACGTGCCGTACGCGAAGCTGACGAAGCGGGAAAAGGACACCCTGATGAACGGCGTCAAGGGCAAGTCCTTCACCGTGGAGTGGGGCGACAACGGCCAGTACCAGATGGAGTGGGAAGGCCTGCTCGCGCGCACGATGCGCAACTTCAAGACGACGACGTCGGAGGCGCGCAAGGCGGAGTTGCAGAAGTACTTCAGCGACAAGCCCTGCCCGTCCTGCAAGGGCGAACGTCTGCGCCCGGAGAGCCGCGCGGTGAAGGTGCACGAGCGCACGCTGGTGGACCTGAGCCAGCTGACCATCACCGACACGCGCTCGTTCCTGACGAAGCTGGACCTGTCCAAGCAGGAGGAGAAGATCGCCCAGGAGCTGCTCAAGGAGATCCGCAGCCGCCTGTCGTTCCTGGTGGACGTGGGCCTGGGCTACCTCACGTTGGACCGCACCGCGTCCACGCTGTCCGGCGGTGAGAGCCAGCGCATCCGGCTGGCGTCGCAGATGGGCAGCGAGCTGACGGGCGTCATCTACATCCTGGACGAGCCCTCCATCGGCCTGCACCAGCGCGACAACGGCAAGCTGCTGGCCACGCTCAAGCGGCTGCGCGACCTGGGCAACTCCGTCATCGTCGTGGAGCACGACGAGGAGACGATGGAGGAGTCCGACTACCTGGTGGACTTCGGGCCGGGCGCGGGCGAATTGGGCGGACAGGTGGTGTCGCAGGGCACGCCCAAGCAGGTGATGGCGGATGAGAACAGCCTCACCGGCGCGTACCTGTCCGGGCGCAAGGAGATTGAGATTCCGGAGTCGCGCCGGCCGCCCAATCCCAAGCATCAGATCTCCATCGTGGGAGCGACGGAGAACAACCTGAAGAACGTGGACGCGGACATCCCGCTGGGCATCTTCACCGCGGTGACGGGCGTGTCCGGCGCGGGCAAGTCCACGCTCATCAACGAAATCCTGTACCCGGCGCTGGCTCGGGCCCTCTATGAGAGCCGCGAGCGGATGGGCAAGCACAAGTCCATCAAGGGCCTGGAGCACCTGGACAAGGTCATCGACATCGACCAGCGGCCCATTGGCCGCACGCCGCGCAGCAACCCGGCCACGTACACCAAGGTGTTCGACGCCATCCGCGAGGTGTTCGCGATGACGCCGGAGGCGCGCACGTTCGGCTACGGCCCGGGCCGCTTCAGCTTCAACATCAAGGGCGGCCGCTGCGAGGCGTGCGAGGGCGACGGCGTGAAGCTGGTGGAGATGCACTTCCTGGCGGACGTGTACGTGCCGTGCGAGGTGTGCGCCGGCAAGCGCTTCAACGAAGCGACGCTGCGCGTGCGCTACAAGGGCAAGAACATCGCGGAGACGCTGGACATGAGCGTGCGCGAGGGTGTGGAGCACTTCGGCGCGCACAAGGACATCCTGCGCGTGCTCCAGACGCTCACCGACGTGGGCCTGGGCTACCTGCGGTTGGGCCAGCCCTCCCCCACCCTGTCCGGCGGCGAGGCGCAGCGCATCAAGCTGGCGCGCGAGCTGGCGCGCGTGGCGACCGGCCGCACGCTCTACATCCTGGACGAGCCCACCACGGGCCTGCACTTCGAGGACATCCGCAAGCTCTTGTCCGTGCTCAACCGGCTGGTGGAGGCGGGCAACTCGGTGCTCGTCATCGAGCACAACCTGGATGTCATCAAGAGCGCGGACTGGCTCATCGACCTGGGGCCGGAGGGTGGCGCGGGCGGAGGGCAGATCCTCGCGGTGGGCACGCCGGAGGAGGTCGCCCGGGTGGAGGCCAGCCACACCGGCCGCTACCTGAAGCACGTGCTGGGCAAGGCGCGCCGGGCCCGGGTGGGCAAGCGCGTGGACGCGGCGTGATGCTGCCCTGGGGCGTCCCCCTCTAGTAGGGTGGCGCCCCATGGCCGAAACCACGACCGCCCCGTCCAACCGCTTCCCGCCGCAGATCCCGTACATCATCGGGAACGAGGCCTGCGAGCGCTTCAGCTTCTACGGGATGCGGAACATCCTGACGGTGTTCTTCATCGACTACCTGCTGCGCACGCACGTGCCGGAGGCGGGGGCGCGGGAGGCGCAGGCGAAGGGCCTGTTCCACCTGTTCATGGCGGGGGTGTTCTTCTTCCCGCTCATCGGTGGGTACCTGGCGGATCGCTTCTTCGGGAAGTTCCAGACCATCTTCGCGCTGAGCCTGGTGTACTGCGCGGGGCACGCGTGCCTGGCGCTCTTCGAGGACAACGCCACGGGCTTCTACACGGGCCTGACGCTCATCGCGGTGGGCAGCGGCGGCATCAAGCCGTGCGTCTCCGCGATGGTGGGCGACCAGTTCACGCAGAGCAACAGCCACCTGGTGAAGAAGGTCTTCGCCATCTTCTACTGGACCATCAACTTCGGTTCGTTCTTCGCGTCGCTGTTCGTGCCGCTGTTGATGACGAAGTTCGGGCCGGCGGTGGCGTTCGGCGTGCCGGGCATCCTGATGTTCCTGGCGACGGTCATCTTCTGGGCCGGCCGCAAGCACTACATCCTGGTGCCGCCCACGGGCCCCAACCCGCACTCGTTCCTCAAGGTGGTGTTCAGCGCGTTCAAGGCGGACGCCCCCAAGGGGCAGCACTGGTTGGACCGGGCGAAGGCGGCGCACCCGGCGGAGGCGGTGGACGGCGTGAAGGCGGTGTTCCGGGTGGCCGGGCTGATGCTGCCCTTCATCCCCTTCTTCTGGATGCTGTTCGACCAGAAGGCGTCCACCTGGGTGGTGCAGGCGCGCTCGATGGATCCGCACGTGGGCGGCGTCGTGTTCCAGCCCAGCCAGATGCAGTTCATCAACCCGCTGCTGGTGATGATTCTCATCCCGTTCCTCACGGTCGTCGTGTACCCGGCCTTCCAGCGCCTGGGCTGGGAATTGACGCCGCTGCGGCGCATGCCCATGGGGCTGGTGTTCGGCGCGGTGTCGTTCGTCATCGCCGGCTTCTTCCAGGTGGTGATGAATGGTGGGACGACGCTGAACATCGCGTGGCAGCTCCTGCCGTACATCGTGCTGACGGTGGGAGAGATTCTGGTGTCCACCACGGGCCTGGAGTTCGCGTACACGCAGGCCCCCCGGGAGATGAAGGGCACCGTGCAGAGCGTGTGGCTGGTGACGAACACGCTCGCGAACGTGGCGGTGGCCATCGCCGCGGCGCTCAACGTCTTCACCGGCGCGGGGCAGTTCTTCTTCTACGCGGGCATGGCGCTGGTGGCCGCGGTGGGCATGGCGCTGGTGGCGCGCCGCTTCGTCGTGCACGACTACTTCCAGACGGACGCCAAGGCCCCGCTGGATGGCCGCACGCCCGCGGTGGAGGCGAAGCCGGCGTAGGATGCTGCGCTCCTGAAACGAAGAACGCCGGAGCGCTGTGACAGCGCTCCGGCGTCGGTCTTCAAGCACTCCAGGCCCGGGGCCCGGAAGGCCTCAGGTGGCCGCGTGCGCCGCGCCGCCCTGCTGCGTGGCGGCCGGCACGGGCGTCACTTCATCCGTGCCGTGCATCATCCGCTTCAGCACCGGGGCGAGGACCAGCAGGATGACGCCCGACAGGCCCGCGCCGACGACGATGGTGAGGAACACGCTGAACTCACCCATCTTCTCCGAGTAGCCGCCCAGCACACCGGACAGCTTGTTCGCCACGGCGTTGGCCAGGAACCACACGCCCATCATCGCGGAGACGACGCGCGTGGGCGCCACCTTGCTCACCATGGAGAGGCCCACCGGCGACAGGCACAGCTCGCCCATGGTGTGGAACAGGTACGCCATGATGACCCACCACGCCGCCGCCTTGCCGTCCGCCGCGCTCTCCTTGGAGGCGCCCAGCATGAAGGCGAAGCCCACCGCCAGGAAGATGAGGCCCATGCTCATCTTCACGGGGATGCTCAGGTCCTTGCCGCGCGCCGCCAGCCCGCTCCACAGCATCGCGAACACCGGCGCCAGCGCGACGATGAAGACGGAGTTGAAGTTCTGGAACCACGTCGTGGGCACCTCCCAGCCGAACATGGACCGGTCCACCTTCTGGTCCGTGTAGAGGTTCATCAGGCCGCCGGCCTGCTCGAAGCCCGTCCAGAAGGCCACCACGAACAGCGCGATGATGAAGATGACGATGATGCGATCCCACTCCTCGCGGGAGAAGGCGTGCTTCTTGCCATCCGTCGTCGTCGTCACCGAGGGAGGAGGCCGGGGCGCGGGCGCGAGCCCCACATTGCCCAGGAACCGGTTCTGGAGGGCCAGGAAGATGATGACGCCCAGGGTCATGCCCACGCCGGCGGAGCCGAAGCCCCAGTGCCAGCCCACGCGCTCACCCAGCGTGCCGCAGATGAAGTTGCCCAGCACCGCGCCCAGGTTGATGCCCATGTAGAAGATGGTGAAGGCACCGTCGCGCCGGCCGTCGCCCGCCGGGTACAGCCCGCCCACCATGGTGGAGATGTTCGGCTTGAAGAAGCCGTTGCCCACGATGAGGAAGCCCAGGCCCGTGTAGAAGATGCCTGTCCCTGGGAGCGCCAGCAGCAGGTGCCCGATGATCATCAGCACACCGCCCAGCAACACCGCCTTGCGCTGGCCGATGAAGCGGTCCGCGATGTAGCCGCCCACGATGGGCGTCAGGTACACGAGGCCCGTGTACGTGCCGTAGAGGCTCAGCGCATCCGCCGTGGACCAGCCGAAGCCGCCCCGCACCTTGTCGGTGAGGAAGAGCACCAACAGGCCGCGCATGCCGTAATACGACATGCGCTCCCACATCTCGGTGGCGAACAACAGGTAGAGGCCCGGGGGATGCCCCTTGCGGGCCTCGCCCGCGGCGACGGTGCTTTGCATGCCGTGAGTTCCTCGTACTGACTTGGGAGGGGGTGAAATGAAAGACGCGCGACTCTACCAGAGTCACGCGGGAGTCACGCTTTCAGGGAACAACCCCTCCGGTCAGCCGAGCCGACGCGTCCACCGCCCCCGACCCGCACCGCCCGTCGCGGTGGACGAGAGGGGTTCCGACATCAGCGGGCGCATGGGCAGCCGCACTTCCACCCGCGTGCCCTGCCCCACCTGGCTCGTGATGTGGATGCGGCCGCCGTGCTGCAACACGATGCGTCGGCTCAGGGCCAGCCCCAGGCCCGTGCCCTCTCCGGCGGCGCGGGTGGAGAAGAAGGGCTGGAACAGGCGCTCCAGGTCCTCCGGGCGGATGCCCACGCCGCTGTCCACGATGGTCACCACCGCGTCGTCGTTCTCCTGCGTCGTCTCCACCAGCACGCGGCCCGTCTCCCCCACCGCGCGCAGGGCGTTGTCCAGCAGGTTGAGCCACACCTGGTTGAGGGTGCCCGGGTCGCCCCAGATGGGGTCCGAGCAGTGGTACGCGCGCTCCACCACGACGCCCGCGGGGATGCGCCAGCCCAGCACGCTGAGCGTGGAGTCGAGCGCCTGATCCAACCGCACCGCCACGGGCTTGTCCGCCGTGCGCACGAAGGACAGCAGCGACTCCGCCAGGTGGCGGATCCGCTGACCGCACTCCTCCATCACCTCCAGCATCGCGGGGCCCAGGTCCGGGTCGCCGCTGGTGTCCCTGCCCAGGAGCACGTCCTTGAGCGGCATCAGCGCGTTCATCAGCCCGTTGAGCGGGTTGCGGACCTCGTGCGCGAAGCCGGACGTGAGCAGGCCGATGGCCGCCAGCCGCTCGTTCTCCGCCGCGCGCACCGCCGCCTCGCGCAGGCGCAACTGCGTCTCCACGCGCGCCAGCAGCTCCCTGGGGCTGAAGGGCTTGCCCAGGTAGTCGTTGGCGCCCGCGCCCAGGGCCTCCACCTTGGCGGAGACCTCCTGGCGCGCGGTGAGCAGGATGACGGGCAGGTCCACCGTCTGCGCGTGGGCGCGCAGCTGCACCAGCAGATTCAGGCCGGAGAGCACCGGCATCATCACGTCCGACACCACCAGGTCCGGACGGTCCTCCATGGCGCGGCGCACGCCCTCCTCGCCGTTGGCGGCCTCCAGCACCCGGTAGCTGGGCGCGAGGATGTCCGCGATGAAGGCGCGGATCTCCGCGTCGTCCTCCACCACCAGGATGCGGGGCGCCTTCGCGTCCGCGCGCGTGTGGTCCTGCGGCTCCGTGGGGCGCTGCGCCCCGGCGACGGTCGCGGCCAGCACGGTGGCGAAGCGCCCGGAGCTGCGCCGCTCGCGGCGGTTGGATGGCTCCAGCACCCGGCGCTCGCGCGTCTCCTCGCGCACGACGGTGTTGGACTTGGGCAGGCGCACGCGGAAGCTGGAGCCCTGCCCCGGCGTGCTCGACACCTCGATGCCACCCGAGTGCAGCTCCAGCGTCTCCTTCACCAGCGCCAGGCCGATGCCGCTGCCCCCGAAGCGCCGCGTGCCGGACGTGTCCGCCTGGGCGAAGCGGTCGAAGATGACGGCCAGGTCCGCGGCGGCCATGCCCACCCCCGTGTCCACCACCTCCACGTGCACGTCGGTGGCGTCCTCGCGCAGGCGCACCGCGATGCTGCCCCCGGCCGGGGTGAACTTGAGCGCGTTGGAGACGAGGTTGTGGAACACACCTTCGATGCGCTCCACGTCCATGGCCACCGGCGTCAGCGGCCCGCCCTCCAGCGTGAGCGTCAGCCCCTGCTTCTCCGCCACGGTGCGGAAGGGCAACAACTGCGACGTGAGGAAGGCGTGCAGTTCCACCGTCTGGTAGCGCAGGCGCACCTTGCCCGCCTCCAGCTGCGCCAGGTTGAGCAGGTTGTCGATGAGCCTGAGCAGCCGCTGCGTGCTGCGGTCCAGCGTCGTCAGGTGCTGACGCACCACCGAGGGCAGCGACTCCGGCTCCTTCTGGAGCGCGTCCAGCGACAGCAGGATGAGCGTGAGCGGCGTCCTGAGCTCGTGGCTCACGTTGTCGAAGAACTCCGTCTTCAGCCGGTCCTGCTCGCGCTGTTTGATCAGCGCCGCCTCCAGCTTCTCGTTGGCCTCCGACAATTCGCGCGTGCGCGCCGCGACGCGGTCCTCCAGCGCCACGTTGCTGCCGAACACCTCGTCGTAGCGCTGCTGCAATTCGCGCAGCGAGCCCAGGTTCGCCTGCGCCTGGGCGGAGAGCAGCTCGTCCTTGCGCTGCAGCTCCCGGCGCCGGTCCAACCAGCCGCCCAGCGCGAAGCCGCCCACGCCCAGCGACGTCACGGAGAAGAGCGCGTCCCCCCAGCCCAGGTGCGTGGCCAGCAGCCCGCTCACCATGCCCAGCAGCAGGCCCAGGTAGTGGCCCCACATCGTGGGAGGGTCGGTCCACGTCAGGTGGTAGCGGCACGCCTCGCCGCCCAGCACCTGACACTCCGTCTCCCGCACGTCCGCGGGCGTCAGGCCCCAGATGGTGGGGAAGGACGCGAACTGGCCCATGCGCAGCTCGCAGATGTTGCGGTTCTGCTCCGGGATGCTGCTGCGGTACGACAGCTTGAGCCGCTTGTGCTCCAGCAGGTCCACCGTGAACCCGCCCACCCGGTTGTAGCTGGGGGAGAAGTCGATGGTCTGCTTGTAGCAGGCGCGAGGCGAGCCGAACGCGCGCAGCATTTAGAAGACGAAGCCCAGCGCCTGGGGGGACGCGGTGAACAGGCCCGCCTCGCGCATGAACTTCGAGTCGCCGGAGGCCTCGCGCAGCGCCGCCGCCACGCGCTCCAGGAAGCGCAGCGAGACGTAGTTCGTCGGCGTGCGCATGTAGTCCAGCCCCAGGCTGAAGCCGTGGTCGCGCCACAGCTTCGCCAGGCGCTCGGCGCCGTAGCGGTGCTCGAAGTAGAGCAGGAGCGTGGACGTCGCGCGGACGCTCACCTCCGGGGCGTTGTCCGGCGACACGTCCTGCACCTTCACCGCCGGCAGCCGACCACTCACGTCTTGGTTCCTTCGGTCACCAGCGTGACCGCATATTTGAGGCCCTCCGGATCCGCCAGCATCGAGAGGAAGCCCTCACAGTGCGCCCGGTAGGCCTCGGGGCTCCCGAAGGCGGGGACCGCCACGGGGGCCAGGGCCTCGAAGCGCGTCTCCCAGTCCCGCAGGAGCCGGGTCTCCGCCGCGCCCGGGGCCATGTAGAAGGGCACCAGGTGCACGCGCACGTCCTTGAGGCCCGCGCGGCGGAAGTCGGAGAACATCTTGCGGCCCACGTACAGGTCGAACCCGCGCGCCTCCAGCGCCTCCACGATGCGCTGCGTGCCCTGACGCAGGTGCTCCGGGAAGGGCCAGTTCTGGAAGCCCAGTCCATCGATGTCGGACACCACCACCCGTCCCCCTGGCCGCGTCACGCGGATGAGCTCCGCGAGCGCCACCTGCCGGTCGGGAAGGTACTCGAAGACGTACTGGCTCCACACGTAGTCGAAGGCGTTCTCTGGCAGGCCCGTGGCGCGCACGTCCGCCTGGAGGAAGGTCAGCTGGGGGCGGTGCCGGTTGCGCGCCTGGGCCTCGGCGATGCGGCCCTCGTGCACGTCACCGGGGTGGACGTGCACGAGGGCCTGTCTCTTACACATCTCCGAGCCCACG
>NZ_RAWI01000192.1 GCF_003612125.1 Corallococcus praedator
CACTGGCCGAACTGGTGGCCGCCGTAGTTGGCCGCGTACGGCACCATGCCCGGCTCCAGCGCGTTGCCCGCCAGCACCCGCACCCACGCTTCGGAGCGCAGCGCCTGTTCGTCCAGGCCCAGCAGGCGTGCGACCTCCGGCGAGAAGGCGACCAGCCGGGGCGCGGAGACGGGCGTGGGCTGGACGCGGGACCAGAGCGCCCCCTGCACCTGGCGCGACCGCGTGTCCGTGAGCGGGTCGCCCGGGGTGGCGTCAACGAAGCGGGACGAGAAGTGCGGCATGGCGGCTGGGTCCTCAGGCAGGCGAGGCGACGACGGCGTCGGGCGCGGGAGCTTCCGATAACAGCCTTCGCTGGATGCGGCACGCCTTCACGCCGTGTCCCTCCACGGCGGCCCCCGGAAGAGGGGCTCCGCCGGAGGGGGGCACGACGCCCCGCGAGTCCTCCCGCGGGGCGCCGGACCCGAGGCCTACAGTGTCAGCGCCTTGCCCAGGCTCGCCGCGGTCTTGAAGGCGAGCGCCGCGAGCGTGAGGGTCGGGTTCGGCGTGGCGACCGTGGGGAAGCTCCCACTGCCGACAATCCAGAGGTTCTCATGGTCGTGCGAGCGCTGGTTGGCATCCACCACCGACAGCTTCGGATCCGACCCCATCCGGTGGGTGCCCATCACGTGGCCCGCGCCGAAGAAGACGAACGACTGGCCTTCGTACTCGAAGTAGCCGGGCTGGCTCTGGGACTTGCTGTAGTCGGTGAACTCCGTCGCGCCCATCGCCTGGTAGATGGCGGAGCTGGCCTGCTTCGCCGCCATGAACCCATCCAGCGTGTACTTGTCGAAGCCGTAGGAGATCTTCGGTCGCGGCAGGCCCAGACCGTCCTTGAGCGTCGGATCCAGGGTGACGCGGTTCTCCGCCTGGGGGCTCTGTTCAATGAGGCAGGCCATCCGGAACTGCCGGGTCAGTCTGTCATTGAGCGCCATCACCAGATCCCGCCCACCCAGCTTCAGGCTGGGTGAAGGCTGCGGTGTCCCCGGCGGGGTGACGGGGTTGAGCGCGGAGACGTTGGTGCCGTTGATGAAGTCGTTGACCGTGGCGTACGGGTCCCCGATGGGGAAGTTCCACCCCTCGTTGCCAATCTCCATGCGGAAGGCGGCGCGCTGGCTCCGGAACGGACCGTTGCGCAGGCTTTCGATGCCGGAGGTGGAGAGCGGGCCCCGGTACGGAAACACGGGCTTGCCCTCGGGCATCAGCGCCCACGACAGGTAGAGCACGTGGTCCATCAGATTGCGGCCCAGCTGGTCGCTGCTGTTGGCCAGTCCGTTGGGGAAGGCCGAGGACTTGCTGTTGAGCAGGATCTTCGGATTCTCGATGGCGTGCGCCGCCAGGACGTAGGTCGTCGCGCTCACCTGGGACGTCGTCACCGGCCCCGGCTTCAGCTCCCGGTTGTAGGTGATGTATTCCACGCTGGAGATGCGCCCCTGGGTGTCCGCCAAGAGCCGCGTCACGACGGAGCGGTACTGGACGTCCACGTTGCCCGTGTTGAGCGCGGCGTTGAGCGTCACCGTCGCGTCGTACTTCGCCTGGATGGGGCAGATGGGGATGCAGTTGGTGTTGCCCGCGCACACGGGCCGGTTGGCGCGCGGCTGGGAATTGCGGCCCGCGGGCGTCGGGGTGACGAAGACGGGCTGGCCAAACAGGCTCATGCCGCTCACGCCCTGGGAGATGGCCTCATCCACCAGGCTCTCCGGGATGGCCTGCATGGGGTACTGGTAGCCCGCCGGGTACGTCAGGCCAATGGCCTGCTGGAGCGGGGCCTGCTCCGCCACGCTGGCGGACACGCCAATCTCATCCTCCGCCTTGCCATAGAGCGTCTCCAGCTCCGAGTACTCGATGGGCCAGTCGGTGCCGGGCCCGAAGCCCGGGGCCTTGTAATAGGAGTGCATCACCAGGTCGTCGGGCACCAGCCGCAGGGAGGTCCCCAGCCAGTGCCAGGTCGTCCCGCCGCCAATGCGCTCGTAGGTGCTGGCGAAGGGCAGCTGCTTCGGCTGGAACGTGGGGTCCGGGGTCGGCTGGACCAGGTAGCTCTTCTGGGCGTTCTTCCAGTTGTTGAGCCCCAGGATGGTGGGACGGGGCGTGGCCTCCTCCGCCGGGGCCAGCGTCTTCGGCGGATAGGGCGACTCCGGCGTCTTGGCCGCCGACAGGAAGAAGTTCTCCATGTACTGCTCGCGGCTGGCGGGGATGGGCGCCCCCGCCTCCAGGATGAGCACATGCTTGCCCAGACGGCCCAGCTCCAGGGCGATGATGCCACCCGCGATGCCCGCGCCGACAATCACCACGTCATACGTCTTCGGGTCAGCCATGGTTCGCCTCACTCGGAGGGAGGACGCCGGACAGCGGCGGCGGTGCGGAATTCCAGTAACCGAACTTGAGCTCGCTGTAGCCCATGGGGTGGGCCTGCATCGCGCTCCAGGCCAGCCCACCGATATAGGCATTCATCGCCACGACGGTGCCGTCCGTGGCGATGAGCGACGTGGGCGCGTACCAGGAGCCCAGGTACCAGAGCTTCAGGATGCTCCGGGCCATCAGCGCGTTCGCGGTCGGGTTCGTGCTGTCCACCTCCAGCAGCGTGTTGGCGATGGTCTGCGCGGGCTGTCCCGACAGGTTCGCGAACGCGGCGAGCAGCGCGTCCACCGTCTGCGTGCTGCTCTTGTCCGCGGCCTCCAGGTAGAGCTTCTTGAGCGGAGGGTCGGTGGGATCCAACTGCGGGGCCAGGGTGTCCTGCGTGAAGCCGGTCAGCACCGAGGAGAGCGCGACGAACTGATCCATCCGGGTGGAGGGCGTTGGGCTGTTGCTCATTCCAGACTCCTTGCGAAGGGAAGGCATGCGGAGGGGCGGTTCACTGCGCCCGCTCCAGGAGGAAGGTGAAGTCGGAGCTCTTGGCCGTGGTCATCGCGGCGTTGTTGTGGCACCGGATGCAGCTGGAGGAGACGCCGGGCACCTTGCCCTGGATGTATGTCTCCAGCGTGGAGTTCGCGAGGAACTGCGGCGCGGGGGAGCCGTCCTCCAGCTCCGCGACGGCGCAGTCACCCGGGTTCGTGGGCCACTGCGTGCTGATGAGCTCGTAGTTCGTCCACACCGACGCGGGATTCACCCCGCCGAGCAGCGCCTTCGCCTCCGCGTTGAGGAGGCGCGCGCTGTCCACCATCAGGGGCGGGCGCACGTCCACGCGGACGATCTGGCTCTTGAAGACCTTGCCGTTGACGACGATCTTCTTGTTCGGGTCCCAAGGCCGGGGCGGCGTCTGGTTGGCGACGCAGTCCGTGCAGGCCGGGTTGAAGAAGTTGTAGCGCGAGGCGAGCTGCCCCGCCTTGACCTGCTCCTGCGTGGGCACGTTGTCCACGTGCTCGAACGTGGACCAGATCCACTGCGCCGCGCTGCTCGTCTTGTGTCCGATGTGGAGCCCCACCAGGCCCATGAGCCGCACCGTGCAGCTCTCCTGGATCTTCGGGTTCACCGACGCCGGCGTGTAGACGAGCGCCTGGGCGGAGTGGAACCGGGCCGCGTCGGCCGGATCCTCCAGCGGCTTCCACGCGGCCTTCACCATGATGGCGCCCTGCTCGCCCGTCTTGGAGTTGCCGCAGTTGAAGTTGGCGGGAGCGTTGAAGGCCTGCTGTCCCGCCTTGGAGTAGAGCTTCTGGGTGACGATCTGATTGAACATCACCTGGTTGACCAGGATTTCGAAGCGGGCGTAGTTGCCCTGCTGATCAATCAGCGGGCCCGTGTCGAAGGGCTGGACGGACTCGTTGAGCAGGCCCGGCGTCTTGCCCACCTGCGTGAGGAACCGGCCGCCCGCGGGCAGCTTTCCCTGGCAGATGGCGGGGAGCACGGGAGGCGCCCCCCAGGCCGGAGGCGGCGCACCACCCGCCAGGAAGATGCTGGTGGCTGGCATCCAGCCCTGCCACACGGTGCGGTTGTCCCCGTTCTTGCCCGGAGGCTGAGAGGGATCCACGCCGCCGTCGGCGCCCACCGGCCAGTTCGCGGAGATGAACGTGTTCCACGAATAGGTGTCGAAGTCGTGCTGGAGCTGCGCCAGCGTCGAGTCGTTCTGACCGAACGTCGCATCCGGGGGGATGGTGGGGTCCAGGACGATCTTCACGCCCGGGGTGCCCGCGTCCGGCGCGCTCACCGTCTGCGGCGGGACGTCTGGCTTCGTGGGGGTCGGCTCCTTCTGCTTGCAGCCCGCCAGGCCTCCGGCGGTGACGCCCAGGACGCAGAAGACAGCGCACAACGCCACGCGGCGTCGCCGCATGGGGTTCTCATGGGAACTCATGTTTGGGGGCCTTCCGAAGGTGCGTGGGACGCGCTCACGCAGCCGGCATGCACAAAGCACGGCACATGCCAGTCCTTCGCCCTCCAGGGCCCCCAGAGGCGGCGCAGGTGCCCGCCGCCTTTCCGGCAGGGCGGGCTTGCGTTCCCGCGGGACGCGTCCGCGTTGCCGCGCGACGCGCCCTGCGTCAATCCTTCGCGGAGGCTACCGCTTGACGATGTTCAAATGGACGTTGCCGCACTCGCCCTCGTAACCCTCGACGATGATCAGCAACTGCACGCCCCTGATGAGGCCGCTGAGCGTGATGCCAGACGTGAGCAGGTCGCCGCTGTCGTCATTGCACTTCAGGACCTCTGAAGTGTTCTTGTAGTTGCGGATCTCCATGATGGTGTCGAAGTTTGAGTTCCTCGTGGAGAACGAATAGGTCCCGGTCTCGGGGACCCGCCACACATAGGAGACATCCCGCGACGAACCCGAGCGGCAGGTGGTGGCCCACTGGTTGGTCGCGGTACAGCTCGTGGGATAGGTGATGACCGGAACCCCCATCGCGCTGCCCAGATCGCCCGCGAAGGTCTGCTGCTCCACCCTTCCAATCTCCGGATCCTCCAGGACCTCGCCCTCCCCGGGCTCGGCGTCGTGGAGCTCCTCCCCTTCGGGAAGCGGTCCGCAAGCACCGAGGAACAGCGCACACCAGGCCACACCAACAAGGGATTTGCCGAGGTTCATCATGGGTCACCTTGGGACGGGCGGCCACGGCGAAGCGCCATGTCTGCCTTGCACAGCATGTTGTGCCTGCCTGCCCATGACAGCCATTGCCCCAGCGACCCGAGCACCCATCAATTCTGGATAATCAGAATTTCTTGCACTCCAAGATTCCTCAGGAGGAGAGCGTCTTGAAATAGACCACGGTGGAGCGCAGGACGCCGCCCGTGTCCTTCGCGTAGCCCGGAATCTCCCCCACCCGCTGCCACTGGTGATGCTGGTACACGGACTCCGCCTTCGACCCCAGCTCCGAGTCCAACACCAACAGGGTGCGGCCCTCGCGCCGGGCGAACTGCTCCACCTCGCGCAGCAGTCGCGAGGAGACGCCCTGGCCCCGGGCGCTGGGATGCACCATCAGCTTCATGAGGTCCGCGCGGTGCAGGCCGTTCTGGCGCAGGCTGGGCGCGAGCTGCACGGAGCCGACGATGCGCCCGTCATGCTCCGCGACCCAGAGCACCAGGCCCGGCCCCAGCGACGCGAGCACCCCCTGCCAGTACGCCTCCGCCACCTCCGGTGCCAGCGGCGCAAGGAAGCCAATGGACGCGCCCCCATTCACCGTCGCGAGGATCAGCTCGGTGAGGGCCTGACGCTCAGCGGGGGTCGCCTGTTCCAGTCTGCGGATGGAAGTCATCCCCTGAATCCTACAGCCGCCGGCGCCGTGCTGCTTCGCGGCGTGCGGGGTGTGAAGAAGCCCGCTATCCTCGCGAAGCTTCACAACCTCGAATATCGGTCCAGGGGATCCATCATGCGCGGAAGCATCATTGGCGGATTGTTGGCGGTGGGGCTGTTGGCGGGCTGCGGTGGCGTCGAAGACGTCGGAGAGCAGCCCCAGCTGGGCACGCGCGAGGATGAGCTGCCTTTCTGCGAAGGCTTCTCCTTCGTCACCTACTACAGCGACGCGACCTACAGCGTGCAGGTCGGACACGGCGACTGCAGCTGTGGGCATACGCTGCGCGTCGTCGGAACGAAGACCGATTACGGCATCTACCAGCCCGACAACTGTGGCTGAGTCCCAGGGCTGAGTGAGCAAGGCCCGACCCGCGAGCCAAGGCGGGTCGGGCCTCCCAGACACACACTCCGCGACAGCCCTACTTCGCGGGCGGCTTCGGAGCCGGACCCGTCCTGGCGCCGGTGAAGCGCAACACCTCCTCCATCAGCAGGCGGCGGCCCCGGTCCGGGCGCTCCAGGTGGACGAAGTGCGTCGCGCCTGGAAGCACGACCGCCTTCACGAGGGCCGCGCGGCCCAGGTGCTCCTGGAGGCGGGTGACGTCCTCGGGCCGGCTCCAGAAGTCGTTCTCCGAACGGAGGATGAGGACGCGGCCGGAGATGGAGCCCGCGTCCCAGAGCTGCCGACCGATGGCGAGCAGGAAGCTGTCCTCCAGCGCCCCGGACGGCGCCCGGAAGGCGAACGGCGTCCGGGACGGCGCCAGCGGATCACTCGCGAGCGCCTCGCGCTGGAAGGACTCGGCCACCTGGGGGTCGCGCGCCTTGTCCTTCTCCTCCGGAAGGTTGCGGTCCCAGACGGCGAGCACCGACGCCCCGGTGTTCCAACGGTAGGCGCCCAGCCCTTCGGCGTTGAAGTGGCCCGGCCGCTTCGGGTCCTCGAAGTCCGTGCCCCGCCCCAGCATCTTGTGTTCGGCGCTCCCCGCGTACAGCGCGTTGAGCAGGATGAGGTGGCTGACCTCCTCCGGATGCAGGCTGGCGTACATCCCCGCCCAGTGCCCACCGGTGGCCCAGCCCAGGAGCCCGACCCTGCGCTGCCCCGTGCGCGCCTGCACCCACGCCACCACCGCGTGCACATCCCGGACGGCCTCGTGCGAGCCCACGAGCGGCCGGCCCGCCGGGGGCAGCCCCATGGCCTGCGGCCGCGTCGAACCTCCGTAGCCCCGCACGTCCATCACGTAGACGGCGTGCCCCGCGCGTGCGAGGTCGCCCGCCAGCGAGCCCCCCTCCACGGGCAGGTCGAAGGACGCACGCCCCGGCACCCGCGCACCGTGCAGGAGGATGAGCGGCGCAAGTCCCGCCACCTGCATCCCCGTGTCCTTCACCTCCCGGACGGACACCTCGATGCCCGGATCCGAGGGGATGAGGAACTCCGCGCGCACCACCTCCGCCCCCGCGCCGCCCGCGACCAACACGCCCAGCAGCAACAAGGTCCGGACAGCGGTCGCGGCACTCCGGTGGTGGGTCGTCACATCGGCCTCCTGAGGGGGAACACGCGTCGGATCCTGCCAGAAGCCGGGCCGCCAGGGGCTGCCCGCACGCCAGGCCGCCGCGCCTCGTGCAAACGTTGCACGGAATGCAGACCCTGCACCGTCCCGGCTCCCGGGGCTGTGCAAGGTTTGCACACGTTGAGCGCTTCTTCTGGAGCCGCCCCCCGGCACCGCTGCTGGCACTCCCGTTGCTTTGTCGCCTCCCCGTTCCCCGACGCGAGGCCCGCCTGGAACGGCGTGCCGGAAGCGAGCGGGAGCACCCTCCCCAAACGCGGCAAAGACAAGGACGGAACTTGAACATGGGTCCCATCACGAAGCAGTCCGTGCAGAAGCTCTTCCTCGCGGTTCCCTTCGCCCTCCTCGCGGCGGGCTGTGGCGCCGAACTGGACGGCCAGGGCCTGCCGGAGGACGTGCAGCCGGAGGCCGCCGTCGCGGCCGACGCCCCCGAGTCGCTCGCCCAGGTGGAGCAGGGCGTCGCGCTGGGCGGCACGTACTGGTGGGGCACCTCCAACAACGGCAACACCACGTACACCATCGGGACCACCACGGGGCAGACGTGCTTCCTCACAGGCGTGCAGGGCAACCTGAAGCCGACCGTCGCGGGGAACTGGAGCAGCGCCGGCACGTACATGTCTGGCGGCAACTGGTTTGTCTATGTCAATCACAACAACAGCAAGGCGCTGGGCACGGGCGTCCAGTGCCTCGCCACCTCCACCGGCCGCACCGCGGAGGTCACATGGCGTCAGGGGACCGCGGCGAAGCTGCTGGGCGCGGTCACCGCCGACCGGCGCTGCTTCCTGACCCGGCTGGAGGCGTCCACGGGCGCGTTCACCACCGGCGATGACGAGGTGAAGGTGTGGAATGACGGCCTCAACTGGTACCTGGGCGGAGACCTGTCGGGAACGGGTGGCGGCCGCGCCATGTGCGTGGACGTGCCCACCGGCCAGGGCAGCTGGCTGTGGGGCTCCGGCTACGGCGGCGGCTTCACGGAGAACCTGGCGTACAACCCCGGCGGCGTGGCCTGCCTGCTGACGGGCCTCGGCGGTCCCATGACGACCAGCAGCTTCACCGACGGCGTGTCCATCGACTACAACAGCGGCACCCGCTACTGGGAGATGACGGTCGTCAACGGCAAGCGCGGCTACGCCAGCTGCGTCAAGTAGCCCCGGCCTCAATTGCAGACACGGATGCCGGGCCCATGGAGGGGGTGGCCCGGCGTCCCCTGGGATGACACCATCAGGCATCGGGCGGTCCGCCCGACCTGGAGGTCACCGAGTCACATGCAAGACGTCGACATCAAGACCGCGGATGGAGTGCTGGACGCGAAGCTGTTCCAACCCGAAGGCGCGGGCCCGTGGCCGGCGGTCATCCTGTGCATGGACGCGATGGGCGTGCGGCCCTCGCTGGAGAGCATGGCCCGGCGCATCGCGGCGGCGGGGTATGTCGTCCTGCTGCCCAACGTCTTCTACCGGGACGGGCATGCCTCGAAACTGGAGCTCAAGGGCACGTTCGAGGACCCGGTGTTCCGCAAGCACATCTACGCGCTCATCGGGAACCTGACGCCCGAGCGGCAGAAGACGGACGCCGCCGCGGAGCTCGACTTCCTGGCCCGGCACCCGTCGGTGCAGCCGGGGTCCAAGGTGGGGGTGACGGGCTACTGCTTCGGCGGGGGCGTCGCCGTGCGCATGGCCGCGAACTTCCCGGACCGCATCGGCGCGGTGGCCTCGTCCCATGGCGGGAAGCTGGCGACGGACTCGCCCGACAGTCCCCACCGGCTGGTGGGCCAGGTGAAGGGTGAGCTGTACTTCGGCCACGCGGACAACGACAGCTCGATGACCGCGGAAGACATCCAGACGCTGGAAGCGGCCTTGAAGGCAGCCGGCGTCAAGTACGTGTCGGAGTTCTACCCGGGCGCGCGCCACGGCTACGCGGTGGACAACTGGCCCGCGTACCACCCGCAGGCCGCGGAGACGCACTGGCGCAGGATCCTCGAACTGTTCGGTCGCACGCTGCGCGCCTGAGCGCGGGTGCACGGCCTCACCGACTTCGGGGCGTGTCCGGGTCCAGTTCCCCACACGCCCCGAAGGACCGGGGAGCGACGGCGAACGTCGCGGCCGGAAGCCGGGCATCGTGCCTTCGCGGGTGGGCACGTGCGTGGCGGTGCGTCACCGCCAGGGGGCCAAAGGCATGCAAGGACCGGGAGCGCGCAGGGCAGCCGCCCGCATCACCGGGCCGTGGCGGTGGATCGACGCCCTGGCCTTCCAGGGGTACGCCTGGTTCCTCATCCTGGTGGGCGGAGTGCTGGGGCTGCTCGTGCCGCGCTGGGGACCGCTCGGCTTCGAGGTCTACGCGCGAGGTGTCTTCGACGCGGGCCTGCCGGAGCGGACCCTGGCGAGCGCCCTGAACCAATACCGGTACATGAAGAGCATGGAGTTTGGGTTTGGCGTCTTCTGCGTGTGCTTTCGCGACCTCATCTACACCGACCGCCGCTTCAACCGCTTCTACCTGGGCATCATCTTCCTGGGTGCGGCGGAGCGGGCACTGTCGGTCCTGCTGGATGGGATGCCGCGTCCCTTCTATGTCGCGGCCATCTTCATCGAGCTTTCCGTGGGCCTCATCGTCTTCATCTCCACCCGGCGCACGCTGCGGGCCGGCTTGCCTCCGGTGGGTTGACGTCTGGTTTTGACCGGGAGTACGACCTGGAGATGACCTCTCCCTCCGTCCATCCGGCGCAGCTCATCGTCGACCTTGGTTTTGGTTTCATCCTGTCCGGCGCGCTGGCCACGGCGGCGGAGCTGGGTGTCGCGGATCAGTTGGAGCAGGGCCCGAAGAGCGCGGCCCTGCTCGCGGAGGCGGTGGGCGCGGATGCGGCGTCGCTCTACCGGGTGCTCCGGCTGCTGGCGAGCGCGGGCGTGTTCTCCGAGGATGCCGCCGGAAACTTCGCGCTCACCCCCGCCTCCGACCTGCTGCGCACCCACGCCCCCGGTTCCCTGCGCAGCGCGGTGTTGATGCTCACGCAGGACATCTTCTGGGCACCGACCGGAGCGCTCACGCAGACGGTGCGGACGGGGAAGAACACCTTCGAGCAGATCTTCGGCAAGCCCTTCTTCGACCACCTCGCCAGCAACGCGGCGGCGGGCGCCACCTTCCACCGGGGCATGTCCAGCCTGTCGGACCTGGAGAACGGCCCCATCGCGCGCAGCTATGACTTCAGCGCCTGCCGGCGGGTGGTGGACGTGGGCGGCGGCCACGGCGGCTTCCTCATCGAAGTGCTCCAGGCCGCGCCGTCGCTCCAGGGCGTGCTCTTCGACCACCGCCACGTCCTGGACGAGGCGCGCATCGCCTCGGCGGGGCTCTCCTCGCGCTGTGAGCTGGTGGAGGGGGACTTCTTCCAGACGGTGCCTTCGGGCGCGGACACGTATGTCCTCAAGCGCATCCTCCACGACTGGAGCGACGCGGTGTGCGTGGACATCCTGCGCCACTGTCGCCGCGAGATGGCCCCGGGCGGCCGGGTGCTGGTGGTGGACACCGTCATCCCCCCCGGGAGCGCGCCGCACGGGGGCAAGGTGCTCGACGTGATGATGCTGGCGTCGCTGCCCGGCCGCGAGCGCACCGAGGAGGACTTCCGCAAGCTCTTCGCCCAGGCGGGCTTGCGGCTCTCCCGCGTCATCCCCACGCCGGCCGCGCTCAGCATCACCGAGGCCGTGGCGGCGGAGGTGACGGGCTAACGTCGGCCCAGGAGGCCGAAGGGCTTCCACTCGAGGATCTTCAGGTCGAACCCGGCCTGGCGCTTCGCGGCGATCCAGTCCTCCAGGGCACTCAATGCGGCGGCCTCGTCCTCGAAGGGATGACGCTCGCCGTCGCGGGTCACCAGCGTCGTGCCGTCCACGATGGCGGAGGTGTATTCGGCCTTCGGTCCGCCGTAGTGAGCGAACTCCCGTTCGAGCGGGCCCCGGCCGGGAATCACGGACGTGACGCGCAGGAAGTCTCCGGTGTAGCGGGCCTCCAGCCGCCGCACCTCTGACGCCGCGGCGTCGGAGGTCTCGAAGGCGAAGCGGAACGTCTTCAGCGAACCGTTGTTGATGCCCACGTGGAGCTGGATGACGGCGCCAAAGCGTTCAATCTCCAGGAACAGGTCTCCCCGCTTGCGCCAGAAGGTGACGCGCTCCGAGGCCCGCTGCTTCACGTCCAGGGCGGGCGGCGGCCCCTCCCCGAGGAACCGCTGTCCGTCGAAGATGTGCATGGGGAAGCTGCCCGGACGCAGCAGCCACACCTCGCCCGTCCTTCGCTGCGCGTAGACGACGTCCTTCGCCCGCGCCTGTTTCGACGCCCGGGCCGCGATCCCCTCGACGTCGAGTCCCTCCAGTTCCTCGGCGGTGGGCGCGTCGGGCTCGCGGCGCTGCTGGGGCTGGGGCGTGGCCGTGAAGACGGGCTCGCCCCGCTGGATGCGCTCGAAGAGGTCGTCGTGGTGGAGCTCCCCGAGGTCCAGGTTCCAGAGTTCGGGCACGAGGAAGGTGGAGGCCAGGGATGCGGCCTCCTCGCCGGAGCGGCCGTTCTCGAAGTGATGCTCGGCGTGGACCTCTCCATAGCTGGAGACGTCGTGATCATTCTCGTCGAGGAAGCGCGTGGTGAGGTCGCCCGCCACGACGAGGCTGTCATCGTTGTAGATGCCCTGGATGACGTCCCGGACCACGAGGTCTCCGAGCACCAGGAAGTTCCCCGATGTCTTGAGCCCCCACGCCGTGCAGCAGCCCACGACCACGACCGTCGAATCCGGCCCGCAGTCCTCCAGCACGCCCTCCACCTCCAGGTCTCCCAGCACGACGAGGGGCGCGGTGACGCGCAATCCGCCGGAAGCCCGCGCGTTGCCCGTCACGACCGTGGGCTCGGCGACGGAGGCGTCGAGCACGGCGTCCACGCGCGGCAGGACTTCGCGCATCACCACGGCCGCGAAGCCAATGGGTGACAGCGGCCCGGGGCACAGCGCCTGGACGAGCGCGGAGGGCGACAGCGGGGCGTCCTTGGGGAACTCACGGGCGAGGGACGAAACCGAGGGCTCCCCGTGGTGGGAGAGCGCGGCGCTGACGGGGCCTTTGAGTCCGGCGAGCGTGGCCTCCGCGCGGGGGAGGAACTCATTGCTGGAGAGGAGCATTCGCGCATCCTAGCCACGCGAAAACATGGGGTGGGATACGTTGCGCCCATGGCGATGCGCTCGCGGTTGCTCTCCATCTTCGGCGGCTCGGTGGGCAACCTCATCGAGTGGTACGACTTCTACGTCTACTCGGCGTTCTCGCTGTACTTCGCGCAGGCGTTCTTCCCGGACGCCGACCCCGTCGTGCAACAGCTCAACACCGCCGGGGTGTTCGCGCTGGGGTTCCTCGTCCGCCCCATCGGGGGTTGGCTGATGGGGCTCTACGCGGATCAACGGGGACGCCGGTCCGCGCTGACGTTGTCCGTCACGTTGATGTGCCTGGGGTCCTTCGTCATCGCGGTGTGTCCGACGTATGCGCGCATTGGCGTAGCGGCGCCCATCGTGTTGATGCTGGCGCGCCTGCTCCAGGGCCTGTCGCTGGGAGGCGAGTACGGCACCAGCGCCACGTACCTGAGCGAGGTGGCGACGTCCCGCCACCGGGGCTTCTACAGCTCCTTCCAGTACGTCACGCTCATCATGGGGCAGCTGCTGGCGACGATGACGCTGCTGGTGTTGCAGCGGCTGGTGCTGACGGGGCCGCAGTTGGAGGCGTGGGGTTGGCGCATCCCGTTCCTGGTGGGCGCGGCGCTGGCCATCTTCGGCTTCTACATGCGGCGCAACATGGTGGAGACGGAGGCCTTCACCCGGGAGGCGGCGAAGGGGGCCGAGCACCAGCCGATGCGGGAGCTGCTGCGGCATCCGAAGGAGCTGGCCATCGTGGTGGGGCTCACGATGGGAGGGACGCTGGCCTTCTATACGTACACCGTCTACATGCAGAAATTCCTGGTGAACTCGGTGGGGCTGACGCGGGACGAAGCGACGCTCATCTCCGCCGGGTCGCTGTTCCTCTACATGCTGTTGCAGCCGGTGTTCGGGTTCATCTCCGACAAGGTGGGGCGCAGGCCCGTGCTGCTGTGGTTCGGCGTGATGGGCACGCTGTGCACGGTGCCGCTGTTGACCGCGCTGACGCGGACCCGGGACGCGTTCACCGCCTTCCTGCTGGTGCTTGCCGCGCTGGTCATCCTCTCCGGCTACACGTCCATCAACGCCGTGGTGAAGGCGGAGCTGTTCCCCGCGCGCATCCGGGCGCTGGGCGTGGGGCTGCCCTATGCGCTGACCGTGTCGCTCTTCGGAGGCACGGCCGAGTACGTGGGCACGCGGCTGAAGCTGGCCGGCCATGAGCCGTGGTTCTTCTGGTACGTGACGGGTTGCATCCTCTGCTCGCTGCTCGTCTATGCCTTCATGCAGGACACGCAGCGGCACAGCCGCATCGAACCGGGCACGGAGGGAGCGTGACGCGGCCCGGGTCAGTGCACCCGGGTCGCCTTCAGGTCACACAACGGCCGCCAGGTGGCTCCGTCGTCCGACTGTTCCCAGCGGATGTCCAGCCGCTGGTTGCCGTCCTCGAAGGACATCGTCACGCGCTCGTGCGCTCCGGCGAAGGTCCAGATGCCGTCCCGCTCCCCGCCCTCGTAGACCCGCGCATAGCCGTGGTTGTCGAACAGGTGCATGCGGTAGCGCTGACGCTCCGGGTCGAAGCCGATGATGCGCGTGCTCTCCAGGCTCTCGCCCGCGAAGCGCATCACCCCGCGACAGCTCAGGAAGAAGCCCCCGGGAAGCCATTCGTACCGGTCCACCGCCGTGGCCTTCACACGCGCTTGCGGCCCGGCCGCCTCACCCAGCACACCTTCCGCCGTCCACCCTCCGATGAAGACCTCCAGCCGCTGGTGCTCGGGCCCCAGCCTGGGAGCCGCCTCCCCGCTCCCCTGCTCCACACCCTCCCGGGTGGCCTCTCCCATTTCGCGTGACGGATCCATGGGGTCTCCCTTTGCCTGCCAACCCTCAAGGTGAGGCGCCGCCAACAGGCGTGCAAGCCTGAGCCCGGTCTGCACGAATCCTGTCATTCACAGGAGGTCTATTCGCTACGGAGTTCCCGGTTTACTAGGCTTCAGCGCCGTGACCTCCTACACGATGCTGCACCTGGCGCTCACGGGCGCGTTCGTGGTGCTGGCGCTGGTGCACTTCGCGACCTGGGCCGCGGTGAGGAGCCAGCGCGTGCAGCTGTGGCTCGCGTCCAGCTTCCTCGGCTTCGCGGCCATCAGCTTCTCCGTGGGCGTGGCCAGCAGCGAGGCCAGCGCGATGGTGGACGACACGCGCCCGTGGCTGCTGTTGGGCGCGCTCACGTCCATTCCCCTGCCCTACACCCTGCTGCGCGTCCTGTGGTCGCTGCTGGACCTGCCGCTCACCCGCTGGCGGCGCGTGATGCTGGGCGTGACCGTCGCGCTCGGAGCAGTGCGGGTGCTCGACACCGTCCTCTCCCTTCGCACGCCCTCCGCCACCGGACTGACGTCCGAGCAGTTGGCGCGCGCGACCGCGGGCCTGGGCCTGCCGCTGTTCTGGCTGCTCGCGGTGGTCGTGGGCGGGACGTGGGCCGTGGAAGCCGCCCGGCTGTTGAAGCGCCGGGGCGCGATGGCGGTGGCCGTGCTCGTCGCGTCGCTCTGCGCACTGGCGCTCCTGGGCCGCGAGCTCGCCGTCGACCTGGGCTGGAGCGACGGCCTGCACCTGTTCGCGCTCGTCGGACTGCCGTTCCTGCTGCTGTCCTCCACCGCGCTCGCGATCCTCACGGCGCGCTCGCTGCGGGGCGCGGACCTGGGCACCGGCATCCACCGCTACCGCCGGCTCGTGCGCCTGGGACGCGGGGGCATGGGCGAGGTGTGGCTCGCGGTGCGCACCGGCCGCGCGGGCTTCCACCGGCTGGTCGTCCTCAAGCGGATGCTGGACGGCGGCGACGCCGAGGACGCCGAGGTCCGCGTCCACCGCTTCATCGGCGAGGCACGCACCGCCGCGCGCCTGCATCACCCCAACATCGTCTCCGTGCATGACCTGGGGCAGTTGGACGGCGCGTGGTTCATCGTCATGGAGTACCTGAGCGGCGTGAACGTGTTCGAGCTCGTCAAGCGCGCTCGCAAGAGCGGCCCGCTGCCGCTGGAGGTCATCGTTGAAATCGGCCAGCAGGCGCTGCGCGGGCTCGCCTATGCGCACGAGCGGGGCGTCACGCACCGGGACATCAGCACGGACAACCTGGTCGTCTCCTTCGACGGCGTGGTGAAGGTCGTCGACTTCGGCATCGCGCAGGGCGCGGATGCCCTCCCCGAGCCCATCTCCGGGACGGCCATCGTGCCCGTCGAGGGCCGGCTCACGCAGGAAGGCGGCATCATCGGGAAGCTGGCGTACATGCCCCCCGAGCGCGTCGAGGGCGAGGAGGCGACCCCCTCCGGAGACCTCTTCGCGCTCGGGTGCGTCCTCTACGAGCTGCTCTCGCGCACGATGCCCCACGTCGCCCCCACCGCCAGCCAGCTTCCCGGCCTGGAGCGCCCCGAGTCCCCCATCGCGTCGCGCGTGCTGCGCAGCGTGCTCGAGACCGCGCTCCAGCCTCGGCCGGAGCTGCGCTTCGCGGACGCGAAGGCCTTCCACCTGGCCCTCGAACCCGCGCGACAGGTGCTGCCCGCGGTGGACCTCGCCGGATGGCTGCGCGACCACTTCTCGGAGCGCTGGCTGCGCGAACAGGCCCTGGTGGAGCTGGGCGACCCCACCCCCACGGAGGTCGAGGCGCTCCTCAAGAGCACGCCGCGCCCCAGGGTCGAGGAGCCCATCGCGACCGTGGAGTCCGCCACGCCGACGGAAGTGCTCACACCGCCCGTGGAAGAGCCCTCGGAGACCGTGCGCATCAAGCGGCCCTCCTGAGTCCACCAGGAGCCAGGGAAGCCAGACGTGCTAGATGCGGCGGCGCTCATGGCCCATCCCTTCCTGACACTCCCGCTGCTGCTCTGCCTGGGACAGGCTTCCGAACCCGCCCAGGTGGAAGCACCCGTCCAAGCCCGTCTGTCCTTTGTCGCGAGCGAGATGGCCGTCGAGGACAGCACGCTGCTCACCTACCTCCACGCGGCGTTGGATGTCCGCACGCCCGAGCTGGCGTCGGGCCTGCGCGCCGAAGCCGCGCTGTCGATGTTCTTCTCCACGGGCGGCAACAACCAGGGCGTGGCCTTCCGCGACAACGGCAGCGCCATCCGTCTGCGCTACCGGCCGTCCACCTGGGAGTCGCGCGAAGGGCTGGCCCTGAGTGTCTTTCCGCTGAGCGCCACCCGCGTCTACATGGGCTTTTCGTACCCCGTCACCTGGGAGCGGCAGTCCTTCCCCCGCCGCGACGGGAATGAGCCCGCGCTGGAGCTGCGGCTGTCGCGCCGACAGTGGAGCGTCTTCGCGGCCACCAAGGCCGCCTCCGTCTTGAACGACCTGAAGCTGACCCAGGAGACCCGCTACGCCCTGCTCGCGGGCGGCGCCCTGGAGGTCACCCCCGAGCTGGGTCTGGCCCTGAAGGTCACCCACCTGAACCGGGGCGTGGTGCCGGGCCTCGCGAACCAGGGCATCGAGGAGTCCATCCCGGTGTACGGGGCCTCCCTGGCGGCGGCGTGGCACCGGGGCGCGCCCATCGGGAACAACGTGGACCTGTCGCTCTACAGCGGCGACCCGACCTTCTTCGAGCGGTTCTTCCTGCCCGAGACCTACCCGGGTGACTTCGCCGCGTCGGTGTCGCTGGAAGGCAGCCTCGTGTCGCAGCGGCTTCAGGACGTGGATGAGTTCGCGCAGATGCGCTCGGAGCTGGGACAGGCGGCGGCGCTGGATGGGCGGCTGAAGCAGGGCTTCTTCCGGCTCCACGCGCTGGCCTTCCTCCGGACCGCCTCCTTCATCCAGGTGGACGTCCCCGGGTTTCCGAACCACCAGGCCTTCGGGCGGGACGCGGATCCGCGCGCGGAGGTGTCCGGCACGCTGAGCGGCGACTACCACTTCGCGGACTGGGGGCTGACGCCGGGCCTGCTCGTGCGCGTCGCCCTCCCGGCGACGTTCCAGAGGCCCCTGTCGTTCGTCCCCGGCGCGACGGCGCGGCACATCGTGCTCCAGGGGCCCAACCAGCTCTCCATCCTCCCGGACGGCGAGGACCGGCGCGCGGTGCTGACGCTGAAGGCCACCGCCCGCTGGGACCTGGGCTCCGTGGCCGGAGTCCTGGCGGAGGTCTCCTACGTGAGGGACCCCAACCGGACCACCTTCGAGGACGACGTCACCGGCGTGGGCCAACCCGTCTTCGCGGACCCGGATGCGCTGGGCTTCAACCTGCTGCTCCAGGCCCGCTTCTGAGCCACCCCACGCCCCCGGAACGGGCGACCCGGGGGCGTGATTGGCGTTCACGCGGGGCCGGGTGCGAGGATGGCGCCCTGCCCACCATGCGCCCTGCTTCGTCCCAAGCCGCCCCCGAAGGTGTCC
>NZ_RAWI01000193.1 GCF_003612125.1 Corallococcus praedator
GGGCGGGGCCGGGGCCTCACCGCGGGACTGGACGGGCGTGACGCAGGCGGAGCACAGCAGCAGGCCTGCGGGCAGGAGCTTGCGAAGGTCGGGCATGGTGTCTGGACTGTAGTGTCGGCGACGAAGGGCAGGAAGGCGGACGCCGCGGCAGGGACCGGCCAATCAGCGGCTGCGCTCCCAGGCGGCCGGCGGATGCCAGGAACCACCTGGGATGCACACCCTCCAGGTCAGGCCACTTCAGCGGTGGGAGGCGGAGTCACGGGGCTTCGCTTCCCCGCTTGCCAGGAAGGGGCCGTGGCCCCAGGAGGCGCGCGTGGAAAGTCCCAGCGCTAGCTTCGATGGTGCGGCCAGCGAGGGCTTGACCGAGGCGCAGTCCCGACTGCTCCTCGAGACCCTGGTGGCCTGCACGCCCGTGGGCCTCGCCGTGCTGGACCTGGAGCAGCGCTTCGTCAAGGTCAACGACGCCCTGGCGGAGATGAACGGGATTCCACGCGCCGCCCACCTGGGCCGCAAGGTGCAGGAGCTGCTCCCGGAGCTGTGGGCCACGCTGCGTCCCCAGTACCAGCACATCCTGGACGGAGGGGAGGCGAAGACATTCGAGATGAGCGGCGTGACGCCCAAGGCCGCGGGGGTGGAGCGCCACTTCCTCACCAGCTACTACCCCATGCGGACCGCCTCGCACGTGCTGCTGGGCATCGGCATCATCGTCGTGGAGGTCACCGAACAGCGCCGCGCCCATGAAGCGCTTCAGGCCAGCGAGCAGCGCTACCGCTCGCTGGTGGAGGCCATGGCGCAGCCGGTGTGGACCACCAACAAGCGGGGGGAGGTGGTGGAGCCCGCGCCGCGCTGGATGGCCTTCACCGGCCAGACGCACGCGGAGCACCTGGGCCTGGGCTGGCTTTCCGCCATCCATCCGGAGGACCGCAAGCGCGTGGTGCGGGGGTGGGTGGAATCGCTGCGCACGCGCGCATCCTACCGGGGGGAGTTCCGCCTGAAGTTCCATGCGGGCGGCTACCGGGACGTCGTGGGCCGCGCCGTGCCCGTCTTCGACGGGAAGGGGGACATCCGCGAATGGGTGTCCACGGCGGAGGACGTCACCGAGCGCAAGCAGGCGGAGGCGCTGCTGGAGACCGAGCGGGCGCGGCTGCACGCCGTATTGATGAATGCTCCGGCGTCCATCGCCATCCTGTCGGGCCGGGAGCAGACCTTCACCCTGGTGAACCCCTTCTACCGTCGCCTGTCGCACGGGGAGGACCTGACGGGAATCTCCCTGCGGTCCCTGCCCCCCACCGGGGACGACTACTCGGAGTTCCTGGCGCGGGCCTTCGACACCGGCGAGGCCCAGGCGCAGAAGGAGAAGCCCATCGTCGCCGACTTCAACGGCACGGGGGACACGACGCGCCGCTTCGACATCGTCTACCAGCCCCTGCGCGACGTGAACGGGCAGGTGGACTCCGTGCTGTCGTTCGCCATCGACGTGACGGACCGGGTGGAGGCCCGGGAGAAGCTGGAGGAGTGGGCCGCGTCGCTCAGGAACCAGCAGCAGTGGCTGGAGGCGGTGCTGGACCGGACGCCCGTGGCGCTCATCCTCATGGAGCCCCACACCGGCCGGGCCATCTTCGCGAACCAGGCGGCCCGGCGGATGGCCGGCGGCGACTTTCCCGAGGGCCTGCGGGTGGAGCGCTACGCGGGCACGTATCTCTTCACGGACGAGACGGGCCGGGAGCTGCGCAGCGACGAGGTCCCGGGCGTGCGGGCGGCCCGAGGCGAGCCGGTGCACGGGGCGTCCGTCGTCTGGCACACGCCCACCGGGCGCTACTCCCTGCTCGTGGAAGCCGCGCCCCTGTCCGCCCAGCACGGCCATCCCGCGGCGGTGCTCCTGGCCCACCAGGACGTGAGCGAGCTGCGCAAGACGCAGGCCCAGCTCCAGCACGCCGTGTCCCTGCGGGACGAATTCCTGACGGTGGCGTCCCACGAGCTGAAGACGCCGCTGACGCCCCTGCAGCTCAAGCTCCAGTCCCTGGTGCGCGACGCCCAGACAGCCGACACCCTGGAGGCCCTGCGCGGGCGCGTGATGCGCACCGCGGAGAGTGTCTCCGGGCAGATCCGCAAGATGACCACGCTCATCAACGACCTGCTGGAGGTGACGCAGCTGACGGGCCCGGCCGCGCCGCTGTCCCTGGAGCCGGTGGACCTGGCCTCCGTGGTCCAGGAGGTGGTGGAGCGCTTCAGCGCCCAGGCGACCAGGACAGACAGTGAGCTGGTCATCCAGGCGGCCTCCGGCGTGGTGGGCCAGTGGGACCGTCACCGGCTGGAGCAGGTGGTGAGCAGCCTGCTCTCCAATGCCTTGAAGTACGGCCCGGGGAGGCCGGTGACCCTCACGGTGGAGCGCCTGCGGGGCATGGCGAGGCTGAGCGTGAAGGATGAAGGCATTGGCATCTCACCGGGAAGCCTCCAGGCCATCTTCGAGAAATTCACCCGCGCTGTTTCAACACGCCACTACGGAGGTCTGGGATTGGGCCTCTTCATCACCAGACAAATCATCGAAGCGCACCA
This sequence comes from Corallococcus praedator, assembly GCF_003612125.1. Lineage (GTDB taxonomy): Bacteria > Myxococcota > Myxococcia > Myxococcales > Myxococcaceae > Corallococcus > Corallococcus praedator. The sequence goes on from NZ_RAWI01000193.1 coordinate 2,557, forward strand.
GGGCACGCTGCGCGCGGAAAGCCAGCCCGGACAGGGCGCGACCTTCATCGTGGAGCTGCCCGTGGAGGGCCCGAACACCAGGACCCGCTGAGTCTCCCCACCTCGCGCATCCGGGCCATCACGACCCATTCCCTGCTCATCCGACCCAGGGGCCCGCTATGTTTCACATCGATGTCTGGGTATGATGCCGCCCCATGGAGCGCGGCCCGCCGGAACGCGGCCGGTGCGCGGTCATGCCCCTATGCCCAGACCCTTCACGATGCATGGCGCGGTGGCCGCGCTCCTCTTGAGCGCGCTGCCCGCCGGGGCCCAGTCCTCGTTGCCCGGCTTCGAGCTGGAGCACCTGGAAGTCAACGCCGGCCGGGGCACGGCGGTGATGCGCAACGGCGAGCTGCTGGTGCCCGGCGGCTGGAGCGCGGGGCTCGTGGGCCAGTACCAGCAACTGCCGCTGGTGCTGCTCAATGGCGAGCGGCGCCTGGAGGCCGTGCGCAACCGCGCGTCGTCCGTGCTGGCGGGCAGCTACGGCGTGCTGCCCTGGCTGGAGGTGGGCGCGCAGGTGCCCATCGTGCTCTGGCAGCAGGGGGAGGATCCGGCGCCCCTGGGCCTGACGCCGCTGGCCACCCAGGGTCTGGGAACGCCGGAGGTGCAGGCGCGCCTGGGCCTGCTGTCGCGGCGCGACGATCACCCGGTGGACCTCTCCATGGACCTGGGCCTGGGCCTGCCCCTTGGAAGCGCGGCGGTGCTGGGAAGGGACCAGGGCCTGCGGGTCCGGGCCCTGGCCGCCATGGGCACGCAGGTGAAGTTCCTCAAGCCCGCGCTGGAGCTCGGCGTGCTGCTGCGCTCACGCAACCCGCTGTCCACGCCGGCCGCGTCCGGGCAGGCGCTGGAGCTGCGCCTGGGGGCTGGCGTCACGACGGCGGGCCAGGGGCTGCGGGGAGAGTTGGCGGTGAAGGCCGCCTTCGCGGCGGACATGCCCCAGCCCGCGGTGGAGGTGCTGGGCGGAGGCCGCGTTCCGCTCGTGGAAGGGCTGGAGCTGTACGCGCTGGCGGGGCCCGGCCTGGGGCGCACGCCGGGCACGCCCATCGCCCGGGTGCTGCTGGGCGTGTCGTTCCGCCAGGAGCCCCCACCCCGCATGGAGCTGCTCCCGGAGCCCGTGCCCCAGTTGCGGCTGGAGGAGTTCCAGACGCGGCCGGGGCCGTCCACCCCGGACACGAGCGTGGAGCCCGTGCCCACGCGCGAGCTGCTTCCTCCCGAACCCGCCTCCCCCCCGGCGCCATGACCTTCGAGCCGCGCACCGTCCTCGCCGCGTTCGACGGCACCCAGCCGGCCCCGGACTCCGTGCCCGCATGGTGGGCCCGGAGCTGGGAGGATCCGGACGGCTTCGCCGCGGCCATCGCCCCGGCGCACGCCGGCCGGAGCACGCCCTTCAAGAGCCGCACGGGCCAGCACCACGACTTCTTCCACGACCTGGTCGTCCGTCACGCCACGACGGACCGCATCGCGCTGCGCGCCTATTCGCGGGCCCAGGGCTGGCGCACGCTCAGCTACCGCCAGTTGCACGAACAGGCCCTGCGGCGGGCCACCGCCTGGGCGGGAGCGGGGGTGAAGCCCGGCGCGAAGCTGTGCCTGCTGCTGCACCCGGGGCCGGAGCTGATGGTGTCGCTGTGCGCCGCGCTGGGCCTGGGGGCCTGCGTGAGCCTGCTGCCCCCGGGGGCCCGGGCCTTCATCGCGCGCAGGCTGGACGCGCTGGCCCCCCAGCACATCGCCGCGGAGCCGCACCAGGCGCCGTTGCTGGGCAAGCACGCGCCGCTCCTGCTGCCCATGCAGACGCAGGTGCCGCCCACGCTGGCGTCGCACACGTACAAGCCGGCGGAAGTCGTGGGCCTGCTCTTCTCCCCGCTGGCGAACCCCAGCGACGTGCCCCTGCCCCTCACCGCCGGGGACGCGTGGCGGAGCGCGCTGGTGGACGGGCTGCTCACCTTCGGCCTGTCCCCGGGCGACCACCTGGCGGCCCCAGGCTTCCACCCGCTCCAGCACCTGCCCGCGCTGTACTTCACCACGCTGTTGCGCGGCGCGACGTACCTGCACGTAGAGCCCGCGGACCTGGAGGTCTCCCCCACGCTGCTCGCGGAGCACCCGGTGCGCGCCCTGGGCATCACGCCCGCGCTGCGCGACCTGCTGGCCCGTGCCCGCCCGCCGCTCAAAAACGTGGGCCTGTGGTTCAGGGATCCGCAGGCGCCCTTCGACTTCCACGCCTGGCGCGACGCGCTCAAGGCCTCTGGGCTCTCCAGCGTGCCCGGCGGCAACGTGTGTGTGGACGCGGCGTGGGGGGGCGCGGTGCTGTGCTCGCACCGGCGCGTGGGTCACGACGTGCACACGGACATCGCCCCGGCGCCCGGGCGTGCCTGGGCGCTGCGCGACTTCACCGACAGCGGGCAGGACGCCGCCGGAGACACGGGCCTCTTCACCCCGCTGCCCGACGCCGGACGAGCGCCCGCGCACGTCGTCCTGACGCGGGTGCGCGGCCTGTACCACCACTTCGGCGCGCGCGAGCCCCGGCGCGAGGGCCGGGTGTATCCCTTCGGCGAGGTCGCGGACGTGCTGCGCGAGCCACCCGGCCCCCGGCTGGACGCGGTGGGGCTGGCCGTGCCGGTGAGCGGCATGGCGGGCGCGTACCGCAGCGTGCTGCTCGTCTTCACCGGCGACCTGCCCCCCGGCGTGGAGGTCAGCGACACGGACGTGCGACGCCGCATCGAACAGGCCCTGGGCGCGGACGCGCTGCCGGACCGCATCGAGCGCTTCGCGCTCCACGCAAGGCGCCTGGACGGCCAGCAGGACGGGCCGGTGGACGAGGAGTGGTGCCGCGCGCAGTACCTCACCGGGTCCCTGAAGCTGAAGTCGGGGGACACCCTGTTCCAGGCGCTCACCTCGCTGCGCGCCCTGGTGGAGTCACGCTGATGGGAATCCAGGTCGTGTCCGGGGCCCTGCTCCAGTGCAGCTTCGGCCTTGCGCCATCCACGCTGTCGGTGCCGCCCGTCAACCAGGTGAACGCCACCGCGCCCGCGGCCACCATCATGGACAACATCCCGGGCATGAACGTGCCGCCCTTCGGCATGTGCCAGTCCATGGCCAACCCCGCCGTGGTCGCCGCCACCGCCGCCGCGCTGGGAGTGCTCACCCCCATGCCGTGCATGCCCGTGCCCGTCGCGCCCTGGGCACCGGGCTCCCCCACGGTGCTCATCAAGGGCAAGCCGGCGCTCACCGACACGTCCCTGTGCAACTGCGCCTATGGCGGCATCATCAAGATCAACATGGCCGGCCAGGTGAAGGCGCAGGTGAAGTGAGGACGGGCCTCACGGCAGGGGCACGTAGCGCAGGGGCGCCTCCCGCTGGGGCAGGCGCACCTCCAGCTCCACCACGTCCTCCGCGCTCCAGGACGCGAGCAGCTCCACCAGCCGGCCGCACAGCAGATCCACCAGCGGCAGCAGCGACGCGTCCATGGGCCCGAAGCCCACCTGGTACACGTACTTGAAGCCCGCGGCGCTCCGGGCAAAAGGCTTGGACTTCACGGACACCTCCGTGAGGGACGGCAGCAGGTCCCGGAAGTGCCGCTGCCCCCGCACGCCCAGCACCTCCAGGAGGAACATCAGGTCCTCGCGCCCCAGGAACCGCTGCGTGCGCAGCGCCAGCAGCTGCAACAGCGACTGCTGTCCGTGCTCCACCGGGTTGTCGCCGCCGGGCGCCACCGCGCCCACCAGGCTCCACGGCACACCGTCCAGGAAGCGGTCCGCCAGGACGGGCCGGTAGCCCCGGGCATCGAAGCGCGGCGGCAGGGGCTGGTGCCACAGGCCGTCCACGCCCAGCCGCACCGGCCGCATGAACGCGTCCGGCATGTCCAGCGCCAGCCACGACGTGCGCGCCAGCCCCTGGCCCTCGTTCTCCAGCTCGTACGTCTGCGAGCCCCCAGCGATGGCGCCAGGGCGCAGGGGCTGCATGCCCTTCGCGCCCAGCTGGTACACCCCCACGGCGGTGTTCAGCCGGAAGCCCATGGGCGCGTCCGGGTGCTGCACCGCGTGCCGCTCCTTCGTGCCGTCGTGCTCCACCGGCGTCGCCATGGCGCGCTGCAGGTTCACCACCGGCACCGCGTGCGCCACGAACGAGTCCGGCCCCAGCACCAGCTCCGACGGCCAGCGCCCCGACAGGCGCAGGCTCAGCGTGAAGCCCTGCCAGTTGCGGGGCGCGGGCGGGATGCGGGCCTCCAGGAACAGCTCCTGCTGCGGGAAGTGCAGCAGCTGCCGCAGCCGTTGCAGCGGGTGTTCCGACGGCTCCCCTTCCGCCGCCACCGGCAGGGGCGCGCCCAGGCGCACCGGGCCCGAATGCGCGTCGAAGGGCTTCACCTCGTGCTCCACCGCCCCGTTGTCGAAGCACACCGTGGCGGACCGCACCGAACTCTTCAGTTGGAAGAACACCGCCAGCGACGCCCGGAAGTCGTTGAGGTGGTTGATGTGCAGCCGCACCTCGCCCGGCGAGTCGTTGCGGGGAAAGCCGCCCTCGAAGACGAGCCGCAGCAGCGTGTCGTCCTCCCCCCGGCGCTCCAGCCGCGCCTGGGTGAGCCGCACGGGAAGCAGCCGCACCGGCGCCAGCGTGCGCAGGGAGAGCGGCCCGGTGGGGCCTCCGCCCGGGCCTGGGTTGAGGAGGAAGGGCGTCCCCCGGGGCAGCTCCGCGGCGTCCACGAAGCGCGCGTCCGGCTCCGCGCGCAGCATGGCCATGGCGGGCACGGGGTTGAGCAGGTAGGCGAAGTGCTGCTGGAACAGCCGCAGCGTGCTGCGCTCCAGCGCCCGCTGGCCCGCGCGGCGGGTGCGCGCGGTGAACAGGGCCATGGCCTCCGTGAGCCGCCGCACGTCCGCGTCCTCGCCGTCCAGCGGCGCCGACGGGTGCAGGGCCGTGTAGCCCAGCCGGAACTTCTCCAGCGCCTGGAGCTCCTCCAGGAAGGACGCGTAGAGCGCTTCATCCATCCGCATGGCCTATTCCCCCTCCTGGACGCGCAGGTACATCCGGCCTTCGCCGACCTCGATGAGCTGGGTGTCCTTCTCCAGGGTGCGCTGGATGCGCAGCACCGGCTTCGAGTCCTTGTACAGGTGCTGGATGGACGTCTCGCTCTTGTCCGTCTTGCCCAGGAGCAGGTGGTTGCCCTGGGACTCCTTGGGGAGCCGGGCGCCGGGGCGCCATTCCAGGAAGCGGTCCATGCGCGCGTGCTGGTAGCCCAGCGACACCAGCACCCGCGTCCCCTTGTCCGCGGGGAAATAGAAGTGCCCGGGCTGCTGGTGCGGCTCATAGGGGACGCGCACCTCCTTGCCCCACAGGGGCAGCTTCACCCGGTACGACTCCACCGACGTCTCGTCGTCCTGGCGGATCTGATACGTGCGGTCCGCCTCCGCGCCCTCCTCGCTGACCACCCGTCCCTCCGCGAAGAAGGGCCAGCGCGGCGGCCGGAAGCGGGGGCGCCGGAAGGTGGGGTCCGCGGCCTCCTCCAGCGTGGCCTTCAGCGACAACCGGTAGTCGTTGGCGGTGCCATCGGGGTCGTGCGCGGCGTCCGGCTCCACCGAGCGCGCGTCCAGCTCCAGCGTGTGCATCCGGTACTGCTTGCCGTGCGTCGCGGCCTGCTGGCTGAAGCCGTCCCCCAGCGTGTAGAGCCCGTTGAGCACCAGCGCCACGCGGGGGTAGCACGCGAAGGCCAGCCGCACCTCCGGGCCCTCCAGCTTCTGGCGCTTCGTCTCCAGCGTCACCCGGTCCGTGAGCGTGCCTTCCAGGGTGGAGGTCAGCAGGCATTCGGAAAGGACGCCCGCGATGGCGTCCGCGTTCTCCACCGCCTTGCGCTTCGTGCCGGCGTCCACGTAGCTGTTGAGCACCGACAGCGCGTCCCGGCGGGGCTCCGGGTAGCGGAGGTCCACCTGCTTCACCTCGTCGCGGGTCAGCACCATCGCCTCGCCACCTTCGGGCTTCGCATCCGCGAGCGTGTACTTCCCCTTCTCGTAGTCGAGGAACACGCCCGCGTGCATGCGCGCCTGCACCCAGTGCAGGAAGTCGAGGAAGCTGGCGCCACAGTCGCTGTCCGCGCCCAGCCCCAGCGCATGCAGCGGATGCGCCGTCTCCGCGGCCGTCCATTGGTACGCCACGTCCAGGCCACCGGGCGTGTTCGCCTGGATGACCGCCTGCAGCGACTGGTCCACCCACACGCCGCTGGGGAAGTGGCGGCGCCACAACATCGCGGCGGGGTCCACCAGGCGGATCCGGTAGCGCCGCTGCATCACCGGCGCGTCCTTCACGTTCGCCAGCGAGCGCTCGCGCACGTGGCGCTCCTCCACCCGCCCGATGAGCTTCAGCGGAAGCGCCTCCGCGCCCTCGCGGCCTTCCGCCTGCGCGCCGTAGCGGCGGTCCACGGTCAGCGTCGCCGTCAGGGGCTGGGTGGCGGTGAAGGGGGTGAACAGCGTGTCCTCGTCCCCGCTCTCCTTGCAGAGCACCCACCACTCCACCTGGGCCTCGAAGCCGTGGGACCAGGCCTTCACCGACAGGCGCTTGATGCTGCCCGCGGGCAGCGTGAAGGCCGTGTCACCGGCCTTGAGGTCCAGCGTCACCTTCAACTGTTCGGTGAACTTCATGTCCCGTCCTCCGCTGGCGCCTCTTCCGGGGGCCGCTCGCGCAGGCGGCGCGAGCCCGGATCCAGGAGCAGCTCCATGGGCTCCAGGGAGCCACGCAGCCGCAGGCGCACCACCAGGCCCGGCGCACCGCCCGCCCGGGCCGGCTCCTCGTTGATCTCCACCACCTCCACGCGGGGCTCGTAGCAGGCCAGCGTTTCGCGGATCTCCGCGCTCAGGCCCGCCACGCGCTCCGCGTCCGAACGGAAGCCCGTCTCCGTGAGCCCGAAGCCGGGCAGGAGCGAAGCCGCGCCCCGCTTCGCCTGGAGCAGGTGGCCCAGGTTGCGCAACACCGCTTCGCGCGGCGTCTCCATCACGCCCAGGAACTTCCGGTGCAGAAAACCCACGGTCCCTTCCTCCCCTAGCGGCCCAACGACTTCGGCGTGCCCATGTTCATGCCCTGCCGCTCGACGTCCGGACGCGGGGGCGCGGCCACCGGCACGGCGGTGTCGCCCAGGTAGATGAGCTGCCGCAGCGGCTTGCCCTCCGCGCCCGGCAGCCGCTCGTAGCCCAGCTGTCCCCGGGGCCGGGGCCCCAGCCGCACGGTCCGACCATGCGCGCGCACCGTCAGCACCACCTCCAGCCGCAGACGCGCGGGCACGAGCAGCGGCAGCACGTGCCGGTGGAAGCGGTGGCGCACGAGCGAGGGCCAGTCGCGGCCCCGCATGTCCGACTCCTCGTCCGCGAGCAGCTCCACCTGGAAGCCCCCGATGTCCGCCGCGTACGTGTTGCCCAGGATGCCCGTGCCATCCAGCGGCGTGGGCCCGAAGGTGGGGCGCATGCCGGAGAAGCGCGTCCGGAAGGAGCGGCGGCAACACGTGACGCGAAGCTCCGGGAACACCTGCTGGAACAGCCACTGGAGCGTGGCCTGCGAATCCACGCCCACCATGCGCTGGTAGAAGCCCTTCGTGCGCTCCCAGTCCCCCACCAGACTCACGTCCCGTTCGGGGTGCAGCGCCTCCACCAGCGCCAGCAGCAACCGGTGGTCGAAGAAGCGGATGAAGTCGAGGAACGGCTCCGGCTCCGGAAGCTGCTCGGCCACCTGGAGGAAGTAGCTGGGCAGCAGGCCCGGCGTGCCCAGCAGGCCCAGGTTGAGCGTCACCACCACCCGGCGCACCGGGGAGGCGTGGAACGTCACCGCCTCCACCAGCGACGCGGACGCCACCGGCTCCGGGTTGCTTTCGAAGAGCACCCGGTCCCGGACATAGCCCTGCGACTCCAGCAGCCGCAGCAGCGGGCCCAGGTCGAAGTCCTTCGCCCGGGCGCGAATGCGCCGCTCCAGCGGGGACAGCAGCGGCGAGGCGCCGTTCATGACCGGGGCCGCCTCACTCGCCGGGACCCACGAAGGCGCCCAGGTCCACCTGGTAGAACTGCGACAGCGTGCGCCACTCCAGGGTGTCCTTGCGCTCCCAGTGCTCCTGGATGTCGCCCACGTGGCGGTTGAGCAGCGCGCCGAACATGGAGAACAGCTCCGGCAGATAGCGGCGAGGGTCGAAGTCCTCCAGCGTCCGGAGCACGTCGTCGCTCACCATCGCCGCCTTCTGGAAGTCCCCCCGCTCCACCAGCACCTCGAAGGCCTTGAGCTTGTCGCAGAGCTCCAGCAGGTGCACCGACCCGCGCAGTTGCAACGGCCCCGTCGCGCGGGGAAACGGCGAGGCGGGCGCGGCGGCGGCCTTGGCGCCCTTCGTCTTCGTGGGCGCCGCCGGCTTCGCGGGCTCGGCCGGAGGCGCGGCGGCGGCCGGGCGCTCCTGCGTCTCCCGCAGCCACTGCCCCAGTCCCGCCAGCCCCTGGGAGCCGTTGCGGAACGCGGGCCCTTCCAGCAGGGCCTGCAGCGTCTGGATGCCGCGCAGGGCGTCGCGGCGCTTGCCGTCGGTGAAGCCCTTCGTCCACGCCTCCCAGCCCGCGTCCTTCTTCCCGTGGTGGTAGCGCAGCGCGCTCAGCAGCGTCTGGAACAGCCACGTCAGCGCCTTGTTGAGCAGCACCACCGGCTTGGCCTTGTCCCGCCCCTCGCCCTGCCCGGCTGCCTCCGCCGCCGCGCGCGTGAGCCCAGCCAGCGTCTCCAGCACGTCCGGCAGGCGCGCGAGCCCCTCCTCACGCAGCGCCGCGAAGAGGTAGTAGGCCGACAGCCGGACCTCGTAGACGCCTTCGCCGTCCAGCGCCTCGATGGCATCCGCGGCCTGCGCGTAGGACTCCCGCTGCACCAGGTCCGCCACCGTCAGGAAGCGCTGATCATGCGCCTCCAGGCGCTCCAGCGTTCCGCCCTCCACGGGGCGCAGGCACAGGCTCAGGTCTCTCATGGTCTGCCTTTCCGCTTCATGATACATGTCTTTCATTTACAAGGACAGACACACCATGCCCATCGCCAAGCCCGACGTGCTCGAACTCGAATGCAATTGGCAGACCGGTTTTCAATACCGGCCCGGCTTCCGGGGCGCGCTGGGATATCTGCTGGAATGGAATGGCTGCGGGGGGCTGAACCTGGCGAAGGAGCTCACCTTGTCCTCCCCCACGGTGGGAGACATCGGTCCCACGGCGCAATGCATCGGGCTCATTGAACGGCTGTCCATGGATGGCGCCTCCGGCCCCATGGACTTCAGCGTGTACGTGGGGCGCGTCACGGCGGCCAACGTGCTCAACCACTTCGCCAAGCCCCTGGAGAACCTGCGGCTGAAGCTGGCGTGGGCCATCATCGACTTCGACGAGGCGGGTGACACCTGGTTCGAAGCCGCCAAGTTGAAGAGCCCGGCCTCCGCCGAGGCCCTGATGGACACCGAGAAGGGCCGCCCCAAGGTCTTCCTGGACAACCAGCCCACCACGCTGGCGGGGGACCTGGACATCCGCTTCCACCGCTTCCAGTTCCGGGTGGTGCCCGCGCCCAAGAAGAGCACCACCCTGGAGTTCGCCACCAACTCCCAGGAGCGCCGCGTCACGAAGTGGGGCACCGACAAGTGACACGAAAAGCGGAACGGGGAGCGGCATCACGCCCTCCCCGTCCGCCCTCCGCGCTGACTACTCGCCGCCTTCGACGTAGCCCCAGCTGTACACATCCTTGTCGTTCGAGTTGTGGCCGTAGTGGATGTTGCACAGGTGCGCCTTGTCCGGGATGACCTGGAAGGTCATCTGGCAGAACTTGACGTCCGTGACGCCCACGTTCTCGGGCTCGCCCACGTGGAGCATCACCTCGCTGCCCTTCTGGTTGAGACGGGCGGACATCTCGTTGGGGGGGCCGCTCGCCTCGTCACCCAGGGGATAGCACTTCTCGTACCACTTGCCCGCGGTGCTATCCCATTCGCAGATCCAGAACTTGAGCTGGCGGATCTCCGTGTTGGTGATGCCGGTGAAGTCCGCCTTGTTCTCCGGCGAGATCAGCACCGTGAAGTCCATGGGGTCCAGCTTTCCCCCCTCCCACTGCAGCTGCGTGATGAGGCCCACCGCGCGCACGGCCTTCTTCGCCCCCACGTCCTGCAACGCCACACCGGGATAGGCGGGCTCACCGACGAACGGGGTGTAGAAGAGGCTGCTGCTCTTGGGAAAGGCGCTGTCGTCCTTGCCCATCCCCTTGATGTCCAGCAGGTAGCCCACCGGGATGTTCTTCTGGGGGCGCTGCTGGATGGTCTGCTGCCAGTCACACGAAATGCCAAGCGGTCCATCACCCATGGTTTCGCTCCTCTTGTTTGATGCGGGGTTTTTCAGCCGAGCCGCGCATCCACGCGGAGATCCACGTTCATGCCTTCGAACTGGATGTGCGGGAGGACGGACAGGTTGCAGTGGAACCAGCCCACCTTGCCGGGCACTTCCGCCACGGTGAGGTTGTAGGCCTTGAAGGGGTAGTAGCGCAGCGTGAGGTCATCCGGGTTCACCAGCGTGGTGACATACCGGGAGATCCACCGGTCCAACTGCTGCTGCATGTAGGCCGCGTTGGCGGTGCTGCCGATGTTCTCGCGCATGATGGCCTTCACGTAGTGCGCGATGCGGCTGATGGAGTACGTGTAGGCCAGGTTCGTCACCAGCTGAGAGTTCTCCGAGTCCTTCGCATCCTCGAAGACCTGGGCCTTCTTGAGGGACTGGACGCTGAAGAAGACGGCCTCCGCGCTCCCCTTCTTGTGGATGAGCGGGATGAAGCCGCCATTGGCCAGCTCCAGCTCGCGGAAGTCCGGAATGGACATCTCCACGGGCAGCTTCATCTCCTCCTCGCCGCGCAGGTGGGTCAGGTGCACGGGCAGGCCCGCCACCAGGCCGCCGCCCTTGGGGCCGCGGATGTGCTGGCACCAGCCGGACGTCGCGAACGAGCGGACCAGGTTGCGGGCGAACAGCATGGCCGAGTTGCCCCAGAGGTATTCCTCCTCCTTGTCGCCCTTCACGGCCTCCTTGAAGTTCATGCCGGGGGCCGGGTAGGTCTCCGGGTTGTAGGGCGGCCGGACGATGTAGCGCGGCATGGTGAGGCCCACGTACGCGGCCTCATCCGTCTCACGCAGCGCGTTCCAGGCGGAGTACTTGGGCGCGTCCAGGAGGCTCGCCACGTCGCGCAGCTGGGAGACCTCCTTCATGCTCTCACAGCCGAAGAAGCGCGGGGCCACGGACGCCACGAACGGCGCATGGCTGGCCGCGGCGATCTTCCCCATCGTCTTGAGCCACAGCATGTCCTGCGGCGTGTTGGCGAACTCGAACAGGCCCACCAGCGCGCCATAGGGGGCGCCGCCGTACTGATCGTATTCCGCGACGTACAGCTTCTTGAAGAACTCCGAACCGGCGACGTCCGCCGCGTTCATCTCCAGGTCGCTGTAGGCCTCCTCCTTGGAGACGTCCAGCAGGCTCAGCTCGATGTTGGCCTTGAAGTTGGTGTTGCGCACCAGGTCGTTGAGCGCCGTCCACTGCGCCTCCACCTCCTGGAACTCCGGCGCGTGCAGCACGGCGTTCAGCTGATCCGACACCAGCGCGTCGATGGTGCCGACCAGCTCCTGGACCGTCTGCTTGTCGAAGCGGCCCTCGTCCGTGTCCATGTTGTGGACCATGGCCGCCAGGCTGGAGACGAAGCGCTCCTCGGGCGTCGCGTCCTCGGTGATGACCAGCAGTTCGTTGGAGCCGGTGGGGGTCCGCGGGGCGGGCACGGCCCCCAGGCGCACGCTGTTGAGGAACAGCGGGAGGTCCAGGGGCGGATCGGCCACGGCGGTCGTCGCGGTGTTGGGAGACGCAGGTTGGGTGGGCATGGAAGGTGTGGACCTCGTTCAGGAGGAAGTGCGGAAAAAGGGGCTTGCGACCGGCATCACGTCGTCGGGGGCGGGGGGTTCGTCGCGGCCAGCTTCGGCAGGCCCAGCGACTTGAACGCGTCCAGCTCCGTCTTCAGCTTCTGGACCGCCTCCGGGCTCTGCGCGAGCTGGCGCACCAGCTGGCGGAACTCCTTGCGGTTGTCCAGGTTGCCCTGCAGCTCCAGCAGCAGCTTGCGCAGCGTGAGCAGCGCATTGATTTTCGGCACCTGGCGGGCCACCTCCACCGGGCTGAAGGACTTCATCGAGTCCAGCTTGATGTTCACCGCCAACGGCGCGGGCTCCGAGCCGTCCACCGGGTCCTTCTTGTCCACGCGGTTGGGCACGCTGAAGCTCAGCGTCATGCCCATGTTCTGGATGATCTGGTTCAGGTTCTTGCCGTCCAGATTGCGGATCTCCCGCTGATCCAGATCCTTCTTCCGGTCGTTCGACGTGCCCCGGGAGAAGTCCCCCATCACCAGCAGCCGGAACGGAAGCGCCTTGTCCGCCCGGGTGCCATTCACCTGGGTGCGGTACGTGAGCGTGATACGGGATCTGGGAACTTCGTCGGTGATGGCCATGGGTGCCCCCGGAAACGGAACCGCCGTTTGTGAATGAATTGATAAACCATACCAATACATAAAAGCAATACACCCCCATCACACGACCCGGCACGATGGGCACGCCTCCACCCGGGGAGCCAGGAACGACCCAACCCCCTGTGTTTCGCAGCGCCGCGGACCCAGAAACCAGACAGGGCGGGTCATTGGGGTTGGCTTGACGGCGCGGGCTTCCGGCCAGTAACGTTTTGCAAACATTGTCACCGGGGCCCGAGCATTTTTTCATTCCGGCGCCCCGTGACACGAAAGCCTTTCCCATTCCTTCCATGAACCCAGACACCCTCGTGCGAGTCCTGTGGCAGGAAGGGCAGACCCTCCTGCCCGAACACTTCCGGGCCCAGGAGGAATCCCTCTCAACGGAGGCCCGGCGCTACGCGGGGTTCGCGGGCCTGCCGGTCGTGGGCGTCAGTTCGCTGCGTTTCAATGACGTCCTGCTGGCCAAGGGCACGGTGTCGCTGGAGGAACTGAGCGCGGTGCTGCCCGGCGGCCACCTGGTGGAGGTGCCGGGCAACGCGGAGGTGATGCCGCTGTCGCTCGAGGAGGCAGGGCGCACGCGGCTGACGGTGTACCTGCACCTGCTGGGGGTGCTGGAGCCCCGCGAGGAGGCCGTGTCCGCGGGCGAGGAGGCCCCGGTCGTGGTGCGGGCGGGGCGGCGGCTGTGTCTGTCGCTGGAGCCGGTGGTGGACGACACGGTGAGCAGCCTGTCGCTGGCGGTCTTCACCCGGAACGCGGACGGGCCCTGGCGGCTGTCGGCCACGCACCTGCCGCCGCTGTTGAGCGTGGGGCCCCACCCTTTCCTGGCGCCCCTGTTCGAGCAACTGGACGGGCTGCTCCAGCAGGCGCAGGGACAGCTGCGCACGTCGCTGCGCGAGGGCCTGGTGCGGGGCGACAGGCTGGCCAGCGCGCGGCGGGCGCTGTGCGAGGTGCGCAGCCTCCAGGTGCTGCGCCAGGACATGCGCCACGGCCTGCAGCCGCCGCCGTACCCGTTGGTGCAGGCGCTGCGGCGGCTGTACTTCGAGACGTGCTGCTACCTGGAGGCGGAGCCGGACGACGAGCTGCCCGCGTACGAGCACGACGCGCCGGGCCCGGGGCTCGCGCGGTGGATGGAGCTGCTCACCCGCGGGTTCCGCCCGCAGGCCAGCCCCATGTCCTACCGGGCGTTCGAGTGCCAGGACGGCCACTTCCGGCTTGCGCCCCTGCCGAAGGAGACGCCGCCGCCCAACGACTTCTACCTGCTGGTGCGCCGGCAGGAGCGCGACCGGCCCCGCTCCATGGAAGGCGTGAAGCTGGCAAGCCCGCTGCGGCTGCCCGCGGTGCGGCGCCAGGCCCTGAAGGGCGTGCCGTACGACCGCGTGGACTACCCGTCCTTTCCCCACGCCTTCGACGCGGACATCGACTGGTACCGGCTGACGCACCAGAGCGAGGAATGGCAGTCCGCGACGCGCGAGGACGGGCTCACGTTCTTCGCGACCCCCGCGCTCGAAGGGGCGCAGGTGCTCCTCTACTGGCGCAGGACCTGACGTCGGACCGGCGGGGGAACGGCGCGCATGCCCAAGCTCATCTGCATCATCGAGATGGACAAGGAGAAGGGCCTTGTCCTCACCACCGAGGACAAGGACGGGAAGATCCTCCAGACGGTGAGGATGGACGGCGAGGCCATCACCCTGGAGGTGAAGGGCGACAGCGCCACCAGCACCATCGTGCAGAAGCAGGACAGCGTCACGGTGACGTGCAAGTCGTTCGTGCTGAAGGCGGAGACCATCGAGGTGACGTCCACGAAGACGTCGTCGTGGAAGAGCGACGACACCTTCGCGCTGGAGAGCAAGAAGGCCTTCACGCTCACCACCGATGACGCGCTGACGCAGAAGGCGGCGAAGGACGCGACCTTCTCCTCGGACAAGGCCGTGACGCTGAAGGCGGCGAAGAAGTTCAGCGTGGAGGGTGACGACGTCCAGGTGGAGGCGCTGTCCAAGGCGGTGACGTTGAAGGCGCCCTCCATCAAGGCGGAAGGCACCAAGGACGTGGCGGTGGAGGGGGCACAGGTGACGGTGACCGCGAAGGCGCAGCTGGCGCTCAAGGCGGACGGGGTGTCGGAACTCAAGGGCGGCATGGTGAACATCGGTTGAGGAGGGGGGCGCGATGAAGCTCGAGCACTGGCAGGTCGTCTTCACGCAGTACCGGCAGGCCCAGTCCGTCCTGGACGGATGGCTGCCGCAGGCCGTGCCCGGCTCCGCCGCGGCGGCGGGGCTCCTGGGCCGCGAGGGCCTGCGCACGCTCCACGACGAGCTCCTGGAGGTGGTGCAGCGGCTGCGCGCCGGGCTGGGCGCCCACGCCCGCGACGAGGAGGTCCAGGACGCGCTGCGGCCCTTCACGTACCTCGTGGACGAGCGCGTGCTGGTGCGGCTCGCGGACGCGGAGCAGCCGCTGTGGCCGCTGTTGCAGTACCGGCTCTTTGGCGAGGACAGCGGCGGCGAGGCCTTCTTCAAGCTGGCGGACCAGCGGCTCGACGCGCCGGGTTCGCCCGTGCTGCTCTTCGAGATGCTCCACTTCTGCATCACGGCGGGCTTCGGCGGCGCCTACACGGGCCACACCGCGAAGCTGCGCGAGTACCAGGAGCGGCTGGCGGCGCGCATCGTCACGCCCCCGCCCATGCC
>NZ_RAWI01000194.1 GCF_003612125.1 Corallococcus praedator
GGGTGGGGGCGGGGGCGTCCTGGAACCAGGACAGCAGGTGGTCGCGGCCCGAAAGCGGGTTCACGGCCGGGTCATTCCGTCCGACGCCCACCCCGTCGATGAACAGGACCGCGACGCGCACGGCTCGGAACTGTATCCTCGAATCCGACACGCATGGCCATCCACGGCGACCTCTTCAGCTACCCGCTTCCCGAATTCCTCCAATGGCTGGACAGCTCCCGCAAGACGGGGACGTTGCAGCTGTCGTGGGAAGCGGGCGAGCGCAAGTTGTTCCTCCTGTCCGGCCAGGTGGGCGCCACCGCGAGCGACGGCTTGCGCGGCCGCGTGGCCCGCCTGCTGTCCCTGCCGAAGCTGGCCCAGGGGCAGCGGGTGCTGGCGGCGTTCGATGAGCTGACGCGCACGCCGGACGTGGACGCGGCCTTCGACGCGCACGGGGTGCAGGCGCGGTGGGTGCGCGACCTGGGCCGCGAGGAGCTGTTCGCGGCGATGACGGACCTGACCATCGCGGGTCGGGGCACGTTCCACTGGACGGAGGACGCGGACCGCACCGGTGAGGACTGGGTGCCGTCCGACATGAGCATCCGCGAGCTGCTCTTTGAATCCCTGCGCTGGGTGGACGAACAGGCGGACGTGGACAAGGCGCTGCCCATCGACGCGATGAGCGTGCGCGCGCTGTCGCCGCCCAGCCCCAGCCAGCCGCTGATGCACCGGATCATCCTGGGCATGACGACGACGCCGCAGAACCTGGGCCGGCTGCGGCTGTCCATGGGCGTGTCGCGCTCGTCGGTGACGCGGCGGGTGCACGAGCTGCTGCGCGCGAAGCTGGTGGAGGTGGACGGCGCGCCGCAGGTGGAAGCGGATCCGGTGGCGGAGATGCTGGAGAAGGGCGCGGTGCTGATGCGCGAGGGCCAGTACGACGCGGCCGGCATCGTGTGCGGTCTGCTCCTGGCCAGCGACCCCGCGGACCGGCGCGTGCGTGAGTTCGCGCGCCTGGTGCAGCGCGAACACGTGGCCGCGCTCTACTCGGAGATGCCACCGCTCGTGGTGCCGCAACTGGTGCAGGCGCCCCAGGCGATGGTGATGCTCAAGCCGGAGGAGCGGCAGATCGCCGGGCTGATCAGCGGCACATGGGACGTGTCCACGCTGGTGCTGGCCAGCCCCGCGCGTGAGCTGGAGACGCTCAAGACGCTGGCGAAGCTGCACCGCATGGGCTTGCTGAACCTCACGCTGCCGCGCTGAGCGCGGCGCGCGTCAGGGATGCGCGATGAGCATCAGGGTTCGGGCCCGCGCGTCCACGCAGGCCATGACCTTGCCGAGCGTGTCCGGATCCAACGCCGCGAAGCTCTCATCCAGGATGATGACGTCCGCGTCCTGGAGCAGGGCGCGGGCCAGGAACACGCGGCTCTTCTCGCCGTGGGACAACTGCCAGCCCGCGTCGCCCACCATCTCGTTGAGGCCGCCCGGCATGCGCTCCAGCAGCGGGCCCAGGCCCAGTTCCTCGCAGACCGTCCGCGCCTCCGCGAGGTCAGCGGGATCCGCCGGCCAGCGGCGCCCCATCAGCAGGTTGAAGCCGAGGCTCGCGGCGAAGATGTGATTCTCGTGGAACTGGGGCACCAGCACGATGCGCTCGCGGAACTCCCGGTCGCCCAGCGTGGCGCGGTCCACGCCGCGCAGCAGCAGCAGCCCGGAGTCCTGCCGGCGCAGGCCCGCGAGCAGCGCCGCGAGCGTCGTCTTCCCGCCGCCGGACGCGCCCTGCAACAGGATGCGGTCCCCCGCGAGGATCTTGAACGAGCAGCCATCCAGCACCGGCCGCACGCGCGACGGATGGCGGAACACCAGATCCCTCGCCTGCACCACCACCTCGCCCGTGCCGGAGGGCTTGTCCAGGATGATGCCCCCGCGCTCGCCCGTGCTCGTCTGCTCGTTGCGCGCGGCGCGGAACAGCGACGCGATGCTGCGCCACGCGACCACCGCGCTGCCCGCAGTCAGCCCGCCCTGACCCAGTTGCTGGAGCGTTCCCCAGCCCAGCAGGAGGCCGCCCACGCTCGTCGCGACGAGGCCCGGTGAGGCGCCCGACACGAGCGCCGGCCCCAGCACCGCCAGCGCCAGCACGAACCACGCGCGCGCCGCGTACACCAGCCACAGGCGCGCCGCGTCCATGGGCCGGGACAGCCGCGCGTAGGACGCGAGCTGCGCGTCTTCGCCCGCGTGCCAGAGCGAGCGGGGCTGCTGCGCCAGCCGCGTGCGCTGTCCGGACAGCTTCTCCACCAGGTCCTGCGTCAGCGACTGCCGGGCGCGCGTCCACCGCTCCCGGGCGCGCAGGTGCCAGCCGCCCAGGGCCACGATGAACACCGCGAAGCCCAGGAACAGCCCCACCTGGGCCATGGGCGCGGCCCCGGCCATGAGCACCAGCGGCACGAGCACCAGGTTGATGATCATCGCGAACGCCTGGAAGCCCGTCTCCAGCGCGAGCATCTCCATGGACTCGCTTTCGAACACCGCCGACAGCAGCGCGCCGCTGCCCTGCTGGCGCACGACGTCCGGATCCATGCGGAACGCGCCGTGGAGCAGGTGCTGCTTGAACTGCCGCCCCAGCAGCAGCCCCAGCAGGGATTGGAGGAACTCGCCCCGGCTCATCAGTGGCACCTGGAGGAGCACGAGCAGGCCCCACGCCACGTGCCAGCCATCCGGCTTGTGCCCGGCGAGCGCGTTCGTGCCCAGGTTCATCCACATCAGCACCGCCACCAGCGCCATCGCCCCGTGCACCGCGAGCAGGGCCCCGAGCTTCGGCAGGATGCGCTCGCGCTTCAGCAGCGTCTTCAGCGACGTGCGGCCCGGCACCGGCCGCAAGAGCCAGCAGTTGGTGAGCGTCAGGTCGGAGCGGAACTCCGCGCGCAGCCGCACCGCCTCCTGACTTCCACGCTCCACCCTCGCGGCCAGGGGGCCCAGGTGCTTCGCGAGCCAGGTGTCGATCTCCTCCTCGAACGCGGCGAAGCGGGCCGCGCGCAGGCTGGGCACCGGCAGGCTCTGCTCGCGCCCGTCCGGCAGGAGCACCGTGAAGTGCTTCGGATCCGTGCGGAGGATGACCAGGAAGCGGTACTCGTCCGCGGTGGGTGCCTTCAGGCGGATGATGGCCGGCGCGCACCGGGACGCGAGCCCGTCCACGTCCTCGTAGCGGCTGCTCACCAGCTGCATCTCGACCTGGAGCGCGTCCGCCGCGTACTGGAACCAGCGGTGGATGCCCGCGATGTCTTGCGGCGCCATCTGGCGGTCCAACGCCAGCGCTTCACGGGGCTCCGCCACGAAGCCCGTGCGGCGGGCCAGCAGCAGGACCGCGTCGGACAGGCGCTCGAACGGCCACGCCGTCGAGAAGGCCTCCGGGAACTCCTGTGCGGTGAGCGCGGTCATTCGACGAGCCTCCCTCCCTCCAGCCGCCAACGTCGCCAGGCCGGAGCGTCATGCAGCAGTCCCTGCGCCACGGCCTCGCCTTCCAGCAGCGCGCGGTAGCGCGAGCCGGGCACCGACAGCAGCGCTTCGGGTGTCCCACGCTCGACGACGCGGCCGTCCTCGATGACCACCACCGCGTCGAAGCCCTGCGTCTCGCTCACGTCGTGCGTCACGCACAGCAGGGTGGTGTCCTTCCAGTGCTCGCGCGCCCGGCCCAGCAGCTTGCGGCGCGTGGTGCGGTCCAGGCCCCGGAACGGTTCGTCCAGGAGCGCCAGCCGCATCCCCGGGCGGAGCAGCGCGCGCGCCAGACGCAGCCGCTGTCCCTCGCCGCCGGACAGCCGCAGGCCGTTCTCTCCGGTGCGCGTCTGGAGGCCGCCCTGCATGTGCTGGAGCGCGGTCTCCAGGTCGGCCGACTCCAGCGCTCGCGCCATGTCGCCGCTGCCCACCTGCTCCTGCCCGTAGGTGAGGTTCGCCGCGATGCTCTGGTTCCAGAGCTGCACGGCCGGATCCACCCACGCCGTCCGGGTGCGCAGGTCCTCGATGTCCGACGGCTCCAGCGGCCGGCCATCGAGCTGTACCGTTCCAGACGCCACCGGATACCAACCAAGCAGCACGCCCAGCAGCGTGGACTTGCCCGCGCCGGAGCTGCCCACGATGGCGACGTGCGCGCCGGGGGCGACGTCCAGGTCGATGTCATGGAGCAGTCGGTGGCCGGAGACCTCCACCGACACGCCGTGGAGCGAGATGCCCGCGGCCTGGGACCGGGAGACATCCGTCAGCGGCGCGAGGACCGCGGGCCTCGGTGCGACTTCGGGCGCGCCCAGGGGCTCCATGCAGCGCAGGGCGACGTTGCGGGCCGCCGGGTAGCCCTGGATGACGCCCGCGAGCTGCTGCGCGTGGTCCGGCAGGCCCATGATCCAGTATGCGACCAGCAACATGCCGCCGGTGACGCCCTGGGAGCCCAGGTGCAGCGTGAGCAGGGTGATGCACAGCGCAGCGCCCACGGTGGCTTGGACGAAGCGCAGGGACACCATGGTGCGCAGCAACTGGAGGCTGCTGCGCATCCAGCCGGTGAGCAGGATTTCGTGCTCCCGTCCCAGTGCAGTCTGCGCCCCGTGCGCGCGCAGCGGCACCGCGCCCACCAGCGAGTCCAGGTAGTAGCGCGACAGGCCGCCCAACTGCGTCCGGGCCCGCATGTCCTGCTCCGTCATCCGCTGGCGGAAGGCGAGCGGCAGCACCACGCTCAGGACGGCGAGGACGACGGTGCCCACCCACAGCCGCGAGTCCATCATGCCGATGGCCACCACCGTCGCGACCAGCCCCACCAGCGCACGCGCGCCCGTGAAGGCCAGCGCGGGGAGGCCCCGGACGACGTGCATCATGTGGCTGCGCTCGGCCATGTCGGAGCTGAGCCGGCTTTGCAGGTACAGGTCCTGGAGCCGGGGAATCTTCTGGATGAACGCCAGGCGCAGGCGCAGCTCCAGCACCCGCCCCAGCCGCTGCATGCCCGCGTAGACGCCGGCCTCCAGCGCCCCGAGCAACGCCAGGAAGCCCACCACGAGCACGCCCGCGCCCACGCGCTGCATGCCCATGCCCAGGTCCGGCGCCAGGTCGAACAGCCGGCGCAGCAGCACCGTCTGGCAAAGCATTCCCAGCGGTGTCACCAGCGCGCCCACCGTGAGCAGCGCCAACCCCACGCGCGACTCGCCCGCGAGCAGCTTCGCCAGCTCCTGTTCGGGCCGCTCGTCGCGCGTCTCCAGCGCCGCCTGGAGCTCCTTCGGCAGCGCCGTGCCTTCCTCCGCCGTGTGCAGGACTCCGGGCGCCCGGACCTCCGTGGCCAGCCGCGCGCGGACGAGCAGCACGCCCGTGGACGCGACCACCGCGCCCTCGGGTGACTCGCCTTCGACGGACCAGTAGGGGCGGGGCAGCAGGTCGAATCGCTCCTCGAAGGAGGCCTGCACCCGCTCCACCATCGCGCGCACCGTCTGGGCCTCGGAGCCCCGGACGATGCCCGCCTGCTGGAGCGACGCACAGAAGCGCACGGCCGCGTCCAGCGCGCCCAGGCCCAGCCAGCCCTCGGAGGCCCGCGCCAGGTCGAGCAGCGCGTCCGCGTCCCGCCGCGACACGCCGAGCGAGCGCAGCCGCGAGTCCAACGGACTCAAGAACGCGGGGCTCTCCGCCCAGGCCCGCCAGTCCTTCGTGGGCACCGTCGCGCGGTACTTCAGCGTGGAGGGCGCGAACTCCGACCAGCGCACCCAGATGCGTCCGGCCGCGGGGTCCATCACCTGCACGTACGGCCCCACGCGGTTCCACAACACGACGAAGTGGTTGCCCAGGTGCGGCCGCTTCACCACCACCAGCGCGGGCAGGGCGCTCGCCGCCGGAAGTGGCACGTGGTCCGTGGGCACCACCGTCTGCCGAGCGTCCAGACCGAACGCCCCCGCCAGCTCCTCCAGCGTGTCGATGGACGTGCCGTCCACGGACGTGCGGCAGGCCTCGCGCAGGCGCCCGTAGTGCACGGAGATGCCGAAGCCGCCCAGCAGCGCCTTGAGCGCCGCGGGACCGCAATCCATCTTCGACGACTGGATGACCTCCGGGATGAAGAAGCGCCGCGCGGGGGGCTTCCGGGGACGCGCGACCGGCTCCGCGGACGGAGGCTCCACCGGCGCGGGCGTCCCGGTGCTTCCTGCGACGTGCGCGTCGTCCGGCACATCGTTGGCCCCGCCCTCCACGGGAGGAAACGCCGCCGGTGGCAGAGGGGGGGCCAGTCGCTGGGGATCTCGCACGCTCATGAGGTCGTGCCCAGGGCCTCGGCGAAGCCCCGGAAGAGGAGCGCGAAGGGCGACAGCTGCTCGACTTCAATCTCCACGTTGCCACTGAGGCCGTGCTCCAGCGCCACGTCGCGCAGGGAGTCGGGGGACGCGCTCAGCTCCACGCGGATGAGCCCCTGCTGGGCCTCCTGCGCAACCTGCGCCACCCGGGCCTCCATGGCGCCGAAGCGCGTCCAAGGGAAGCCATCCAGCCGCAGCCGCGCCTCCTGGCCCGGGCGCACGCGGCCCAGCGCGGTGGGCGCGGGCAGGTACGCGATGATCTGCAGGGCGCGCTCGGGCACGAGCATCGCGAGCTGCTGGCCCGCCGTCAGGTTCATGCCCGGATGCAGCGGCATCACGCTGCCGATGGTGCCATCCGTCGGCGCGGTGATGATCCGCTTGTCCACCTCCGCGCGGAGCCGGGGCAGGGAGGCCTCCACGGCCTGCTGCTCGCCGGTGAGTCGGCTCAGTTGGATCTCCAGCGCCGCGATGCTCGCGAGCCGGTCCTTCTGTCCCACGCGCAGCTCCGCCGAGCGGCGCTCCTGCGAGAAGCGCAGCACCGTGCTGGACGCCGCGTGACGGGTCGCCTCGCTCACGGCGGCCTCGTACTCCGCCTCCGAGACGTAGGCCGAGCGCAGCAGCCCTTCGGTCCGCGACGCCTCACGCCGGGCCTGCTCCGCGACGACGGCCGCCTGCTGCTCCTGCGCCGTCGCCTCGCCGATTGTTGCCTTCGTCAGCTGGAGGTAGCCCTCCAGTCCCTCGCGCTCCGCGTCCCGCTGCTTGCGAAGCGCGGCGGCCTCCCCCTCCAGCGCGGCCTGCCGTGCCAACTGCTCGCGCAGCACCGATTCCTGCTCCCCCGACTCCAGGCGGACCAGCACCTCGCCCGCCCGCACCTTCTGGCCCAGGCGCAGCGAGGACTGGGACACGCGGCCCGCGATGGTCGGCTCCACCGGGAACGCCGCACCCTCGACTTCCAACCGTGACGTGGTGCTGCTCACGTACACGGAGACCCGGCCCAGGCCGAGCCACGCCCCCCAGGCCACCAGGAACACCAGCACCGTGGCGATGACCGGTGTGCTCCGGCGGCCTTCGTCCAACGAGGCCAGTGAGTCTCGGAAGTCGTAGGACATGGGGGGCTTTCGACTACGCCGCCAGGGCCTGGGTCGGGAACGGATCCACGCTCGCGCGGAACACGCGGCGCGGGGCCGCGTCCCGGGACACTTCGTAGACGCAGCCGTCGTAGGCGCTCGCCAGGAACTGTCCGGGCCGGCTGCCCCGCGACACGGTGGAGATGCCGAAGTCGGTGAGCCGCTCCGTCTTCAGCCACTCGCCGCGCGCCGCATCGAACAGCGCCACCGTCCCGTCATACGCCGCCGTGGCCAGCAGCATCGTCTGGGGGCAGCTCGCCACGCAGCGCACGGAGCGGCCGTGCGGCGTGGGGAAGACGCTCGGCTGTCCCTGGCGCCAGACGCGCAGCATCAGGTCGCGGCCCACGGAGGCGAATCTCCCGTCTGGCAGCGCGGCGGCGCCGTTGGTGATGCGCTCGTGCGCGTTCGCCGTGCGCGACACCTCCAGCGTGGACAGCGAAATGTGCGCCACGGTGCGGTCCGCGCAGGTGGCGAACAGCGTGCCCCCGTGCACCGCGAGCCCCTTGATGGCGGCGCGGAACACCGACAGCCGCTCGCGCAGCACCATCCGTCCCTCCGCCCGCGCCAGCAGCCACGCGTCGCCGGAGTACGTCCCCATCACCACCAGGGACTCGCCCCCGCGCTGCACCTCCACCGCGCAGTTGATGGGCGAGGGCTGCTCGAACAGCACCTGGCCGGTGAGCGCGTCGAAGAGGGTGCCCGTCTGCCCGCCGGTGAGCAGCTGGCCCTGGAAGGACAAGAGGAAGTTGCAGAGGCTGTCGATGCGCCGCACCGCCACGCCGTCGCGGTACAGCACGCCCGCGTCGCCAATGGCCATGATGGCGCCCGCGTGCACGCCCACCGCGTTGAGCCCCGGCGTGTCGCCCACGCGGGACAGGTCCCACCGCCGCGAGCCGATGTCGAACGTCGCGTAGCTGGAGCCGAACGTGCCCACGATGACGCGGTCGCGCGAGTCCAGCGCGCACGTGCGCAGCCACACCTCGCGCGGGGGCCGCGTCTCGGCCTCCAGCGTGAGCGAACCATCCGGCGCAGTGCGGAACGTGCGCAGGAAGCCGTCGTAGCCGGTGCTCGCGAGCCGCGACTCGCGCCCGCTGTACGCCAGGCATTTGATGCCCAGGGCGTGCGCCTGGTGTGTGCGCACCTGCCCGTCCTTGAGGATGAGGATCTCCCCGGCGTCGTTGCCGGCGTAGAGGACGCCCTCGGGCCCCATCGCGATGGTGTCCAGCTGCACGTCGCCGAAGGACACCTGCTGGAGCAGCTCTCCCGTCTCCACGTCCCAGCGGCGGATGTCCGCGTCGTCGCTGGTGGACCACAGCTCGCGGCCGTCCGGGGAGAACTCCACGAAGACAGCGTCCGCCGCGTGGCCTTCCAGCAGGTGCACGCGCTGTCCCGTCAGGTCGAACACGCGGATGGCGTAGTCGCGCGACGCGGTGGCGAAGCGATCCCCCCGGGGGGAGAACGCGACGCGCTCGATGTCGTCCGAGTGGCGCATCACCGCGAGCAGCCCCAGGTCCGGCACGCTCCAGAGGCGCACCGTGTGGTCGCTGCTGCCCGACAAGAGGAAGCGGCCGTCCGGGCTGAAGGTGCAGTGGTTGGCCAGGTGGTCGTGCCGGGCCCGGGCCACCGCCGTCTGCGTGCGGGCGTCCCAGAGGATGAGCTGGCTGTCGTAGCCGGCCGTCGCGACGTAGCGGTCGTCCAGGCAGGCCACGCCGCTGATGGGGGAGCGATGGTTGATCACGGGACGTACACCCCGGCGTCATCGTGGATGGCGGCGGACAGCGGCGCGTCCACCTGCCCCATGGAATGCAGCCGTCCGTCGTGGGCCCAGTACCTGCGCAGCACGCCGGTGCGCCCGAAGACGACGAACTCGTTCGGATGCGCGCCCTCCGCGCGGTTCGCGGGCATCCACAGCAGGCCCTTGGGGTAGTCCAGGTCGAAGCCCGTCACCGACAGCTCCTGGAACGTCTTGAAGTCGAAGAGGTGGATGCGCCGCGCGTAGGTGCACAGCGCCAGGAACCGCCCCGAGTCATCCCAGGCGAAGTCCTCGATGGTGTTGCCCAGGTGGGGGATGACCTGCGCCATGGCCCCCGTGGCCACGTTCAGTTCGTACAGCTCCGCGCCCCGGCCCACGAGCAGCCGGTCCGCGTCGCGCCACAGCATCCGCTTGGGCGCCCAGGTGCCCTCCACCGCGAGCAGCGGGTTCAGCGTGGTGGCGTCCAGCAGGCGCAGCAGGCCCTGGCGCTCGCACACGGCCAGCACCTTGCGCGTGGGGTTGTGGGCCAGCGCCCAGATGGGCTCCTCGCCGGTCTGGACCTCCGCCTTCACCTGACCCGACTCCAGGTCGATGCGGAAGGCGCGCGAGTCCTCCGAGATGGCGAACAGGTCGAAGCCTTCCTGCGACACGGCGATGTCGCGCAGGGGCGCGGCCAGCTTCGTCACCGGGCGGGTGATGCCGTTGCGGATGCTGATGATGTGGCCGTCCGAGCGGCCCTGCACCAGCGCCTGCGTCGGGGGGTGGAACACCATGCGCTTGGCGTAGGAGCCCCGCGACGCGGCGACCGTCTCCCAGCGGGTGGAGACCTTCGTCTCCATCGTGCCGGGGTTCGCGCCGTCCACGTGGACGTGGAGCATCTCCGGCCCCTCGCCCGCGAACGCCAGGTCGTGCGTGCCCACCCGGACGCCGGTCCACAGGGCGTTGGGCGTCTCCTTGATGACGGCGGTGGGGCGCTTGCCGGACAGGCTCGCCTTGTAGAAGGCGCCGTTGCGGCACTGCACCAGCACGAGGTCGGGGTCGCGCTCCAGGTGGTGCAGCCAGCGCAGCTTGAACGGCGTCTGGAGCACCACGCCCTTGGACGCGCACGTCTCAGGGTCGATCTCCACGAGCGTGCGGTCGAACCCGCTCGCGAGCACGCGGCCGGACGCGCGGTTGATGGAGATCTGCTCCAGGTGGTCGCGCACCACCGGGGGGCCCACGAAGGGCTCCTGCTTGCCGCTGGCGTCGAACCGGATGACCCGGCGCGTGTCGCTGGCCAGCAGGTACATGGAGCCGCCCAGGTGCTCCGCGCAGTGGATGGTGCGCCGGTCATAGCGGTAGCGCAGCACCGGCTCCTTGGGCTTCTTCGGATCCACGACGGCCACGTGGCCGCCAAAGGTGGACGCGAAGATGTTCCCGGAGTCCGGCAGGTAGCGGACGTAGTCGATGTCGTACGCGATGCCGTCCGGGTCCTGGAAGTAGCCCGCGGCCCACAGCGGATCGTGGCGCGTGTCGTCGAAGGCGATCTCCGTGAGCGCGCCGTCCGCGTTGTGGGTGATGAGCTTGCGCTCCGTGGGATGGAACGCCAGCGGGCACGACAGGGGCAGGGTGGCGACGAACTCGTAGCCCTCCGAGCGGATGTCACGCAGGTGGATGTCCTGGAGCTTGCGCAGCTTGCGCGGGTCGCTTCGGTCCCAGATGGACACCGTGTAGTCGATGCCCAGCGTCGCCAGGTACGGCAGCGTCGGGTGCACCGCGATGGACTCGATGGAGGCGGCGTGCGCGACCAGGTCCGTGTGGATGGCGAAGTCATCCACGCTCACGGACAGGAGGTGGCCACCGATGGTCGCCGCGAACATGAACTGTTCGGTCGGTTCCACGGCGAAGGCAGACGATTTGCGGAGGGAGTTCATGAGGGTTCTCCAGAAGCCGCGGCTCACGCCGGGCCAGCGGGGCTCACAGCGCGAGTCTGAAGCCAAACAAGTTGAAGTTCGGGTGGGGGCCGTGCCGGCGCGCGCAGCGGGCCAGGTCCCCGCCACACTCCGCGGAGCCGCCCCGGAGCACCGGATAGACGGGCCCCAGCGCTTCGGTCAGGTTGTCTTCGATGAAAGGGCCGCCCGGGTAGGGCGCGTAGTCCGTGGAGGTCCACTCCTCCACGTTGCCGGCCATGTCACAGACGCCATACGCGGTCGGATGGGCGGCGTAGCGCGTGACGCTCGTGGTGCCGCCCAGGCCCGCCTCGCGCGTGTTGCACAGGCGCGCGTCGAACGTGTCGCCAAACGGGTAGTCCCAGTGCTCGGGGCCGCGAGCCGCGTACTCCCATTCGGCTTCCGTCGGCAGCCGCCAGGCCTGTCCCGTGCGCTGACGGGCCCACGCCAGGTACCGCGCGATGTCCGTGGCCGTCACGCCCCACACGGGGTGATCCTCCGGCAGCCGCTGGCGGATGGAGGTCGCGGGAGGATTGCCGGTCTCCGCGAGGAAGACGCGGTACTGCTGGTTCGTCACGGGGAAGCGCGCCAATTGGAACGCCGCGATCTCCTCCGGGTGCAACGGCATCTCCTTGCGCAGCCATGAGCCGAAGGTGGCGCGGTACTCCGGCTTGATCAGCGCGGAGCTCCACCGCCGCGACGCCCGCTCCACTTCCTCCTCGGTGGAACCCATCAGGAAGGTTCCGGCGGGGATGGGCATGAGCTCAACGGGCTCGAGCGCGGGACGGGCGAGGGCCAGGGGCATGGGAGGAGGGCAGGTGGGAAGAAGTCAGAAGAAAGAACGGCAGTGGGGCGAAGCACGTCTCGCCCCACCGCCGGAGGACAACGACTAGGCCGGGGCCGCGATGATGATCGGGGGGCGAACGATGATCGGACCCGTGATGATCGGGCCGGGGTTGGTGATGATCGGACCCGTGGGGAAGGTGAAGGCGCCGGCCTTCACGCCACTCTTGACCTGCACGGGGAAGGCAGCGGGAGCGCTCATCGAGTTCTGGGTGTTCATGGGGTTGTTTCCTTGGTGTGGGGTTGTCCCCACCACGCACGCGTGGCGGGTCCTCGGCGGATGGGATGCAAAGACTTCCCTCCTCCGAAGCTTGTGTCGCTGACCGGATGTGTGGGGTTGATGCGGACGGCCTTCGCGTTCGAGGGCGAAGGGGCCGTGTCACATCCCGTAGCGGAATCTCTTCTCGAACATGCCGGACCGTGCTCTCAGCGGCTTCATCGCCCGGGCGTACTCAATCAATACGTTCGACGCGTAAAACATTCGCTCGCGCAAATACAAATCTTCATCATTTCCCGGCGCGGCCCCGTCGTTGAGGACCTGCGAGACATTGCGCACGATGACGTGCTCCGGGATGAAGCACAGGTGTGAATTCTTGCCGCTGCTCATGCGCAGCTCGGCCACCGGATAGCTGCCGCCCATGCCTGACGACACGGAGATGATGAGGACGGGCCGGTGCCGCACGCAGCCCTCGCTGCACAGGAGCAGGAAGTTCTTCATCGCGGGCGTGGCCATGCCGCCCCACTCGGGGGTGACCAGCACCAGGCCGTCCGCGTCCGTCAATTCACGGGCCACGGGGCCCCACGTCGTCTGCCAGGACTCGGCGTTGTTCCAGACGCCCTCATCCCAGAGCGGCAGCGGCGTTTCGGTCAGGTCAAGGTAGAAGGCCTCCCGGCCCGGACCGCCCTGGAGGAATTGATTCTGGGCGAAGCGCCCCACCTTGGCGGATTGCGACGGCGTGCGGTGGCTGCCAATGACAAACGCCAGCTTCAGTCGGTCCTGGGTCATCATGGGCGGGAGCTAGAGCAGGTGGCCGGACTTGACGCGTTTGGTTTCAAGGTAGCGGACGTTCTCCGGGCGGGTCGGCCCGAGGAGCGCCACGCGGCGGTCCACTTCGATGCCGTGCGCTTCCAGGCCCGCGATCTTCCGGGGGTTGTTCGTATACAGCGACACCCGCTGGATGCGCAGCGCGGCCAGCATGCCCGCGGCGATGTCATACGTGCGCAGGTCGTCGTCGAAGCCCAGGTGCAGGTTGGCCTGGACGGTGTCCAGCCCCCGGTCCTGCGCCTGATACGCCTGGAGCTTGTTGGCGATGCCGATGCCCCGGCCCTCCTGGCGCAGGTAGAGCAGGACGCCGTTGTCTACCCCGGCCAGCGCCTCCAGGGACTGCTCCAGCTGGTCGCGGCAATCACAGCGCAGCGAGCCCAGGGCGTCGCCGGTGAGGCATTCGGAATGCAGCCGCGTGGGCACGGGGGCCGGACCGTCAAGCTGGCCCCGGATGAGCGCGATGTCTTCAATCTGCGCGCCGGACGCGTGACGGAAGGAGACGGCGGTGAAGGTGCCGGCGCGGGTGGGGAGCTGGGCCCGGGCCAGGACGAGCAGGGTGGGGTGGCGGAGCAGCGGGACGGCGGTGGACGGCATCATGTCCCCACCTTCCGGTCCAACTGTCGCTCCAGGTGTCCATCCACGAGGCCCGCGTCGCACAGGTCCTGCTCCAGCGCTTCGTCCGCGTCCACGAAGAGCGTCACCACGCCGTAGCGGGGAAGCTCGCGCAGGGCCAGGCGCAGCGGCAGGGGCGTGCCGTCCTGATAGGGCAGCGGCACCACGGTGATGGCGGCGGAGCCCGCGGCGAGCATGTATTCGGCGTGCCGGGCCTCCGGGCAGAACACCAGCATCCGGTCCGGGGTGGACGCGTACCGGCGTGCCACGCGGCGCAGCAGCTCCACGCCGGGCGACGCGACGACGGTCAGCGGCGCGCAAGGCAGCAGGGCCGCGTCCAGCTCCGCGGCGCCGACCCACAAGGCATCCATCTCCAGGGGAAGGACGCGCGAGCCCGTGCCAGTGGACAGCAACACATAGGGATGGCCCGTGGTCTGGACCTTGGCCCAGGGCGCGACGAGCTCCTGGGCGCTGGCGGCCATCACATGGGTGATGACCTCCACGCCCGCGGCGCGCAGGCGGTCGATGCCGCCGCCCCGGACGTGGGGATTCGGGTCGACGGCGCCCACGACGACGCGCGTGATGCCGGCCTGGAGGATGGCCTCCGTGCAGGGGCCGGTTCGACCGTGGTGGTTGCACGGCTCCAGCGTGACGTAGAGGGTCGTGCCGCGCGTGTCACCCTGCGCGTTGGCGATGGCATTCACTTCCGCGTGCGCGGTGCCCGCCTTCTCATGGTGGCCACCGGAGATCAGCCTTCCGGCTCGCGTCAGCACCGCACCCACGTGCGGGTTCGGTGCGGGACGGCCGCGCCGCCCCCACTCGATCGCGCGCAGCATCCAGTCTTCGTCCGATGGTTGCATCCCATGGCCCCAATGAACGGTTTCACTCCGCGGACCGGAGCGCCCCTGTTGTTCACTTCCGATGGGTATACGGACGCGTATTTCTTTATTCTCGGCGGTATTTCCGCCCCGATTTTCTGCGATGTCTGACTTCTCAGGCCGCGAGAAAAACAAACCGACGCCTGGATTGAGGTGCTTCCGTGCTCACGCTCCTGCTCACCTGCTCCTTGATGGCGGCGGCTCCCGGCGCTCGTTTCCCTCAAGGGACGGCGCGGATGGAGCCGGGGCCCGCGCCGCACGGGCTGCCCGACTGGGGCGTCCAGCGCTGTGAGGAATGCCACGCGGAACAGGTGACGCAGTGGCGCGCCAGCGGGCATGCGACGGCGCGGACCGATGACGTGTTCCAGGTGGCCATCACCGAGGACCGTCCCGCGTGGTGCGTGCAGTGCCACGCGCCGTTCGCGCGCGACCTGGAGCGAGGAGCCCTGCCGCCCGACAGTCCCGCCGAGGAGCGCGGCGTCACCTGTGCCGGCTGTCACGCGCCGGTCGGTGACACGAAGGGCTCGCAGGCCATGCCGTGCGCGGGCTGTCACCAGTTCGGCTTTCCGGTGCTGGACAGCGGAGGCCATCGGCAGCGGCTGTCCGCCACGCAGTCGCAGCAGGACACGGTGGGCGAGTGGACGCGGTGGCGTGAACAGTCGGGTGACACGCGCCACTGCACCTCCTGTCACATGCCGCGCGGGGACCACGGCCTGGGTGGCACGCGCCGCACGGACTCGCTCAAGGCAGCGCTGGCGGTGGAGCAGGTGCGCGGGGCGCTGCTGCTGTCGCTGCGTGACGTGGGCCATGCGTTCCCCACCGGAGACGTGATGCGCTGGGTGGGCGTGGAGGTGGCGGACGAACCCCTCTTCGAGTCCCCCCGCACGGTGGCCACCTTCGGACGCAAGCTGGAACTGCGTGCGTGGCCGGGAGAGCCACTGCCGCATCTGGGCGCCTTGGAGGACACGCGGCTCTTGCCCGGACAGACGCGCCGCGTGCCCCTTCCCCCGGGGGCCCGCTACGCCCGCATCGTCTACCACCTCGTGTCCCGGCAGCAGGAGGACTCGGGGCTCTATCCCGCAGGGCTGTCGCGGCTGGTGCTGTGGGCCGCGCCGCTGCAATCCCCACCGACTTCCAAGAAGGACCGCACGCCATGATCCTCCTGTCGCTCCTGCTCGCCGCCGCGCCCGTCATCCTCGAACCCGATGCGGGCAATGCGCACCGGCTGCACCCGCGCCGCGTCACGGCGTCCTCGTTCCTGGAGAACGGCTGGAACAAACACGAACAGAACTACCTGCCGCTCTACATCGCGGATGAAGACCCGACCACGGCGTGGGTAGAGGGCGTGAAGGGACGCGGCGAAGGCGAATCGATTGAGTGGTGGGGCCCGGCGCTGACGAAGGCGAAGGCCTACCGGCTCTTCGTGCGCAACGGCTTCCAGAAGACGGACACGCTCTTCCGGGCCAACGCGCGTCCTCGCAAGGTGAAGCTGGAGCCGCTGGTCCAGGGGGAGACGGGCCCCCAGACGACGGGCACGCCGCTGGAGGTGGAGCTCAAGGACGTGCGGGGCTGGCAGGAGGTGGTGCTGCCCGTGCCGGCGAAGGTCGCGGGGGTGAGGCTCACGCTCGTGACGACGTACCCCGGCGGCAAATACGAGGACACGTGCCTGAGCGACCTGCGCGTCTACGTGGAAGGGGAGGACCCGTACCGGCCGGAGGCGGAGGCCGCGGCGTTCGAGGAGGTGCGCAGCTTCGCGTACGAGCGCAAGCAGGCCGCCGCGCGCAAGGACACCGGAGCGAAGCTGGCCTGGGCGCCGCGCTACACGGCGGAGACGCTGCTGTCGCAGGTGCGCGAGAATCCGGACGATAACTACGGCGAACCCTTGAGCAAGCGGATCGCCAGCGTGCCGGACAAGAAGGCGTACCACGACGCGCTCGTGCGGGCGCGCGAGGTGACCGACCTGTTCCTGAAGGCCGACCTGGATCAGAAGGGCCCGGCTTCCGAGGCCCGTGCGACGTGGACGCGGGTGAAGCCCGCGCAACTGAAGCCGCAGCGGGCCACGGCGCGCGCGGCGCTCTCCGCGATGGAGCACGACGGGTTGGTGGGCGTCGCCGGACTGCTCCACCTGGGGGATGTGTCCTTCTTCGAGGCCGACACCACCCAGGCGCAGATGCTCGCGACGCTCGCCAGGACGCGCAAACAGGAGACGGCCGCGCTGAAGGCCTGCGTGAAGCAATGTGTGCAGCACCGCAAGGATGAACCCCTGCCGGCCGGCAAGACGTACGACTGCGACTGCGAGGCCGAGTGCACCGGTTGCTACGAGGATCCGGCGATGAGCTCCCAGGCCAACGTGATCAAGTACCAGTTGGAGGGCGGCGAGTTCATCCAGGGCCCCCTGGCGAATCCCACGGCCTTCCTGCGCGGCAAGGCCGATGAGTCCGGCACCCGCGAATCCTGGCTGACCTTCCGCCAGACGCTGGTGCGCTACGCGGGGGACAAGGCGGACGTCGTGCTCTTGCACGTGCACGGCGAGCAGATGCTCGAGGAGGACGAACCCCTCCGGATCCACGTGCTCGAGTGGACGGAGTCCGGAGGCAAGGCGCGCCTGGCGTCCATCACCAGCTTCCTCGTCAACAGCGCCTCCCTCCGCGTGGTGCGCTACCGCCCCGCGAGCCGGACGTGAGGCGCGCGGGGCACCGTCCCGCCGATGGGCAGGGCCTCGCGGGCCTTCACCGCGAACAGGCCCATTCCGTGGATCCGCGACGGCCTCAACGACGTCTTCACGCGCAACAGGCAGGGGCACCCTCCGGAACTCCCTGGTGGTGGGAGCCCTGCCCCTGAGATGTGGGGGCGGCGGCCCTGCCTGAATCACCCGGCGGTCGGAAGCCCCACGGCGTTCAGTCGCACGAAGACCTGCATCAGGACGTAGAGGGAGAAGGCGGCGTCGTCCACGCGCAGGTGCGGCATGGTGGACAGCCCCTGCAGGCGCAGCAGGTCCGCGCCGTCCACGTGGAGCAGGAAGGCCTGCTGGGCCAGGGTGCCCTCACCGGCGAAGGCCATGGCGCGCCGGACGGCGTCGGTGCACGCGGTGACGCAGGTGGTGTAGTCCCCGGCGCTGAAGGCGGCCTCGGCGGCCCGGGCGTGGTCGAAGAGGTCCCCGGGCGCCAGCGCGCTCGTGGGGCCCAGCAGCCGGGGGCCGGCGTTCGCCGCGATGATGGGCGCGGGCTCCACGCGCGGCGGGG